>CAMDFL010000027.1 GCA_945897475.1 Bordetella parapertussis
CGACCCGGCTTGAGCAACCAAATACGAGTGCATAAGCAAGCTAATTCGGACTGATTTTTCTGATTTCCATGACCCGCTTCCAGCGGACCATCTCGCCGGTGATTCTGTCGCGCATTTGATCCGGCGACGAAGGCGAGGCTTCGCCACCAAGATTGGCCAGTTGCGCTCGCACCTCGGGTGATTTGAGCATGGCGCCCACCTCTCTATTGAGTCGGTCGATGATCGGCCGCGGCGTGCCTGGCGATGTGGCAAGGCCGAGCCAGGAACCGAAATCAACACCGGGCACGGTATCGGCCACGGTGGGCACGTCGGGAAGCGGCGAGTAGCGTCCGGCGGTCGACACGGCAAGCGCGCGCATCTTGCCGCCCTTCACTTGAGGCAAGGAGAAGGTCGCGGTCTCCACCATGGCATCAATACGGCCGCCGAGCAGATCAATCATTGCCTGGGCCCCGCCCTTGAAGGTCACGCCCACCATATCCACCTTGGCCTCGATCTGTATCAACTCACCCAGCAAGCGGTGAGCACTCGCGGGGCCGGCGATGGCATAGGTCACCCTGCCCGGCTGCGCCTTGGCGCGGGCTAACAACTGCTCGAAGCTGCGCGCCGGTGAGTCGGCGGCCACCGTAATCAACATCGGATACGAAGTGACGGTGGACACCATGGAGAAATCATTCACCGCGTCGTAAGGCATTTTTGCCGTCATCACCGCGGCAATCGGATGCCCGGAGGTAAGTAACACCAGGTTGTAACCATCGGGGGATGCCCTTGCGACGGCCTCATTGGCGATGATGCCGCCCGCCGTCGGCTTGTTAATGGGAACAACAGGTTGGCCCAGGCGTTTCGCCAGTTGATCGGCCACCAAGCGACTCACCAGGTCCGAGCTGCCGCCCAAAGCAAAGCCAATCAAGAACTGGATGGGCTTGGTGGGATAGTCCTGCGCGAGAAGCGGCGCCGACAATGTCATCGAGACTGCCAGGGAGGCAAAGCTGCAGCCCATACGCTTGAGACTTCTCATGGCTTTCCTTTCAACAACATCGATCAGTAAAATCACATTGCAAAAAATTTAAGTGTGCACTGCAAGACAAACCTAGCGGGCAGCGCCGCCGCCATCGAAAAGCATTTTCATTTCCGACTCCCATTTCTCGCGCGTTTGGAAGCTCGGGTCGCCAAGGATCATCTCGTAGGTTTGCTTGCGCAAAGTCTGCGCCGGCAATGTGAGATCGAGCGGCCGTCCATAGGGCTGGCCAACATGCCATGGTGTCGGCACGTAGAGCTCAATGCGATTGCCTTCGGGGTCGTGAAAATAAATGCTCCAGGCATTGCCATGATTTCGAGGCGCGAGTTCCTTGACGCATTCGGCAAGCAGCAGCGAATAAAACACGCGCAAATGCTCCAGATCATCGACCAGGAAGGAAATCTGATTGATGATGGTTCCCATTTCGGGTGAACGCCCCGAAGCCAATACCACCTGATGATGTTCGGCGGGATCACGGCTAAGAAATGCGATTTCCCCGCCGCGGTAATAGGGGCCGCGATCAGTCAGCACCAGACCAATGACCCTGGTATAAAAATCGATCATTCGATCCAGATCGATCACTTGAAAGCCCAAGTGAGTCAATTGCGCGTTTGGCGGACGATTAAACATGGCTGGTGAAAAAAGCGCAAATACCACAGTTGCTAACGAAAATCATGGCGCACACCCTATCGATCCTCAAGTTTTCCATTGCGGCTTTCGCTTGCCGATGAATGAATCGATGCCCTCTGCCGCATCGGGCAAACCCAGATTACAAGCCATGGCGGCGCCGGTGCCTTCGTAAGCGTCCTGCATGCCCTCCTCTATCTGGCGGTAGAACGCCGCCTTGCCAAGAGCCAGGACAGCGGGGCTTTTCGAGGCGATCATCGCCGCAAATTTAGTCACTTCGGCGTCAAGCTCGGCCGCCGTCACCGCGCGGTTAATCAAACCCCACTGGAGGGCGGTGTCCGCTGTGATCGTCTCGCCGGTAAAGAGCATTTCCAGGGCGCGCTTGCGTCCAAGGTTACGCGCCACGCCAACCGCCGGTGTCGAACAGAAAACACCTACGTTCACCCCTGGCAATGCAAACACCGCATCGCTTGCGGCCACCGCCAGATCGCACATCGATACCAGTTGACATCCCGCAGCGGTGGCAATGCCATGAACCTTGGCGATCACCGGTTGCGGCAGACGCGTCAAGGCCAACATCATGCGGCTGCAATCATCGAAGAGTTTCTTTCCCCAGGATTCATCCGCGCTGTTCGCACGCATCTCCTTCAAATCGTGGCCGGCGCAAAATCCCCTGCCTGCCCCCGCCAGCACCACCACGCGCGCGCTCCTGTCGCGCGCCAGCAGGTCGATATGGCCGTGCAGGGCGGCAATCATCTCCATTGACAGCGGATTGAAGCGCGCGCCGCGATTGAGGGTAAGCGTAACGATGCCCTCGTCCTGTGCAGCATGGGTTCGCAATACCAGGGCCGCATCGGCGGAATCGATCATTACGCGAGTTTCAATCGTTGGCTATCGATCCATTGCTCGCGCGGACAATGGCTTGGATCGTTCTTGATCATTTCCAGGGTCTGGGCAAGGATCACGTCCGAGGAGTCCGATAAATCGAATTTATTGGCGAAGGGCTGCTGCACATGCCAGGGCGTGGGAACGTAGACCTCGAGCCGATTGCCTTCCGGGTCGGGCCAATAAAGACTCCAGGCATTGCCGTGATTGATCGGGTCAAGACCCTGCTGGCCTTCGGCCGCGAACGCGGCGTAATAGGAGCGCAGGACTTCCAGGTCGGCCACAAGAAAGGATATCTGATTGATACTGGATTTTTCTCCGGCCGGCCGGCCCGAGGCAAACACCACTTGATGATGCTCGTCGGCCTTTCGGCTCATGAACGCAATTTCTCCGCCGCGGTAATAGGGCCCCCGGTCGGTGAGCATCAAGCCCAACATTCGCGAGTAATACTCGACCATCAGGTCCATGTCGCGAACGTAAATCCCCACATGGGTGATCTGGGCGTCGGGTCGTTTGGGATTATGTTTGGGATTATTCATGCGTGATTCTCCGTCATTGTCGCGGTTTTTATTTTATGCAGCCGCCTGCTTGCGCCAAAGAGTGTTCCCCTTGCTCTCTTTATCGATGCCATCGAGCAGCTTTTCGTGTTCGGTCAATTCCTCGGCGCTTGCCGCGAGCACACGCAGTGTCGGGCGGACCCCTGAATCATCACCCATGGAAACCAAGGCACTCGCAGGAGACTCCAAATCGATCGCCAGGCTGTCCTGACCGCGTGTCATAGAAATGTAGACATCGGCCAGCAAGGAGGCATCAAGCAAGGCGCCGTGCAAAGTGCGGTGGGAATTATCGATTTGATAGCGCTCGCAAAGCGCATCCAGGGAATTTCGCTTTCCCGGGTGCAACTCACGCGCATGTTTCAAAGTGTCGAATACGCCGGCACAGTGTTGCGAGAAGGGCGGCAACTTCAGCCGCCCCAGCTCCGCGTCGAGAAACTCCACATCGAACGCCGCATTATGAATAATCACCTCGGCGCCCTCGACATAGCGCAACAGATCCTGCGCGATCTCTTCGAACCTGGGCTTGTCGGCAAGAAACTCACTGGTAATACCATGCACCTTCAAGGCACCCTCTTCACTGTCGCGCCCCGGATTCACATAACGGTGAAAATGATTGTCGGTCAATCGGCGATTGAGAAGTTCCACGCAGCCGATTTCCAGGATGCGATCGCCCAAGCGGGCATTGAGGCCAGTGGTTTCGGTATCCAGGATGACTTGTCGGCTCACTTGATGCAACTCACTTTATACGACTCACTTTATGCAAGTCACTTGATGCGACTGGTTAAATACGATTCATTCGAGTCAGCTCAAACGGCAAGACTTTCCACGCCGCGATTGGCGAGCACGTCCGCGCGCTCGTTACCTGGGTGGCCAGCGTGGCCTTTGACCCAGTGCCAGCGCGCCGAATGGCCGCGCGCCAGTTCATCAAGTTTTTTCCACAGATCGACATTTTTCACCGGCTTCTTGTCAGCGGTAAGCCATCCGCGGCGTTTCCACGCGGGCAACCACTCGGCAATGCCCTTTTGCACGTACTGCGAATCGGTGTAGACATTGATCTCGCAACGCTCCTTCAAGGATTCAAGAGCGCGAATCACTGCGGTCATCTCCATGCGATTATTGGTGGTATCGAGCTCGCCGCCAAAAATTTCTTTTTCATGATCGCCAAAACTGAGGATCGCACCCCAACCGCCGCGCCCAGGGTTACCTTTGCAGGCGCCATCGGCATAGATGACAACCTGCTTGGTGCCGGACAACATATCTTTTACGTTCAAGGGGATTTCTTTAGCGTTCAAGGAGATTTCTTCAGCATTCAAGGAGATTTCTTCAGCGTTCAAGGAGATTTCTTCAGCCGTCAGGGCGATTTCTTCAGCCGTCAGGGAGATTTCTTCAGCCGTCAGGGCGATTTCTTCAGCCGTCAGGGCGATTTCTTCTGCCATCAAAGCGCGGTTCATTCGTGCTTCGCGCAGCCAGGCCGCCGCGGCTTGCCGCGTTGCCGCGTTGCGCCACGGGCGCCAATGCCTTGGCCGAGGTGCGCCATTCGCGCCAGCTTGGCATCACCAGGCGCATGCCCACGGTGCGCTTGATGGCTCGCACCACGTACGCGCCACCCGCTATCGGCCACCAGCGCTCGCCCGCCTTCTCCATGAATTTCCAGCGCTCGAGCCACTTGGCGCTCTTAAAGGGCGGCGCATAGCAACCGAAGCTCCCGCCACTATGCTCGAAGCTGAGCAACTTCAACCAATCGCGCAAACGAATCAGGCCGATCATCTTGCCGCGCCAGGGGTAGTGGTCGCTCTTGAACCCGAAGGCGTGCTTCGCGCCCCACAGCGATACGGGATTGAATCCCGAAATCACAATGGAGCCATCCGGCATCAATACGCGCTCGGCTTCGCGCAAAATCTGGTGCGCGTGCTCGCTGAACTCAAGCACATGCGGCAGCAGCACCAGGTCAACGCTGTTGCTCGCGATCGGCAATTCCCAAGGGCGCGAGCGCACCGAAGCTCCTTCCTCGACGCCGATGACGGTTTTGTGTGGGATGCGGTTCTCGCGCAGAAAATCGATTTCTGGCAGGCCTATCTGCAAGGCGTGGTAGCCGAAAATATCATCCACCGCGCTATCGAACTGGGCTAGCTCCCAGTCGAGCACGTATTTCCCCTGCTCGCTATCAAACCATTGCGCCAACATTGCCCGCGGGCCTCCGTTTCCAATCTACTGGAGCCATCATACCTCGCAAATTTCCCGAAAGCCCAGAGGCGAGCAAAACCTTCCGCAATATCCGCGAATGGAAAAATAAATTCTGATTTACTGCGAGGCCGCGAAGTGCGCGCGCGCAGCCAAATTGCTGCGCGCGCCGGGTTGGAGCGATCCATGGTGCTCAATCCAGGAGGCCCGGAGAGTGCCGCAGGTTTGGGCGACGCCGCTTCAGGTGCAGCAGGTTGCTGGGCGAATGCAGGCACTGTTGCGATCAGGAACACTGCAATTCACTGCAATGCAATGCGTTCGGATAATCTCGGTTTAGACATACGACTCTCCCCCAGGTGATTGAACAACTCTCGAAAATACAATCTCGAAAATACCAATATTGACTCTCGCCGCTGGCGAGCACTGAGGTTTTTACGCGATCTGGATTTGATTGTCTTCTAAAAATTAGAAGCTTGGTAATAAATACCCAATGAGAATATCCACTTAGTAGAATACCCGCTGAGTACCCACTGAGAATCCCCGCTTGGCGGCCAACCGGAGTACTAACATGCCTGCAAGAACAAACGTCGTCGCACGACTCGACAAGGTGATTGATGATTTCTGCCTGAGAACACGATTTTTCCGCGAACCCATGACAAAGGGCCGGGCAAAAATGTTCGTCATGCAGCACCGTCTCAACACGCGCCAGCGCAATTCAGTGTTGAAACTTAAAGTTGCCGCCAACTGCCCCGATTGGGACACGCGCATTCGTATTATCAAAGCATGCAGCGAGGAGGTCATCGCCGATCACGAGTACGGCGGTGGCCGTGCGCATTGGGAGATCCTGGAAGAATTGGGGACACGCATCGGCATGAAGCGCAGCGATATCCGCGCCGCAAAACCCCTGCCCTCCACGCAAATCGCCTGGGCTGCATGGGAAGGACTGATGGCAAACCGTCACTGGCTGGAGGGCATCGTCGCCAATACCTGCGCGGAGCGCGTCAATGTGCCGGGTTACGGCAGTGGGGTTATGAAACGGCAGGGCTGGTTTGGCTTGGAGCGCAAGCGTTGGGAAAAATTATTCGGCCTTCCCAACGAGCAACTCGAGTTTTTTGAACTGCACGAAGCAGCCGACATCGCGCATTCGAATATGGGCTGGTTAGCGATTGATCGATTCGCCAAAGATCTGCGCATGGAGGATGCCGTTGTGGCGGCCTGCGAGACCAATCTTCATGTTTGGGAACACTACTTAAATGGCATTGCCTCGGGCGGCGATCAAATGAAGCAATAACTCAGAAAAAACCGAATTCATTGGCGAAAACAGGCGAAATCTCGGCATTTCGTGAGTTTTCTTGAAATTTCGTGAAATTTCGAGCAGTTTCGTGCAGTTTCGTGTGATTTTCTACGGTTTTCTTCAGTTTCTCGCTGAATCAACTCGACAATAGAAATGATTGGTTGACCAGCCCCGCCCGAGTTGGCTACCATCCGCCGATGCACCAAACCATTACACAAGATGAGCGCCGCTTTCTTCCTTCATCAATACGGCACAGCGCATTTTTCGCGCTGGTCTGCGCGTGCTCACTCGCTGTCGCCCAACAGGGCCCCGTCGTCGAGGCAATAGGATCCGCGCCGAATTCGCCGAATTCGCTTCTGGCAGCACCATTCGATCTACGCGTCGACTACCGGCAGCCAGATGCGAGGGAATCCGACGCAGAGTCCTCACCCACCATCAACGATATTCGCGAAGTCGGGGAACCCCTCAAAGTATCTCGGCCCATTGACCTCACCACGCCCCAGGACGACCTGTGGGACCGAATTCGCACCGGTTATTCGATGCAGCAGTTATACGGCCCTTTGGTGGATAGCCAGCAGGTCTGGTACACCGCGCGACCGCAAATGATGAAGGTGCTGGCCGAACGCAGCAGGCGCTACCTGTATCACATTGTCGAAGAGTTGGAGAAGCGCGGCATGCCCACCGAACTCGCACTCCTGCCGATGGTTGAGTCCGCATTCAATCCGATGGCTTATTCGAGCGCGAGAGCTTCGGGCCTGTGGCAATTCATACCCGCTACCGGCAAGCGCTACGAGTTGCAGCAGAACTGGTGGTATGACGGGCGCCGCGACATTCTTGCCTCCACCACGGCGGCCCTGGATTACCTGCAGTTTCTCTACAAGATGCATGGCGACTGGCATCTCGCGTTGGCCTCCTACAACTGGGGCGAAAACGCGGTGGCGAAGGCGATTGAGCGCAATAAAGCGAAAGGAATGCCAACCGATTACGCTAGCCTCACCATGCCGGCCGAGACACGTTATTACGTGCCCAAGCTCCAGGCGCTGAAAAACATTATCGCCAAGCCGGAGTTATTCGGCATAAGCCTTGACCCGATTCCCAACCAGCCCTATTTCGTCACGGTGGAAAAAAGCAAGGACATCGATATCAAATTGGCCGCGCGTTTGGCTGAAATGTCGGTGGAGGAATTAATGGCCTTGAATCCGGCGCACAACCGACTGGTGCTCTCGACCTCGCAGACGCAAAAGCTGGTGCTGCCCGCTGATCGCGCCGAGGTATTCATTGCCAATCTGGAGAATCACACCGCGCCCCTGTCTTCGTGGCAGACCTACACGCTCAAGAAAGGTGACTTATTGGAAAAACTCGCCGCGAACTACGACATCGCGCTGGCGAAGTTAAAGGCCGCCAATGGCATCACCGCAAGAACCAATGTCGGACCGGGCTATCAGTTGCTTTTGCCCGTCAAGGGGTCGGGCGCCGCCGCCGAACCCCTGCCAGTTGGCTATGTTGCGCCAATACAATTCGAGCGCGGCACGCGCACCGAAACACGCAAGATCATTCACACCGTACAGCGCGGCGACACCCTGCCTGCCATCGCCTCAAAGTACAAAGTAAGTATCGAAGATCTGCGCCGCTGGAACGCCATTGGTCGTCTTTTTGCGGGTCAGAAAATCGCCATCGAAGAACAGGTCGCGGTTTCCACCTGGAACCGCAAGCCCGCGCCGGGGAAGAATAAAAAAGCCACAGCAAGCAATGGGGCGCGCAAGGCTTCCACAGCTGCGGTGACCAAAAAGCAGCCGCAACGCCCGCGCAGCTAAATTTTGCGTTTTTCCCCAGATTTTGGCACCCGTTCGACCAGATGACGGAGAACACGGCATCGCCGGTGACTTGTTAGCCTCGCGCATCATCCTAATCGGCGCAGACGCCACCGAAATTCAGAAAAGCATTATTTCAAAACGTGTACTGGACCTGCCCTAGGGAGAGCCTGGCCCTTTTTTTGTGGAGATTCCCCATTGAGCGATTCGCATATTCTGGCCAGTGTTGACACGCGCGGCATCGCCACTGTCACCATCAACCGCCCCGACAAAGCCAACAGCTATACCATGGGCATGTTCAATGAACTCGCCGATCATGTTGAGACATGGGGGAACGATCCTGCTATTCGCGCAATCGTGCTACGCGGCGCGGGCAGGCATTTTTCCGCCGGCGCCGCCATCGGCGAACCCTCCGCCGTTCCCGCGTCGGGCAAAGTGCGCGACAGCTTCGATATCTGCCAACTCATCGACACATGCCCCGCGCCCACCATCGCGCTTATACAAGGGGCCTGCGTGGGCGGCGGCATGGCAATCGCCGCCTGTTGCGATATGACGATTGCCACTCGCAGCGCCTTCTTTTCGATCCCCGAAGCGCGCCTGGGCATGACATCGGGAACACTGAGCGTGTATTTTCAGCGGGCGATAGGTGCCAATAACTTTCGCCGCTACGCCCAGACCGGCGAGCGTTTTTCAGCGGAGGACGCGCAGCGCATGGGTTTCGTCCAGACCGTCTGCGAGCCGGACAAACTCGATGATTCATTGCAACGCGTGGTCAACGAATTGTTGCTCTCCGGGCCCAATGCCACGCGCGCCGTCAAGGCAAGCTCGGCGCTGCTTGCGAACAATCCAATGACTCCCGCGCTAATCGAAAAAATACAATCCGAATTCGCGGCTTCGCAAAATTCCGAGGAAGCACGCGAAGGCAAGGCGAGCTTTCGCGACAAGCGCAAGCCGGTATGGTTTAGATAGGCAAACGCTGAACAAGGGTCCTCTGCCCCGAATGGCCCTTACTTAATGGTTTTTGGCTCGTCCCTCCTGCCGCGAGCGGTTTGCTAAATATCCTTGTTTTCGAGCTCCCTGCCGGGCGCACCCAAAAAAAATAGCGGACCACTAGTGTCCGCTATTCATTCTCAACATGAAACCCTAGTCAGCTAGCTGATCCAAGGCCTTCTGAAAGCGATTTGCATGCGAACGTTCGGCTTTCGCGAGGGTTTCAAACCAATCCGCGATCTCCGCGAATCCCTCGCCTCGGGCGGCTTTTGCCATTCCGGGGTACATATCAGTGTACTCATGCGTTTCACCGGCTACTGCTGCCGTTAAATTAAGGCGAGAGCCGCCAATTGGCAATTCCGTAGCAGGATCCCCCACCTCCGCGAGGTAGTCCAAATGTCCATGAGCGTGACCGGTTTCCCCTTCAGCCGTTGATCTGAATAAGGCGGCAACATCATTTTGCCCTTCAATGTCGGCTTTGTTCGCGAAGTATAAATAGCGCCGGTTCGCCTGTGATTCACCCGCGAACGCGGCCTTCAGATTTTCGTGTGTCTTGCTGCCTTTTAGTGCCATGTTATCCCTCTCCTGTTAAGCAAATTCAGTTCAAATTCAAGTGAAAGGTAATTTTAGCGTTCATCGAGATGCAAATCAATGAGATGTACCGACACGCCCTGCGCCGCGAATTACTGTTTATTCAACTCTTCGCAAGGCAGACTTCGACCTGCCATTCCCCTATGCCGCGAATCCCGATCAAGATATCTCGATAACTCGGTCAAGGCTCGTTGATACACGTCACGCTTGAATTCGATAACCGACTCCAGTTGAACCCAATACTCGTTCCAGCGCCACGCATCAAACTCAGGTTTCGGAGATAGGCGCAGGCACACATCGCAGTCCCGCCCTACCAACCGCAACAGAAACCATATCTGCTTCTGTCCACGATAAACACCACGCCAGTCACGCCGCGCCCATTGAGTGGGCACCTCATAGCGCAGCCAATCTCGCGTGCGGCCTAGTATGCGCACATGATCCGGCAGCAAACCAGTTTCCTCGCGAAGTTCCCGGTACATGGCCGCAACCGGGGTCTCTCCATGATCCATTCCACCTTGTGGAAATTGCCAGGAATGCTCCCGAATTCTCTTGCCCCAAAACACTTCATTACGCGAATTGCACAAGACAATCCCGACGTTCGGTCGATAGCCGTCTTTATCAAGCATGTTCGGCCCCGCAAGCTTCTACACCAAACCGATTCTTCCACATTTCATCGAATAAATGTTGGATACCTCCTCAATTACACCCTTCGGCAATTTCCGCCATAGCCCGCTACCAAGCTTTAATGCATATTGACAATTACCTGTTCGACATTTGGATATCAACGAATAATTCGAGCCTCTTAGTCGCTATCTGAACATCTACCAATGCTTCCCTAGTAGAATTTGCATTTCAGCAGAGCATCACCTATGCGTGCAAGTTCATTTTTCATTTCTACTCTTAAAGAAGCTCCCGCCGAAGCGGAACTCATTAGCCATAAGCTGATGTTGCGCGCCGGGCTGATCAAACGACTTGCGGGCGGGATCTATACCTGGATGCCGATGGGCTTGCGGGTCCTGCGCAAGGTCGAAGCTATTGTTCGCGATGAAATGAACAAAGCTGGGGCGATCGAGCTTTCAATGCCCTCGGTACAACCGGCCGAACTATGGGAGGAGTCTGGACGCTGGCAACAATATGGCCCGGAACTGTTACGGCTGAAGGATAGGCATAAACGCTCCTTTTGCCTGGGCCCCACGCACGAGGAGGTAATCACCGATGTCGCACGGCGCGAACTTCGCAGTTACCGTCAGTTGCCAAGACATTTTTACCAGATTCAGACAAAATTTCGAGACGAAATACGCCCACGCTTCGGGGTGATGCGTGGGCGGGAATTTGTCATGAAAGACGGCTATTCGTTTCACGCCAGTTACGAAGATCTACAGCGCGAATATTTGAAAATGCACGACACCTACAGCCGCATTTTCACCCGGCTGGGCCTACGATTTCGCGCGGTCAGCGCCGATCCAGGCTCAATTGGCGGCACCGGATCGCACGAGTTTCATGTGCTCGCAGACTCCGGCGAGGATGCAATTGCGTTTTGCCCCACCTCGGACTACGCCGCCAACGTCGAGTTGGCAGAGGCCCTGGCACCATCGGAAAAACGCCCACTGGCCAAAGAATCCATCCGAGAACTAGCCACGCCTGAGAAGAAAAAATGCGAGGACGTTGCGGCATTCCTGAGCGTCTCCTTGAGAAATATCCTCAAGACAATCATCGTTGTTCGTGAATCCACGGATATTGAATCATCCACGCAATTCGCGATGATTTTGCTCAGAGCAGACCACGATCTCAATGAGATAAAAGCTGCGCGGACGATTGGTCCATTCAGATTCGCCAGTGACGACGAAATTGCGAAAACCCTGGCATGTCCGGCGGGCTACCTCGGTCCCGTAGGCCAGGGAGCGATCACTATTTTTGCCGACCGGTCTGTTATTGCAATGAGCGATTTTATCTGCGGCGCTAACAAGGAAGGATTCCATCTGGCCGGGGCAAACTGGGGAACACCGCAATTGCCTGAAATATCCGAGGACAGTGTTGGCGATTTTCGCGATGTCATTCCCGGCGATCCTAGTCCCGATGGCAAGGGAACCTTGGAGATTGTTCGCGGCATCGAAGTTGGGCACATTTTTCAACTTCGAACAAAGTATTCGCAGGCCATGAAAGCCCTGTTCCTCGACCAGCAAGGCGCCTCCAAACCGTATGAAATGGGTTGCTACGGAATTGGCGTTACTCGAATTGTCGGCGCGGCCATTGAACAAGGTCACGACGAACGCGGAATTGTTTTCCAGCCGTCGATAGCGCCATTCTCTGTTGCCATCGTGCCTATTGGCCACCAGAAAAACGAATCAGTGCGCGAAGCAGCTCATACCTTGCACAGCCAACTGGAACAAGCCGGTATCGACGTCCTTCTGGATGACCGCGATGAACGACCGGGTGTCATGTTCTCCGACATAGAGCTTTTGGGAATCCCCCACAGGATAACCATTGGTGAGCGCGGACTGAAACTGGGTATGGTCGAGTACCAATCGCGTAGAGATACCGAGTCGCGCCAGATTCCTCTAGGCACGGCATTTGAGGAAATTCAAAGAATCCTGTGCTGAAGGTCACGCTATTTTTCGCGGCTGTCGCGGCTAGCGCCATGGCAGGTGACATTCAAGCCGGCGCACAAATTTATGAACCCATGGCGGCGAGCGTTCGCGCGGGACTGGCGGCGTCGGTCGCGGATGATCCCGCGCCGCGGCATGGATTTTCCGATGCCACCGAGGCGGTTGCCTGGCTAACCGAGATGTCGAGTCGCCTGGACAGGCGCCTGCCTGATTATCGGACCAGGTTGGGGTTTCTGAGATCCGTTCACTACGAATCCACGCGTGCCGGTCTCGACTCTCAAATTGTCCTCGCGGTAATTCAGGTTGAAAGCAATTTTAGGAAATATGCGGTTTCAAGCGCGGGCGCCCGCGGTTTCATGCAGGTAATGCCATTCTGGGTGGGACTAATCGGACGCCGCGGAGATAATTTATTCGATCTGAGGACGAATCTTCGATTCGGATGCGCAATCCTCAAGCACTATCTGGATTTGGAAAAGGGAGATTTGACGCGCGCGCTGGCCAGATATAACGGCAGTCTAGGCAAACCAGACTATCCCAATCTTGTATATCGAGCCATGCGCTTGACCTGGAAATACGAGCAGCGGCCACTCAACGACAAGATTGCGAGTCAGGGATAGCCGTGATAGCCAGATCCTCAATTCCTGTGCTGACTGCTGCCGCCTTGACCGCGCTGATCATGCTGTGCCTTGCATGGGAACTCTGGCTGGCTCCCCTGCGTCCAGGAGGGTCCATGCTAGCGCTGAAAGCATTCCCACTGGTGATACCGATATTTGGCGTTCTGCGGGAACGTCGATACACGTATCAATGGTCATCATTCTTAGTACTCGCCTATTTCGCGGAGGGTTGCGTGCGTGCCTTCGCCGAAACTGGACTTTCCCGATCGCTTGCACTGGCGGAAATCGCCCTGGCACTGTCGTGCTTTTTCTTGACTATTGCTTTCGCCAGAGGCCCTAAAGGTTCGGCGGCGGCGGTCACGTCTGGAAAGTGAATGTCAATGGGTAGGCATGAAACCTGAGGCGCGCTACAGCACCTTCACCTCGTTTTTCCAACGCCTCCATCCCCACAAGAAGTAGCCAGAAAACGTATATCCCACGAACAGCAGGAAAAGAACCATCGGTGGATTGCTTGATATAACGAGCATTGCAAGGACGATTAACAGCACTCCCCAAAACGGAACGCTTCGGCGCAGATTAAAGGTCTTAAAACTGTAAAAGGGAAGATTGCTGACCATGGTAAGGCCTGCGAAAACAGTTATCGCGCACGCGATGCCAATGATCACTTCCGCTCTTTCGATTTGGAAATCATCGATAACCCAAATCAATCCGGCACAAAGCGCGGCCGCCGCAGGGCTGGGCAATCCCTGAAAATATCGCTTATCCACCACGTCAAGATTCGTATTGAAACGCGCAAGTCTGAGAGCTGCCGCAGCGCAATAGATAAAGGCGGCTATCCACCCTAGCCTGCCTAGCGATTTCAATGCCCACTCGTACATGATAAGCGCCGGTGCCGCGCCGAAACACACCATATCCGACAGCGAGTCGTATTCGGCGCCAAACGCGCTTTCCGTACGCGTCATACGCGCCACGCGTCCGTCAAGGCCATCGAGAACCATGGCCACGAAGATGCCCACGGCGGCTTGCTCGAATCTTTGATTCATTGCCTGAACAATCGCATAAAATCCGGCAAACAATGCGGCAGTCGTAAAAAGATTGGGAAGAATGTAGATCCCACGCCGGCGGATTTCCGGGTTTAACAATCCACGTTTCTTGTATTCCGTCATCGCCGCTTATCTCGCGCCTGCAATGACGGGGAGCACGTTATTACCTCGCACCTACTTGGTTCCATCTATCGCGTCGCGCGTGCGTGCTTCACCTTGCTCCACGGCCTTGTTGGCTTCGTTGACTACCTTGTCTATGGTTTGTTTGGGCGCGGAGCCTATTTTCTTTGCCCCCTCCGACTGCGGTGTCGTTCCATCGCATCCCAGCATCGCAACCGCCAGGAGGATCGAAATCGCATACCTCGAAAATTTCATGATCGTCCTAATCGATTAAATAATAAATCTCAGTGGGGTATTCACCCCGCCATTGACCCCGAGGCTACCCCCTTGGGATTCGCCGATTTCAGGTCCCCGCTGCAAGTGAGCGGGAAATCAGCGATTAAAACTCTGAAAAGCCCCTGTTTGCCGCCGCGTCAGCCTAATTGCGAGATTGATCAACCATTTTGTTTCGTTTAATCCAAGGCATCATTGCCCTCAGGGTCTCACCGACCTTCTCAATGCCATGCGCGGCCAGATTCTTGCGCTGCGCAAGCAACATGGGCGCACCCGCTTTATTCTCAAGCACGAAGTCGCGAGCATATTGTCCGCTCTGAATTTCGGCCAGTATCCGCTTCATTTCTCTTTTGGTTTCCTCGGTGACGATCCTCGGACCACGGGTAATTTCCCCGTACTCGGCATTATTGGAAATAGAATAGTTCATATTCGCTATTCCACCCTCATAAATCAGATCCACGATCAATTTGACTTCATGCAGGCACTCAAAATAGGCCATCTCCGGAGCATATCCGGCCTCGGTCAGTGTTTCGAATCCCGCTTTGATCAACTCAACGACGCCGCCGCACAGAACCACTTGCTCGCCGAACAGATCAGTTTCCGTTTCCTCGCGAAAATTGGTTTCAATGATTCCGGCCCTGCCACCGCCGATGGCAGCCGCGTAGGACAGTGCCACGCCATGCGCCTTGCCGCTTTTGTCCTGCGCAACAGCAATCAACATCGGCACTCCGCCGCCAGCAGCGTAAGTCGCGCGAACAGTATGCCCAGGCGCTTTCGGTGCGATCATAATTACGTCGAGGTCCGAGCGCGGCACCACTTGCGCGTAATGCACGTTAAAACCGTGGGCGAACGCCAAGGTGCCGCCTTTCTTGATATTCGGCTCGATTTCCGTGCGGTAGACCTCGGCGATGTTCTCATCGGGCATCAGCATCATGACGACGTCGGCGCTCTTTACAGCTGCGGCGACATCCGCGACCTTCAGGCCGGCTTTCTTCGCTTTGTCCCAGGATGCGCCGCCTTTTCTGAGGCCAACGGTCACCTGCATGCCCGAATCACGCAAATTAAGCGCGTGCGCATGTCCCTGTGATCCATAACCGACGATAGTGATCTTGCGCCCCTTGATCAGGGAAAGGTCCGCGTCCTTGTCGTAAAAAACTTTCATGTCACACCCCTATTACTATTTCATTTTCATCACTGCATTGAGTTCAAGCAATGCAAACCAATCCATGACCCATCAAACTAAAAACACGCGATCAAACTGAACAACCACGATCAAACTAAAAAAAACCGCGATTCCGCCACGAGGCCGCTAAGCTTTAAGCACGCGCTCGCCGCGTCCAATCCCTGAGGCGCCGGTTCTCACGGTTTCGAGAATCAAATTTTTGTCCAAGGCTTCAACAAAAGCATCAAGCTTGGCGCCCGTACCGGTTATTTCGATTGTATAAGTACCCTCGGTTACGTCTAGAATCCGTCCTCTGAATATATCGCACATCCGCTTGACTTCGTCTCTATCCTTGCCAAGAGCACGCACTTTAATCAACATCAATTCCCGCTCAATGTGCGCCGCCTCGGAGAGGTCCATTACCACTACAACCTCCACCAGTTTATTGAGCTGCTTTGTAATCTGTTCGATAACATCGTCCGAACCGCTCGTTACTAAAGTCATCCGTGATAAGGACAAATCTTCGGTCGGCGCGACAGTAAGGGACTCGATGTTATAGGCCCGCGCGGAAAAAAGGCCTGCCACCCTGGACAGTGCCCCGGATTCATTTTCAAGAAGTATGGAAATAATATGCCGCACAAAATCCTCGCTATGCCCTGTTCATGGCAGCCCGAGGCGTTTCCCTGGCTCCTTGAGGTCCTTTGGCTGTGCCAATTAAAAGTGAAAAAAATAATGAGATGATCTGGATTAAGAATCCTAGAAGATCTTCTGCAAAAACAATCTCCGAATTTTCGTTTTCTCCAGGAACCGTCGGATATACGCTCTCTGCCCCCGCTCTCTGTCGCCGCTCTCGGCCCCATCTGTGCTCTGTGCTCCCTGTCCGATCAGGCAAAGATCAGTTGGAGTTGGCACAGTATCAGCCGTTGTGCAACGGCCATTCCATTTACATGACCCTCTAGGGTACGTTTAGGCTTACTTTTGGTCAAGTATTTATCTTCAAATTATTTTCAAATCAGTTGTTTCCGAACGACATTTTGATAAGATTGCTCTTCTCATCGGGAGCATCATAAAAAGGAAAGGCTCCTGGCTTCTCATCAAGAACTCTCAGAGTTTCTCGCGACCGTCGAACGGCGCGCCTATAAACTCGCGCTTTTTTCGGTACGCGATTCAGATGCGGCTTTGGATATCGTCCAGGACGCAATGTTCAAGATCGCGGAAAAATACGGCGCGAAACCCGCGAGTGAATATCCAATGCTTTTTCATCGGATATTGCAAAACACCATAAAGGACCATTTCCGAAGGCAAAAAGTACGTTCGCGCTGGACCACGCTGTTTTCTTCTCTAGTACCAAGAGACGCTGAGGACGACTATGATCCGCAGGAATCCTTTGAGGCTCCAGATTCGTACTCGCCAAATAATCCAGCCCAGTCGCTGCAAGAATTACAACTTGTTGAAATAATTGATAAAGAAATGCAAAAACTGCCATCACGTCAACGCGAAGCCTTCCTGCTGCGTTATTGGGAGGAAATGGACCTTGCCCAGACAGCGGTGGTTATGGGCTGCTCCGAAGGCAGTGTGAAGACTCATTGCTCTCGCGCCACGCATACACTTGCAAAGGCCTTACGGGGGCGCGGAATTGAATCATGAATGAAAAGCAATTCGGATTTCGAATCAAGCAGACCTTGAATCTAGGGCTCAATCTCGACGAGCCAACGCTTGAGCGTTTGAAAGCTGCCCGCTTGGCGGCACTTCTGAAACATCAAGCCACCTCCCCCGAACTTGTCTTTGCCACGGCAAACAATGCGGGGCGTATTTACGGCGACGCATACTCTGTGGCAATTCGAATAGTACTTCCGCTGATTTTTCTGATTCTTGGCTTATACGCTTCGAATCACTGGTATCAGGCGCAGCTTCAGGAAGAAATAATCGAGATTGATACCGAAGTTCTCACTGGCGATCTGCCCATGGACGCCTATCTCGACAAGGGATTTGACCTATGGTTAAAGCGGTCCTCGGACTAACATTGTTATTTTTACTTGCTTCGTCGGCATTCCCGGCGGCGCCAGTCAAGAAACCACCTAATTGGCAGGAACTCTCCCCCCAACAGCAGATGGTTCTCGCCCCACTATCCGATAGCTGGGATAATTACACGACCCGGCGCAGAAGAACGATGCTGGATATAGCTGAGCGGTATCCTGACATGTCCCCCGACGATCAAGCCAAGATCCAAAAGCGCATTCAACGCTGGGTAAAGCTATCCCAAGAGGAGCTGGGCGCAATTCGTGAAAGCGCAAAAAAAATCAAGCAGATGCCAGCGGAGAAAAAGCAATCGCTGGTTGAGGCATGGGACGAGTACCAAAAACTTCCGGAAGAACAGCGTCAGAAATTAAGCACCAGCGCCAAGAGTACGAAAGCAAGTCCGAAGCAGGCGCCGGCCAAGCAAAGCAATCAGGATTCCGTCGAAAAATCTCGCTAATATCAGTGGTAAATGAAATGCATCCAAGAGGAATTGTGTCTGCCGGCCTGGGCCGGCGCTTTCTTTCGCTGATTTACGAATGCGTACTGCTTTTTGCGATCGCGTTTATCGCATCCTTGCTATTTCACGGCGCCGTCGAATCGGAACTCAGCGGCTGGAACCGACACGCGTATCAGCTCTATCTATTTCTTGTCTTTGGCCTTTATTTTCACTGGTGCTGGCTGCGTGGCGGACAAACACTCCCTATGAAAACCTGGCGATTACGGCTTATTAACACCCGTGGAGAACCGCTAGGGCTCGCACAGTGCACGCTGCGATACCTGGCGGCCTGGCTATCACTGCTGTGTTTTGGCGCCGGATTTTGGTGGGCATTTTTTGATCGGGACAGGCATTTTTTGCACGATCGCCTCGCCAGGACGCGGGTCGTCAGGGTCGACTCATATTAGATCGGCGGGACGACCGGCGAGCGAGATCGGGACGATATCTTGAGCTATCGTCGCTCCACCCACCACATCAACGAAATGGCCGCCATAAAAAACAGCACGCTTGGCATGATTGCAGATGCCAGCGGAGCCCAAGCCTGCAACAATCCAATGTGTGAGAAAAGACTGTTCAGCATATGAAACAATATTCCTATCATGATGCCGGTAAAAACCCGTACGCCCACCCCACCCGCTCTGACTTGCAGGTAGGCGAATGGCAATGCCAGGGCCATCATTACCAGCACCGCCACAGGATAGATGAGCTTTTTCCACATCGCGATTTCGTAGCGCTCTGTTTTTTGCCGGTTCTCTCCAAGATGCCGCGAGTACTGATACAAATTCCACGCCGACATGCGCTCCGGTTGCACGAATAGCACGGACAAGATATCCGGCGTCAAAACCGAGCGCCACACAAGCGTATCGAGCGTCTGTACGACCACGCGCTGCGCATCAAATCGCGTTTCGGTAATTCCTTCTAGCCGCCAACTGCCTTCCCCCGAAAAATACGCAGTCCTGGCCTCGACAATGGAAAGCAGCCTGTGATTATTGTCGAAACTGAAAACACGAACACCTGAAAGGCTCGCATCCGGGAGAACCTCTCGAACATTGACGAAGCGGCCTTCATCCTTTATCCATAGCCCGGTGCGAAACTCCTGAGCCACAACCGCACTGGTGGCCTGAAGCTTCAGGCGTCGCGCGGCGCCGTCGGCAAACGGCGCGACAAGCTCGCCGAACAAAAAGGTCATCAGGGCGAAAACAATGCCAATGCGAAGAAGTATAAGGCCGGTGTCAGCCGGTGAAAGCCCTGCCGCTCGCATGACCGTATACTCCGAATTCGCAGCAAGCCTGGACAAAACATACAAGCTGCCTATTAATACCGCGATCGGAAATAATTCGTAGATGTGGGTCGGCGCATTTAAGGCGACAAATGCCAGGGCGTGCTGCAAACGGTAACTGCCTTTGCCGATATCGCCAAGTTCGTTGATCAGGTCGAAAAACGCGAACAGGCCGAGAAACGCGGCAAAAACAAATAGCGTCGCGCCATAAATCTCGACGGCCAGATAGCGCCGAAAAACCTTTAAGCGCGCAATTGCCATGCGCCTATTCTCAATAAGGAGCCGACACACAGCCTGCGTAGAAAGAGAAATCCCAGAATGCACAGCATTACCGCGTGCACTATCCACCAGCCCGCGGCGAAACTCATCCGCCCCTGAAGCACCCAAGCCTGGGCGATACTGATCAGATTCGAATAAGCCATATAGATTAACAAAGCAAAGATCAGATTTATCGAACGGCTGGCCCTGGGATTCACGAACGAAAGCGGAATAGCAAGCAACACCAGCGTCATCGCGGACAATGGCAAGCCGATTCGCCACAGCAGCTCAGCCAAATTCGCCTTGTTGGGATCCTGAATCAATGCCAATGTGGTGATCGCCTTGGTCGAAACCTGGGGGGAAATCACCTCTTTGGCCTCTATACGAATTGCGTAGCGCTCAAAGTCCATCACTTTGTAATCCAACATTCCAGGCGTGCCGTCGTAGCGCCTGCCGTTGAGCAGAACCACAAATCGATCCCCCGCTTGGGTTGCTTCCCAAAATCCACGTTGACTCACCATGACTGAAAGTTTGCCCTTGACAGTCTGGGAGACAAAAACATTTTGAACATTGGTCTCGTCGCCATCGATTGCTTCGACAAAGAACACCCGCTGCGCTGCGCTGGCTTCGCGAAATACTCCGGGCGAAACCCGCGCGATATCATCGCGATTGTCCATTTGCTTTCGATAAGCCTCGCTCATACCCACGGCCCATGGCGAAAGAAATAAAGAAAGCAGACCGATCAGTACAATAATCGGGAGCGAAAACAAGGCGACCGGACGGATCCAGGCAAGCAATGACTGCCCGGAACAGAACCAAACCACCATTTCAGAATCCCGATAAGCACGTGACAAGGCCATCAGTACGCTGATGAACAGCGTCAAGGACAACAACACGGGAAGGTAATTAACGGCAGAAAAACCCAGCAGCGCCAGAACGCCCTCGGAGAGCACCCGGCCGCTGGCGGCCTGGCCAAGCAATCGAATGAGTTGCGTTGTCAACGTAACTGCGAAAAGCGTGGCGAATACCGCCAATGCAAGACTGGAGAACTCCCGGATCAATGTGCGCTGAAAAATCACCGTCAAACACTACCCCGCCAAACTGGAAAAAAATACAAAGATGCCACCGAGAGCCGGCGTCGTTGCCTCCCTTTTTGCCTGAACCAGATTAATTCGGGGATAATCAACCGGAGCAGTAAGTCCTTCTTAGTGGTGCATCTCCTAGAAGCAGGTCTTCGGGAGCCCTGCATGCCCCTTTACTTTAGTAACACTGTTTTCTGCCAGATGCATTTATCATAAAGGAGAAGCGTTGGAATTTAGCATAAAAGTATCGGCGCCCGAGAACGCGAAAACCTCGTGCTTGGCCGTGGGAGTGTTCGAATCCGGCATATTATCCGCTGCTGCGACCAGCATTGATCGCGCCTCCGGCGGACTGTTGAAATCACTTCTGGAGAGCGGCGATATTCAGGGGAAATCCGGTTTCAGCAGAATGCTTTTCCGTGTTCACGGTGTTGTGGCGGAACGAGTATTAATTATCGGCTTGGGAAAAAAGGAAAACTTTCGCGCAAAGGAATACTGCGATGCGATTCGCAATTGCGTAATCGCGGTTAGCGGTTCCGCGATCAAGGATGTCTGGGTTTCGCTCGCCGAAACCGAGGTCAACGACCGGGATTCGGAATGGAAAGCGCGCCACCTTGTCATCGCCGCCTCGGAAGCTTTGTACCGGTTTGAGGAGATGAAAAGCAAAAAAAGCAAGGTGCAATCGATCACCTCGATCACCCTCGGACTGCGCGGTGCTGGCGAACGGTCTGCTTTTGAACCCGGCCTGGTAAATGGACGCGCCATAGCCGCCGGCATGAATCTGGCCAAGGATCTTGGCAACCTCCCCGGCAATGTCTGCACGCCAAGCTATCTCGCAAAAACCGCCGAAAATCTGGCCAAGCAACATGGCCTTAAGGTAGAAGTCCTTGAACGCAAAGACATGGAGCGCCTGAAAATGGGCGCGTTGATCTCCGTCGCGAAAGGGTCCAGAGAAGCGCCCAAATTCATTGTGATCTCGCACCGCGGTGCGGCAAAAAATGAGAAGCCAATAGTCTTGATCGGCAAAGGGGTCACCTTTGATACCGGTGGTATATCGATCAAGGCCGCGGGCGAGATGGATGAAATGAAATTCGATATGTGCGGTGCGGCCGCCGTGATCGGCACGATGCGTGCCGTGGCAGAATTGA
Source organism: Bordetella parapertussis (assembly GCA_945897475.1). GTDB lineage: Bacteria > Pseudomonadota > Gammaproteobacteria > Burkholderiales > SG8-39 > 2-02-FULL-62-17. The sequence continues at coordinate 22,049 of CAMDFL010000027.1, forward strand.
AGCTGCCCTTGAACGTCATCGGAATTGTCCCCGCGACGGAAAACATGCCGGGGGGCGCCGCTAGCAAGCCCGGAGACATCGTCACCAGCATGTCCGGACAGACGATTGAAATTCTGAATACCGACGCGGAAGGCCGACTGATTCTTTGCGACGCAATGACCTATGCCGAACGTTTCAAGCCAAGCGCGGTGATCGATGTCGCGACGCTAACGGGCGCGTGCATCATCGCCCTCGGTCACGTCTGCTCGGGACTTTTTTCGAATTCCGATGCTCTAGCAGATGAACTCCTGGTCGCTGGCGAACGCAGTTGGGATCGTGCCTGGCGGCTCCCGCTTTGGGATGACTATCAGGAACAGTTGAAAAGCAATTTCGCGGATTTTGCCAATATCGGAGGGCGCCCTGCGGGTAGCGTCACTGCCGCCTGCTTTCTTTCCCGATTCGCCAAACAGTTTGACTGGGCTCATCTGGACATCGCAGGAGTAGCCTGGAAGTCGGGCAAGGACAAAGGGGCCACCGGACGCCCCATTCCGCTATTGACCAACTTCCTCATCCGCAAGGCAAACAAGCATGCGCGCCGTTGATCGCGGCCATTTTCAGCGATGGTCCGATCAAGACCAGTTGCAGAGCTTACGATGACCAGAATCGATTTTTACTCGACCGATCAGTCGCGACTGCAAATCGCGTGCAAACTCACGCTCAAAGCAATATCCCAAAACATCGCCATTACCCTATTTGCGCCGGACGATTCCGTTGCGCGCGCCATGGACAAACTCCTGTGGGCCTACCCGGCAACCGGTTTCATACCGCATTGTTTTGCGACCGATCGCCTCGCCTCGCAGACCCCAGTCATAATCGCGCCCGAACTGGATAACAGCGGCCCGGACGAACTTCTTGTCAATCTCGCCGATACCCTTCCTGCGGTGTTCGGTCGTTACCGGCGCCTAATTGAAATCGTCAGTTCAACCGACGGCGATCAGAATGCCGCTCGCAGCCGCTGGCGGCATTACAAGGAACGCGGTTACGAAGTCAATCATGTAGACCTCTCGAAAGTCCCGACAAAGTGAGCGATAGCGGCGATCTTCTGGACAAGACAGACGCCTTGCTCGGTAGATATCGCGGCAGCGTCAAGCCCGTGCTTGAAGCCGATTTTCCGGTGCTGACAGACATCATAGCCGAGTCAGAGAGCGCTATTGGCATTGCCGAGATAGACAGTGTCATATCCCCGCCAACACAAAGTCCTGCCTCGGCCGACGATTTATCCGAGGATAGAATTCTGCAGGAAGTAATGCTCGCGCTCGCGCCGAGAATTGAATCAGTTCTCGGGGATTCGATGAAAGAAAGACTGGAGGAACATGTTCGCGTTACGCTCCAAACCCTGTCAGAACAGCTTCGACTTGATGTTGAGGCTCTGGTTCGCATCGCGGTTTCACGCGCCGTTGAACAAGTCCTTTTAGATAAACAATCCATTAATCGGACCTCAATGATCGACCAATCCAAGTTATCAATAACCGCACGCGGCGCAGCAAGCACACCATGAGCATGGAAAAAAGTTTCAATCCCGGAGCCATCGAGTCCCACTGGTATCCCGAATGGGAGAGGCGCGGATATTTCAAGGAGCCGGATCCCGGTACACGTTCCAGTTATTGCATTCAATTGCCACCGCCGAATGTCACCGGCACCTTGCATATGGGACACGCATTCCAGCAGACCCTGATGGACGCCTTGATTCGATATCACCGTATGCGTGGCGAGGACACCAACTGGGTTGTCGGCACCGACCATGCCGGTATCGCCACACAGATCGTGGTCGAGCGAAATCTTGAAGCCGAGGGAAAGTCGCGGCTTGAATTGGGACGCGACGCGTTCACTGAACGGGTGTGGGACTGGAAAAAACAGTCCGGCGCGAGCATTACTCAACAAATGCGGCGTCTGGGCGCCTCTTGCAACTGGAACTACGCGGATGCTGATCAGCAGTCAGCAGGCTATTTCACCATGGATTCGCGCATGTCCGAGGCGGTGGCCGAGGTATTTGTGCAACTCTACGATCAGGGGCTTATCTACCGCGGTACGCGACTAGTCAATTGGGATCCCAAGCTTGGTTCAGCGGTTTCTGATCTCGAAGTCGACAGCGAGGAAGAAGACGGCAAGATTTGGGAAATCCGTTACCCCATGGAAGATGGCCAAGGTTCGTTGGTCGTCGCAACCACGCGACCAGAGACCCTGTTGGGAGACGTCGCAGTTGCTGTGAACCCTGCTGACCCCCGCTATACCGCATTCGTCGGACGCCGGGCAATGGTGCCACTGACGAGCCGATCCATACCTGTCATTGCAGACGACTACGTCGATGCGGAGTTTGGAACCGGATGCGTAAAAATTACGCCTGCGCATGACTTCAACGATTTCATCGTCGGTCGACGTCATCATCTTGAAAACATTAATATTTTCAATTTGGATGCAACGCTGAATACCAACGTGCCGCAGGCCTACCAGGGTCTGGATCGATTTGTCGCGCGTAAGAAGATTCTCGAAGAACTGCGCTCACTGGACCTGCTGACAGCAGAAAAACCCTATCGCTTGCGCGTCCCAAGATCCGGTCGAACCGGTGAAATCGTCGAACCGATGATGACCGATCAATGGTTCATGAGTATGAACGACCTGGCGCAGCCCGCATTAAAGGCTGTCGCCACGGACGAAATCAAGTTCTTCCCCGACCACTGGGCCGGTGTCTACAAGCATTGGCTGGAAAACATCCAGGACTGGTGCATATCGCGTCAGCTTTGGTGGGGACACCAGATCCCCGCGTGGCATGGCGTTTCGGGTGAACTGTTTGTGGCCCGAAGTGAACAGGATGCGCGAAAGCTGGCCGATGATCGAGGCTACGTTGGCACGCTGACCCGCGACCCCGATGTTCTGGACACCTGGTTTTCCTCCGCGCTGGTGCCATTTACATCATTAGGATGGCCACAAAAGCATCCTGATCTGGAACGCTACCTGCCTTCCTCGGTACTGGTGACTGGATTTGACATCATCTTTTTCTGGGTCGCCCGGATGATCATGATGAGCCTGCACTTAACAGGAAAAGTTCCGTTTCGTCACGTCTATATCAACGCGCTGATTCGCGACGCCGAAGGACAGAAAATGTCCAAATCGAAAGGCAATACCATCGACCCGTTGGACCTGATCGATGGCATAACGTTGGAAAAGCTCGTCGCAAAATCCACCGTAGGGCTGATGCGCACGGACCAGCGGGGAAAAGTCGAAAAATACCTAAAAAAACATTTTCCCAAGGGCATACCCGCTTTTGGCGCCGATGCACTGCGATTCACTTTCACCGCACAGGCGACTTTTGCACGAACACTTAACTTCGATTTGAATCGCTGCGAGGGCTACCGCAATTTCTGCAACAAGCTATGGAACGCCACGCGCTTCGTTCTGATGAATACCGAGGGGCAGGACTGCGGCCTGGACGAAACGCTCGCGGTAGAGCTCTCATCGGCGGACCAATGGATTATCAGTGTCCTGCAGCGAACCGAGGCGCAGGCCGCCAAGGGTTTCGCGGAGTACCGGTTCGACAATATTTCGAACGCCATCTACCAGTTTGTCTGGGAGGAGTATTGCGACTGGTATCTTGAATTCGCCAAGGTTCAGCTCCAGGAAACCAACGCCGCGCGGCAACGCGGCACCCGACGCACGCTGGTGCGAGTTCTCGAAACCATTTTGCGTCTGGCGCACCCGATGATCCCGTTCATAACCGAAGAGTTGTGGCAAAAGCTCGCCCCACTTACGGGCAAGACCGGCCAGAGCATCATGCTCGCCAAATATCCGGAAGCGGATCTTTCCCACATTAATGACATCGCCGAGGCAAGCATTCAGTCATTGAAGGAACTGGTATCCGCATGCCGAAATCTGCGCGGCGAGATGGGCGTCTCACCGGCCACACTGGTGCCGCTCATCGCCACAGGAACCGAGCAGCAATTACTTGCCCACTTTCCCTACATGAAATCGCTGGCCAGGCTGTCGGAAATATCCATCGTTGAGACTTTACCGGTCGCGGATGCCCCCGTAGCGATATGCGGAGAAACGCGACTCATGCTCAAGATAGAAATTGACGTGGCTGCAGAGGTAGAAAGGTTAAACAAGGAAATTACGCGCTGCCAGGGGGAAATCGGACGTGCCAATACCAAACTTTCCAGCGCCTCATTCATTGATCGAGCGCCCGCGCAGGTCGTGGCGACTGAACGCGAGCGCCTCGCAAAATTCACCGATTTGGTGGAAAAACTGGGCATTCAGCTCGCCAATTTGTGCAAACGCCATCCCGAGTAGGCAGATCTATCGCGATCATCCCTGGTAAGGATCGGGAGTAGGTTGCTTATGCGCTTATTAGGTTGCTTGTGCGCTTATTGGGTTGCTTCTGCGCTTATTGGGTTGCTTCTGCGCTTATTGGGACCCCCAACGAGGGGCCGGCTTAGAAAATAAGGCGATAAGCCGAGAGCGATAAGCTGAGAGCGATAAGCTGAGAGCGATAAGACAGGCTTCTATTTCTTGCGCATCAGAAAGATATGCACGCTTTCAGCCTCGTCATGGTGAAGCAGTTCATGCCCGGTCTGTTTGGCAAAAGCCTGAAAATCCTTGACCGCGCCAGGGTCAGTGGCAAGGATTTTAAGCACCTGCCCGCTTGTCATGTCGGTCAGCGCTTTCTTGGTCCTTAGTATCGGCAATGGACAATTTAACCCTCTTGCGTCGAGTTCTTTATCAACCTCAGTCATTTTTAAATCCGTGTAGTTTGAATTCGGACAATATATCAAGGAACCGACGATCATTCATCCGTTTGCCGACACTGTTTGTCGACACCATTTGCCGCGCGGCCCCTTTTAGACCGCTCTGATACTTATTAGACGGCTCTGATACTTACTAGACGGCCCTGATACTTATTAGACCATCCCACTGACCTAGCGCAGCTTTGCCTGAGCCCCCAACTCGGTTTGAAATTCCCTCAGGCGCGCCTCAATGACCGACAACTGGAAGAAATCTCCACCGCCGCGTTTCTGCGCCATCTGCAGTTGTTCAATCGCGCCTGGCAGTGTTCCCATCAAATAATATTGCTCGGCCAGCGCCTGATGCATCCGAATCTGCTGCCCGGTCGCCGCAAAGGATTTAGCGCGCATCGCATAAACATTTGCGTCCTTGCGAGCGTTTTTTAAGAGTTCCTCGGACTCCTGCACGGCTGCCAGATGCTGTCCGGTATCCTGGAGCAGTTGTATCAGCGCATACCTCAAAGGCCGGTAATTGGGGTTTCGTGACATTGCATCCCTTAGCGTGGATTGCGCAATCGCCTGTTTATTTTGAGCAATCTGCAAACGTGATGCCAGTAAATCGATCATCGGATGCGTGAGCTTCAGCGATCGCAGATTCCCCAATTCGAGTTCAGCTGCGCTGAAATTCTTATCGCGAAACAACGCCGCAGTCAGGAAATATCTCGCCCCTGCTTCGGATGCGTAACGCCTTTGCCGAATCTGTTCGGTGGCGGCAAGCACAGCCTCGCGCGCATCCCCGAGATTGGCGCGCAGCTTGGCTCGTATGAGATGAAACTCCAGGCTATCAGGTATCTGCTTGTAGCCCAGAAATTGCGCTCTATTCTGAATATCCGACATCCGCTCCCCGGACATGGGATGGGTGCGAAGATAAGCGGGCGCGCTATTGTCGGCAAATCGTCCGGCTTTCTGCAGTCGCTCAAAAAACAATGCCATGGCATGAGCGTCGAATCCGGCGTCATTCAACAACTGGAAGCCCACCCGGTCGGCCTCCCGCTCGAAATCACGGGAATAGTTGAGTTGCGCCTGGATCGCCCCGGCGTTGGCGCCTGCAAGCGCCAAGGGGGCGAGTTCGCTGCCGTTGCGAACGGCGATCAGCGCTACTACGATCGCGGCGACGCTGGCCACGGTGATGTCGTTTTGCTTGCCGATACTTCTGGCAATGTGCCGCTGTGTGACGTGCGATACCTCGTGGGCCAGTACCGCTGCAACTTCGGATTCGCTCTGCGCGGCCAGCAACAGGCCGGTATGCATTCCGATGAAGCCGCCTGGCATCGCGAATGCGTTGACGGTCGCATCCTGAATCGCGAAAAATTCGAATTCCTTGTTTCGGTCCGAGCTCGCCGCAACCAGTTTGCGGCCGAGTTCATTGATATAACCCGACACCTCAGGGTCATCGAGAAAACCAGCGTCTCGATAGCGGATACTGCGATAGGCTTCCTCGCCGATGCGCTTTTCCAAATGCGGAGGAAATGCCGAGCCCGCGATATCACCGAGCTCTGGCAAACTTTGCCCCGCTGCCCCCGGAATCAGCGCGGATACGATCAATGTCAGCCAGATTTTTCGTTTCATACTCTTATGATAGCCTCAAGCGCCTGACAGTTCCCATGGAGTGGATAATTGGACAACATTTTGCGCATCAAACGCCCGAAGAAAAAAAAATTACCGAAACCAGAAGTTGCGGGTGGCCTGACACATTTTGACAAGGTCGGCGCCGCGCACATGGTGGATATCGCCGCAAAGATAGAAACCCACAGGGTCGCGATGGCAACGGGAGCAATAAGCATGCTGCCCGCCACGCTTCGACTGATTGAGCGCGGAACCGCACAAAAAGGAGATGTGCTTGGCGTCGCGCGAATCGCCGCCATTCAAGGGGCCAAGCGCGCCAGTGAACTGATCCCGTTGGCGCACCCGATCGCGCTGACTCGAGTCGCCGCCAATTTCAGGATCAACCGAGCGCGCAGAAGAATTTCCCTTGAGGTGACCGCTGAAACTCACGGCAGAACCGGCGTGGAAATGGAGGCCTTGGCAGGAGTATCAGCGGGTTTGCTGACAATCTACGACATGTGCAAAGCCGTTGACCGCGCAATGAGTATTTCGGATATCCACTTAGTGGAAAAAAAGGGCGGCAAATCCGGACATTTCAAATGGAAATCCACGCCTGCCAGCGCTCGTTAGAGGGCCGATAGATACTCCTCCAGGACACGCGGATCCAGTCGGATATCGCATTCCGATAAGTGATCGCTGGTCTCGAAGGCGGCGTCTCCCAGAAGAAATGTAAATTCATGTCCAATCGCACGAGACGAGGCTGAATATCGAAGCGCTTGTATCGGGTTAGCTGTCACCAGGGCAACTTTAGCGTTCGATGGCGCAAAAAATACGTTCGCCATCGCAGCTCCATCCACGCCAATGATGACCTGCGCCGATCCGATCATCCGAAAAACATCCCGGACAGAAGTCGAGTCAGCGGGAACAGAATAAAATCCATACCGCTCCAGAATCGGCGCAATTTCCGTGAAATTGGCGATCCGCCGCGAGAGCATGCCTTGGCGGGACAGAAAAATGCGGCGCGGCATGTCCGCCGATGTCGGTATGGTTTTTCGCAGGCTTCTTCTCAAATGCTCGATGGCAAACGGCGCAACAGCATTCGTCGGAGCCGACAAAGATGCAACCAACAATTCCGAACAAATAGCGACCGAATCCAGCGCGACCGTAACCCGGCGCGACTCATCGTATCCCAACATCTCAAGCAAACTTTTCTGCCACGGCGTGATACCGGCCTGAACCAACACAGGCAATTTTTCCCAATCGGGTCTTTGCTGATAAGACCATAGTCGTGTGAGGCATTCCTGGATCCAATCGCAATAACTCATGGCCGCCCCGAGATACGCGCAGGCTAGATCTATTCGCGCGCTTTTCCTGGGCTTATCGAGCAGCAAGCGACCATCGTCGCAAGCCTGAACGATATAAGGGCTAATGTAGGACCGATGCATTGGACGCGACATAACCGCCGTGATGAATACCTTGCGATCCTCGGACACAAGCAGATGATCCAAAGGAAGAACACGACACTCTTTCAACTTCGCGACAAATACATCAGGTGTGACCGCTGCGGGTTGATCAAGAGACCCAGATGAGCTGGGCAGCACTTTGACCGAACCCAATTTGTGGTTCTGGAACATGGCAATTCGCACCACATCCTCCTGCCGCTCTTTACACCACGCCTCCAGCTCATAAAGCATCCCGCGCGCCCACCGCAACGCAACGTCACCGGCCGGCTCGCCTTGATGTACGGCGTAGGCCTCAAGATGCGTCCAAGCGCGCTTTTCATGCGCCAATTCAAATGCTGCGCGCGCTGCAATAAGCCAATGCGAGACCTCGCCTGGTTCAAGCGAGGCTGCGCCTTCAAAATTCTCCAAGGCCTCGGAAACACTGCCCCGCGCAAACAGTATTTTGCCCAAGCGCGATTTCGATTCCGCGCTACCCGGATCCAATTCAACAGCAAGGCGAAAATATTTCTCCGCAGCCGCCCAATCCTCAAAACTCTCGGAAATCCTGCCGAGGTAATAATTGGGTAAAAACGACTGCCGTTCGAGCGCCAGCACATTCTTGAAAAATTCCGCTGCCTGCGAAAGATCTCCAGACATCCAAAATGTCATTGCAAGATTGAAGTGCACATCATGCCGGCGCGGATTCAGGCTCAGCGCATGCCGCAAATTGGCTTGCGCGCCGGAGAAATCACCGGTCAGATTGCATGCGCCTCCCCGTACGATAAGTGCCTCAACATCATCGGGTTGCGCCACCAGCACCCTATCCATCAGTTCGATGGCGAGGTCATTTCTCCCTCGCAGGCAAGCGATCATCGCCGACAAGCGCAATGCCGCGATGAAACCGGGTTCCTTTTGTAGCACTTCATCGAGAACCGCCTGCGCCTGATCCAACTCACCGAGATTCATGAATTGGGTGGCCTGCTCCAGGCTACTGTCGGCGCTCGATGAGCCCATTAATTGCTTCCCGCGAAAACCGGCATCAAAAGTCAATTTACGCGGTGCCGCGCGATGAAGTCGGCATCGAACTCCAGGCCCCACCCCGGCGCCTCGGGCAACACATAGTCGCCATCCACGATCTCGCCCCTGCCCTGGACCATCTGGTGAAAAATCGGGTCGCGATCGGGATGATGGGTTTCCATGTAGGTGCCGTTCTGGACGGCAGCGAGCAGGTGCGCGCCCAGTACCGGTTCGCCGTGATGCCCCATTTGCACGCCAAAGCACTGCGCCATGCGCGCCACGCGCAACCACACGCTTGGCCCCCCTCCCCAACTCGCATCCAGATTGCAAACATCGATAGCGCGATCAAGCATCAAATCGCGGCAATCCTCCGCGGTGATCTCCGATTGCCCGGCAACCATAGGCATTGCCGTCATCGCGCGCAATAGCGCCAGGTCATGGCGGTCGTTCTCCCATCCACAGGGCTCCTCGAACCAGCGCAGATTGAGCGCCGGGCACAGTCGAACGAACGCAAGCGCGTCGGCGCGCGACCAGCCGCGATTGGCATCCACGCACAATACGAAATCCTCTCCACCGGCCTTGCGCGCGGCGACGGTGCGCTCAAAATCCTCCTGCGGCGATTTACCGCCGACCTTGAACTTGCAGCCGGCCAGGCCAAGCGCCCGAAATTCCTCCATTTCGCGTCCGTAATCGGAGGGTTTGTAATCGTCGTGATACTGGCCACCGATGGCAATGATGGGTAAGCGTTCCCGCGCGCCGCCCCACAATTTGTAGAGCGGCAGGTTCGCGACTTTACCTAGAATGTCCCACAGCGCGCTATCGACACAGGCCACCGCGCGAACGCCGGTGCGAATGTCGCGCCCACCGCGCCAGGTGGCGCGCCGCCACATCGCATCCCAGTGGGCCTCAATGCGCGTTGGGTCCTGCCCGATGAGCAGCGGCGCGATCTCGTCTTCGATGATTCGCACCATCTGCGGTTGAAGGGTGGCCTCGCCTACGCCGTTCACGCAGTGTCCGATCAATCCCTCATCGGTAAATATGCGCGTCACAACCGCGTTTTTCTGCGGCACGCTGTAGATGCTGCCGCGAAAATCGCGCGGCAGTTTGATGGAAAGGGCGATGGCCTCGATTTTTTCTATTTTCATTTTTAACTTACTCGGGTTGAATGCCGGCGCGCCTGACAATTTCAGCGAACAGTAGATTGTCCTCGGCCAATTTTTTCGTCAATGCAGGACCAACAACGTATTCATTGTCGTTGCCCGCGCCCATGAGCCTGGCAACGACTTCCGGATCCGCCATTTCGGCCACCGTGGTGGCGATAAGCTTGTTCATGATGTCCGAGGGGGTCGCCGAGGGCGCGAACACCCCCACCCAGCCGGGCTGTTCAACATTGGATACGCCTGCCTCGGCGGCGGTAGGCACATCGGGCAACACTCGCGCGCGTTTGCCGCGCAGCACCGCAAGCGCTCGCAAACGGCCGTCAAGCACCGCGGGACGAACATTCGACAGTGCGTCGAACATGACATGCACGTGGCCCGCCATGAGATCGGCGGAAGCAGGCGCGCCGCCTTTGTAAGGCACATGAAGCAAATCCGCGCCTGTGCGCATTTTGAACGTTTCCGCCGCCAGGTGTTGCGTCGTCCCGACGCCGGAGGAGGCATAGGCGAGCTTGCCGGGACTGGACTTGGCAAGCGCCAGCAGCTCACGCAGATTGGTGGCGGGCACTTGCGGATTCACCACCACCACCAGACCCGCTGAGATGACCGACCAGATACCGACGAACTCCTTGACCGGATCGTAGGGCAGGGATTTGTACAACCATGGCGCAACAGCGATGGTCGAAGGCGTAGTCACCAAAAGGGTATACCCGTCTGGCGCTGATTTCGCCACAAAGTTAGCGCCTATGGTGCCGCCCGCTCCGCTGCGGCTCTCCAGGAGCACCGGACGTCCAAACGCCTTGGAGAGTCGATCCGCGACCTGGCGCCCAATGAACTCCACCGGCGATCCGGGCGGAAAGGGATTGATGATGCGAATCGGCCGATCGGGATAGCCGCCGGCTTGCGCGAATACCACGATCGGCGCCACGAGCAGACCGGTTATAGCGGTCATAGCGATCAGACCCCATACGGCGCGAATTCGAATAGCTTTCATGAGGCCACGCTGGTGTAGGAAGCTTTTTTGTAGCGACTCTCCGGTCGAGGAAGTCCGAGGTTCTCGCGCAAGGTGCTGCCTTCGTACTCTCGGCGAAACAAGCCGCGTTCCTGCAAGATGGGAATAACCAGCTCGACAAAATCATCGAGAAATCCCGGTTGCACCGGCGGTTGAATGTTGAAGCCATCGGCGCCGCCACGCTCGAACCACTCCTGCATGGTGTCGGCGATTTTCTCCGGCGTACCAATGATTGCGGCCTTGCCGCGTCCGTGCGTGGCACGAAAAGCCAACTGACGGATGGTCAACTTTTCACGGTGTGCGAGGTCGATCCAATTGCGCGCGGTGCTTTTCCCGGCGTTGGCGGGGAGGGTCAAATCGGGCAGCGGCCCGTCCAGCGGATAGGGCGAAAGATCCACGCCTGCGAGCAGCATGGAAAGCACCTCGCGCGCAACAATGGGATGCACCAGAGATTGCAGGTAATCCTGCTTCTCATCAGCTTCTTTTTGCGTGCGGCCCACCACTGGGCTCAAGCCCGGCATGACCAGGACCTTGTTGGGATCGCGGCCAAAGCCGCGCACCCTTGACTTCAAGTCTGCGTAATATTCCTGCGCGCTCTCAAGATTCAAATGACCGGTGAAAATGGTCTCGGCATATTCCGCGGCGAAGCTGCGCCCGTCATTGGAGGCCCCCGCCTGCACCAGCACCGGCTGGCCTTGCGGCGAGCGCGGGACATTGAGCGGGCCTTTGACCGAAAACCATTTTTCCTTGTGATTGAGCGTGTGCAATTTCTTCGGCTCGAAGTACAAACCGGACTCGCGATCCAAAACAAAAGCATCGTCATCCCAACTGTCCCACAGGCCGGTGACTACGCGCGTGAATTCGCGCGCCCGGTCGTAGCGCTCGGCGTGCCCGTAATTTTCGGTTCGCCCGAAATTCATTGCCGGAGCGTTCTCGCCGGTGGTGACAATGTTCCAACCGGAACGACCGCCGCTGATCTGATCAATGGATGCGAACATGCGCGCGACATTGTAGGGCTCGCTGTAGCTGGTAGAGACGGTGGCGACAAAGCCAATATTCTCAGTGAGCGCCGACATCGCAGAAATCAGCGTAATGGGTTCGAATCCGGCCACATATTGGGCCGAGCGCGACACCGCTTCTTCCGCGGCGACGCGCACCGCCACGGTATCGGCGAGAAACACCATGTCGCACTTGGCGCGCTCGGCAGTGCGCGCCATCTCAACGTAATGCTTGAAATTGGTGGCCGCATCCGCCTGCGATTGTGGATGCCGCCAAGCGGCCACATGATGGCCGGTGCAATTTAGAAATACGCCCAACTTCATCATTCGTACCGGGCTTGCCATATGATCTCCGATTGCTCTGCGTTACATGCGAGGATTGAGGGACGAAGTTTAAGGCCGAACTGGCGTGTCAACTCAGCGCGTCGAAATTCAAGGCCAACAATTCAGCGGCAGAATTCGGCGGCAGATAATTGATTTATCGCGCCAAACCGAGTAGTTTCGCGGTCTCTCCATGGGATGGTGGCACAAACGACTGCGCAACTGCATTCATGTCACCGCATTTATGTCAACAGTACCCTTAGCCGTCATTCACGATCCCGAAATCAATGAAGTACGCGCCGCTGACGGCGCCAGTATCGCGGAACTCTCGGGTGCCTGGGACATCCGAGCCTTGGAGCCGCGCGCGAAAATCCTGCAATCGCGGATGCGCGAAATTGCACGCCCAGGCATACGCTGGGATCTGACCCGAATCCAGCGCCTGGATCACATTGGCGCGCTTCTGATCTGGCATGCATGGGGAAAGCAACGTCCCACCCAATTGGCGCTGCCCCCGGACATCGAAATATTTTTCGACAATCTGGACCCTCCGCGCAGCATAGCGGAGGCGCCAGAAATCCGCGATCCCTGGCGCCTGATACGCGCAATGGGCGAGCGGCTGCTGCTGGCCGTCGATCATGCCGCGGGCATTGCGCAATTGCTGGGCCAGGTGATGATCGATTCAGTGTCGCTGCTACGCAGTCCCTCGCGCGGCCCCTGGCGAGAAATATCGGCAAGTCTTTTTCGCATTGGCGGACAGGCATTGGGGATTACCGCCCTGGTCGGGTTTCTCATCGGCATCGTGTTGTCCTATCTCTCCTCTGAACAATTAAAGGCGGTAGGCGCCAATACGCTGATAGTCAATATCCTTGGCATCGGCATCATCCGTGAATTGGGGCCGGTAATTACTGCGGTGCTAGTGGCGGGCCGTTCGGGCTCGGCCATCACAGCGCAATTGGGCGTGATGCGTGTCACCGAGGAACTGGACGCGCTAGCGGTCATGGGAATTCCTCACACCGTGCGCCTGATCCTGCCCAAAATCATCGCACTATCCATAGCTTTGCCCTTGCTGACCCTGTGGACTTCGGCGATAGCGCTGTTTGGCGGCTCAATTGCGGCAAGCCATGAACTGGGTATCAGCATGCATTCCTTTCTCACCAGCTTGCCGACAGCGGTGCCGGTACTCAACCTGTGGCTGGGCGTGGGCAAAGGGGTGGTATTTGGCGCCCTGATTGCACTCACTGCCTGCCACTTCGGCATGCGGGTGCAGCCCAATACTGAAAGCTTAGGTGTAGGCACCACCAACTCGGTGGTGACCTCAATCACAGTGGTGATTATCGCGGACGCTTTCCTTGCGGTGGTGTTCGCCGACTATGGCATCAATCTGCTATGAACCCAATCGTGGAAGTGGAGAATCTTTGGACGAAATTCGGTGACCATGTGGTTCACCAGGATCTCAGTCTCACCATCAATCCCGGCGAAGTGGTGTCACTGGTGGGCGGTTCGGGCAGCGGCAAAACCACACT
>CAMDFL010000028.1 GCA_945897475.1 Bordetella parapertussis
GCAGCACGCATTCCATCAAGCTTGGCGCTGCTCCCTGCAGCTGATGTTGGACGCCTGCACGACGTTCTCGTCGGCATGCGCGAGATTGAAGCGGCCGAAGCAAAGGGCGGGCTCCTCGCGCTGCGCGCCGCAACGCCCGAAGTGCTTGATACCGTTCGAAACTCTTGAGCCAATTGGAGGCGGCGGCCATTTTTTTGCGCGATATAGCGCATGGTCACATCCGTGGGACCGCCTGCTGCCTGGGTGTTGACCACCGTAATCGGCTTGGTGGGGAAGCTTTGCGCAATTGAAGTGCCGATGGCGCAGATAGCGAGGGTCGTCGCGAAAGCATTATTGAGAAATAGCCGCATGAAATTTTACCTCGTCAACAATTGATTCAATCTGTTTTCACGCCGCGCAGCCGCTGCGCGTCCTGGCGCGCGCCGGCGGCGAGATAACCGACATCGCTGCCGGTCATGACAAACTTCGCGCCCATTTTCAATACTTTCGATTGCGTGTCGAAATCCGAACTCAGCCCCGCCGAACCGTAAGTCTTGCCGTGTTTTTTGCAGGCATCGGCCACTGACTGCTGCGCAGCGATCATCCTGGCGTGGCCAAGCTGGCCCGGTACGTCCATCTCGGCGGACAAATCATTCGCGCCGATCAGCAGCACATCGAATCCCGGTACCGCTGCAATCGCATCGCCATTGCCGATTTTCTGTTTGGCGGGATTGTTGATAACAGTGGCGTCGGCCATGGAAGAATCTTTCCTGAATTAATGGGAAAATCGCGGACTTGTCAGTCGCAGTTATCAGTCGCTGTTATTCGTATATGTTGACGCGCAAAAGCGGCATTAACCCTTCGAGGAGGAATAGCAGCATGGCAAATGTGATTCGTGTGGGCGTGGTGGGCGCATCGATAACCGAAGGCCGTAGCGGTTGGGGGTCGGGGGCGCACGTGCCCGCATTAAAAGCCTCGCCGGCGTATCAGTTGAAGGCGGTATGTACTTCGCAGGAGGCCACGGCCAAGGCTTCCGCCGAAAAATTCGGCGCGGAACTGGCTTTTCACAGATTCGAGGATATGCTCGCGTGCAAGGACATCGATCTGGTGTCGGTGGTGGTGCGCGTTCCGAATCACCACGACCTGGTGATGAAAGCGCTTGCCGCTGGCAAGCCGGTGTACTGCGAGTGGCCCTTGGGCAATGGCTTGGTCGAAGGCCAGGAAATGGCGGATATGGCCCGCAAGATGGGCGTGGTGACGATGTCCGGCCTGCAGTCGCGCAGCGACCCCACGGTTCGATATGCCAAGGAGTTGGTCGAACAAGGCTACGTTGGTGAGGTGCTGTTCGCGAATTTAAAGGTGGTGCCGGCCTCGCGGCCCGAACGCGGCAACGGACGTATTTGGCAGGGGGTGCGTAAAAACGGCGCCAATCCGCTCACCATCCCCGGCGGTCACAGCATGGATTCGGTGCTATTTATCCTCGGTGAATTCAACGAAGTATCGGCGCGTGTCGCCACCCGCGTCACCACATGGCATAACACGGACACCGGTGAGGACATGGTGGTCGATGCGCCCGATGCAGTGAGTGCGATCGGCAGGCTCAAGAACAACGCCGAAGTGAATATTCAGATTGGCACCGCGCCCACTGGCGCGCCGGGTTACCGGCTGGAGATTTACGGCAGCAAGGGGACGCTGGCGATTGCGACGAATTCCATCAATCTTGGCCCGAACAAGATCTTCGGCGCGCAAGACGAAGGCAAGTTGGCCGAATTGTCCGTCCCCGAGCGTTTCGCCTCGGCGCCCGCCAATTCGCCCGCCGGCCAGTCCAGGAACGTCGCCCACGCGTATGCGCGATTTGCCAAAACCTTTCATGACAAAGCCCGCATCGATCCGGATTTCGACACGGCATTGGGCATACACCGGCTGATCGATGCGATCGAGCGTTCCGCGTTCGATAAGCACAGCATCGATTTGTAGTTCTCGGGCGATAATGCCCTTCATTCGTCGCAGGTAAGACAAGAAAAGACCGATCAAGTCCAATTTCAAAGTGAGGCGTAAAAAGTCTCCCTCTGATATTGGGGATATACAAGGGGCGAAGGCCTCTTGTTCAGTACTTCCACAACAAAGGAACACACCGTGGCCGAAATCGCGATTGCCATAGGCACTTCACATACGCCCCTACTTACTTTCGGCGCTGAGCATTGGGAGCGTTATTCCCGGCGCGATCTGTCCAACTTGCGGCTGAATCTGTCTGACGGTCGCTGGATCAGCTATGAAAATCTGCTATCCGATACCGGCGGCAAGTACGCGCTGGAGGTGACACGGGAAGTTTTTAATCGCAAGGCCGCAGCGTGTCAGGCGGCACTGGATAGACTCGCTGACGATCTTGAAGCGGCCAAACCTGATGTGGTGGTGATCGTCACCGATGACCAGGCAGAGCTTTTTCACCAAACTAATTTGTCGGCGATTTCCATTTTCTACGGTGACGAGGTCAAAACGATGCCGCGCGCCAATATCGCACACATGCGCCATACGATCACCGAGCCGTTCTTCGGCGTGATGTCGGCGGCCTACGCGATGGACAAGGCGCGCACCTTTCCCGGCAAAGCTGATTTCGCGCGTGAGTTGATTGAGCGCTTGATCGACAAGGATATCGACATCGGTGGCGCAGCGGCGGTAGATGACCCTGAGAAAGCGGGCCTGGGACATGGGATTGGATTTGTCATTCAACGTCTGTTCAAAGGCAAGTCCATTCCGGTGATTCCGGTGCTGCTCAATACCTACTATCCGCCTAATGCGCCTAGGGCTTCGCGTTGCTTTGCCATCGGCCAGGCGCTGCGCGCGGCGATCGAGGAAAGTCCCGCGAAGCTGCGTGTCGCGCTGGTGGCCTCGGGTGGCTTGAGCCATTTTGTGGTTGATGAAGACCTCGATTTGCGCGTGTTGAACGCGATGGGCGAAGGCAATGCCGCCGAGTTGAAGGCATTGACCAAAGGGGCGCTCAACAGCGGATCCTCGGAGATTAGAAATTGGATACTGGTTGGCGGCGCCATTGAGAACATGAAAAAGCGCTGGTTCGAATACCAGGCCTTGTATCGGCAGGCTGCGGGAACGGGCATAGGCGTGGCCTTTGGTGTTTGGGGGCATTGAGGCGAGACGGACGATCCTGTCTGTGAGCGGCTATCACACCATTATCGTTGGCGCGGGCTCGGCGGGCTGCGTGCTCGGCCGGCGCCTGGGCGAAGATAGAGATAAGAGCATTCTTATTCTCGAGGCCGGCGGCGGCGATTCGCACTATCTGCTTTCCGTTCCATTGGGCGTGGCCAAGGTTTGGAATGATCCGCGCTTTAACTGGTCCTACCAGACCGAGCCCGAGCCTTCTGCTGAGAATCGCAGAATTTACATTCCACGCGGCAAGGTAGTGGGCGGCAGCTCTTCGATCAATATGATGGCCTATGTGCGCGGCCATCGCGGCGATTACGATCGGTGGCAGGCCAATGGTCTGGACGCTTGGTCTTACGCCGATGTGCTGCCGTATTTTCGCAAATCGGAGGCATTCGAGGATGGCGAGAGCTTTTATCGAGGTGGCCGCGGTCCACTGCACGTGCACCGCGGCGGCGCGCATGACCCGATCTACGACGCGTTCCTCGATTCAGCGCCGGAGCTGGGCTATGCCGTGAACAGCGACTATAACGGCGGCGAACAATCGGGTTTCGCCCGCGCGCAGTTCACCGCCCGCGAAGGCCGTCGTTGCAGCGCCTCGGTGGCCTATCTTCGGCCGGCGCTTGCGCGCGGCAATGTCACGCTTGAGACACGCGTGCAGGTGACGCGGGTTTTGATGCAGGGGACACGCGCCATTGGCGTGGAATACATTAAAAATGGGGCTCGCGTCCAGGCGATGGCCGAAGCGGAAGTGATCCTGTCAGCGGGCGCCATCAATTCGCCGCAACTGTTGCTGCTCTCTGGCATCGGCCCCGCCGCGCATCTGCAAAAATTCGGCATCTCGACCCTGTTGGATCTGCCCCAGGTGGGACAGAACCATCAAGATCACCCCGCGGTGCGCCTATCCTACGATCTGGCTGTTCCCTCCAATGTGCGCGCCCAGTTGCGCCTGGATCGTCTTGCGCTGAGCATGGCCCGTGCGTACTGCTTCGGCACCGGGTTTGCATCCGAACCGCCTTCCGGAACCACCGCATTTTTTAAAAGTGATGCAGGGCAGGCCATCCCCGATTTACAGCTTTTCTGCGTCAATGCCGCGCTGCGCGCGAATGAGTGGTTCCCCGGTTGGCGAGCCCCGGCGCCGGATGGATTTGCCATGCGTGCCTGCCATCTTCGGCCTGAAAGCCGCGGCTCCATTGAACTTGCCTCGAATGATCCGTTCGCCGCGCCGCTTATTCGCAATAATTTCCTGTCTACGCCTGGCGACCGCCGCGCGCTGCGCGAGGCCATCAAGTTTTCTCGAAGCATCGCCGCGAGCGTCGCATTCAAGGGCCTGGTCGGCGCTGAAACCGCGCCGGGAGCTGCGGTGAAATCCGACGATGAGATCGACGCCTATATCCGCCAGTCCGTTGACACCATCTATCACCCTTTGGGCGCGTGCCGCATGGGATCGGACGCGGATTCTGTGGTGGATATGCAGTTCCGTGTGCGTGGCGCCGAAGGACTGCGCGTCGTAGATGCCTCGGTGATGCCCGACATGGTGGGCGGTAACATAAACGCCCCTGTCATGATGGTGGCGGAGAAGGCCTCGGATGTGATTCGCGGCTTGGCCCCTTTGCCTGCGGCTGAATTCTCCCGCGCAACTTAGAATCGACGCATTGTTCAGCCAGAGGAGGGGCGGCCATGACCATCAGCGTACTGCACCACATCAATATTTCGACCAACAAGATGGAAGAAACGCGCGATTTCTATGAGCGCGCACTCGGGCTCTACGTGGGCGCGCGTCCTGATTTCGGCGAGCACGGCTATTGGCTGTTTATTCCGGGCACCGATCATCCCATCGTGCATCTATCACTGAACAAAGAAGGCGGCTCGGAGCAAACCCGCGATTCGGGCAATCGACTGGATCATGTCGCGTTTTTTGGCTTCGAGATGGAAAAAACGCTCGCCCATCTTGACAAGATCGGCGTTCCCTACGACAGGCGCGACGAGCGGCTCTACTTGAATGAGAAAATGGTCCAGGTGTTTCTCAAGGACCCTAATGGCATCGCGGTTGAGCTGGGATTTTTTCCTCATCGCGAGACGCTGTTCAAGCAGAGTATGAGCGAGTACCAGGCCCGTGCGCGCGAGGGTGATACAACGCTGCACGCGCAGGCTTGACAAAAACCAGTGTTGAGAAAAACCAGTGTTGAGAAAAACCAGGCGGCGTCCCGATAGTCGGCAGGCAAAAAAGCAGAACGGATAATTCATGTTGTTTCCCACCACCCTGGTCGGCAGTTACCCGCAGCCCGAGTGGTTAATTGATAGAGCCAGACTCGCCGGCCGCTTTCCGCCGAGAACGCGGGCGATGGAACTCTGGCGCATCCCGGAGGCTTATCTCGAGGATGCGCAAAAGGATGCGACGCTGATTGCTATCGCTGCGCAGGAGGCGGCGGGCCTGGACATCCTCACTGATGGCGAGATTCGCCGTGAGAGCTACTCGAACCGCTTCGCCACCGCGCTGTCTGGTATCGACATCGACAATCCGGGGACAGCGCTTGACCGTTCAGGCCATCCCAATCCGGTGCCGCGAATTGTCGGGCCGATCAAGCGCATGCGTCCCGTCGAAGTGGATGACGTGAAGTTCCTGCGCGCCAACACAGATCGCATGATAAAAATTACGGTGCCAGGCCCCTACACCATGAGCCAGCAGGCGCAGAATGATTTCTACCCATCAGAGGCGCAAGCTGCCATGGCCTATGCCGAGGCAGTCAACGAAGAGCTCCGTGATCTGGTTGCAGCAGGCGCCGACATCGTTCAGATTGACGAGCCCTACATGCAAGCGCGGCCCGACAAGGCGCGGGAGTACGGCCTGGCCGCGCTCAATCGCGCGCTCGAAGGTATCACCGCCACCACCGTAGTGCACATCTGCTTTGGCTACGCGGCCATCATTCATTCGCGGCCCGAGGGATATTCTTTCCTGCCAGAATTCGTCAATTGCAGCTGCGATCAGATTTCGATAGAAACCGCGCAGTCGAACCTCGATTGCTCGGTTTTAAAGACCCTTGCCGGCAAACAGGTGGTGCTTGGCTGTATCGATCTATCCGATATGGCCATCGAGACCCCGCAGACGGTGGTCGCGCGAGTCAAGCGAGCCCTGCCTTATATATCCAAGGAAAACGTGATTCTCGCGCCTGACTGCGGCATGAAATACCTGCCGCGCGAAGTGGCCGATGGCAAGTTGCGCGCGATGGTCGAAGCGGCGAAGATGCTGCGGGTGGAATACGGATGAATCGGTAAAGTGCTGGAAACGCTCGCCAGCATTGCCTCTTCGGGCAATTCGGCCGTGTCAGCCGGTTTCTGGGGTTTGCGGTCCCAGGGCAGGGTTTTCGTCAATCCGGTTCGATTTTCCCAAGCTTAACCGCGCTACTCTCTACGCATCCTTCACATTGACGCCAAATGCCTAATCTCAACGTGAACAAAGAAATAACACGCGCCATCTCCCGCGAGGCAATGGCGGAACTTCCCATCCGCCGCTACCAGGGCGAGGTCTGTCTGGTGGATACGCCGCAGAGTCTGCACCGTGCTCGCACTGAGATGAGTGAGGAGAACATCGTGGGCCTCGATACCGAGACACGTCCCGCGTTCGTCAAGGGTGTGCATCATCTGCCTTGTCTGGTGCAGGTGGCGACCGCACGCTGCGTGTACCTGTTTCCACTGCGCTGGCACGAGGCGTATCCGCTGCTTGCGCAAATGCTCGCGGACACGCGCATCGTCAAGGTGGGTATCAGTATTGCAGATGATCTGCGCGCACTCAAGGAGGTATTTTCTTTTGAGGCGCAGAACATTATCGACGCAGGCGGCGTTGCCAAGCGGCATGGTCTGGAGCAGTCGGGCCTTCGCAATATGGCAGGCATTTTCCTGGGATTCCGCATTCCTAAGGGCAAGCAGACCTCGAACTGGGCAGCAGCGCACCTGTCACCGGCGCAGATCGTCTATGCGGCAACGGATGCCTGGGCTTGTCGTGAGTTGTATTTGTATTTTCGGGAATCTGGATGGTTGATGGATCACAAAGGAAACGCATAATGAGTGAAGGCCCACGCGGCGCCATGAAAGCGTATCAAAACGACGTCTTTTTCAACAGCAGGGACGCGCGCGCTTTGCGCATCCTGGCCGAGTACCTTGAGCCGCATGCTCGATTTGAGCGAAACAAGATCGAGGACACCATCGTATTCCAGGGTTCGGCGCGCTTTGTGTCGCGCGACCAGGCCGAAGCGGCGCTCGAGCGGGCGCGGGCTGGTCAGGGCGATCTTGCGCAGGCGCAAACGGATTTTCGAATGTCGGCGTATTACGAGGCCTCGCGTGAACTGGCGCACCGTTTGACGCAATGGTCCGATGCGCTCGATCCGAAGGAGCGGCGCTTCGTGGTTTGCACAGGGGGTGGGCCTGGCATCATGGAGGCCGCCAATCGCGGTGCATCTGAGGCGCACGGCGTGAACATTGGCCTGGGCATATCCTTACCAATGGAGCAGCACGACAACCCCTACATCACGCCCGAACTGGCGTTTCACTTCCATTACTTCTTCATGCGAAAGTTCTGGTTCACCTACCTGGCTAAAGCGGTGGTTTTGTTCCCCGGCGGCTTCGGCACCATGGACGAACTTTTTGAACTGCTGACCCTTGTGCAGACCAAGAAGATGCGCAAGCCCATGCCGATCGTGCTATTTGGCACTGAATTCTGGAACGAAGTCGTTAATTTCGACGCGATGGTGCGTCATGGCACCATCAGCGCAGGCGACCTGCAATTGGTGCATCGTACCGACTCGGTGGGGGAAGCCTACGAATGGATCACAACTCAGTTGCAGGCGTTCGCCGTGGACCAGCCAGGGGCGACACTCTAATTGGCTGCGCGGCTCGCTTTATTTCGCCGCGACATTTCCACCAGGTCCCCCGGAGAGGTCCGCTGCCAGTCCCAATGAGCGGATGCCGACGCGGGTGTCGCTCTGGTAACCCCTGGATCTGACTGCATAGACAGCATCTCTACTTGCGTGCCCTCAGGCACCCATTGACCGGGTCCGACTAGGTAGGGAGCTTGCGCGGGCGGGGAAATGCGCTGCGCGTAATAAGGATTTCCTGAATGAGTATTCCCGGAATATTGAATGCCGGAATACGAATTGCCGAAATGGCTTGGGTAGTAGATAGACTGTGAACGAATCAGAACCAGAGGCCGTACAACGGGAGCCGTTCGTGCAATGGAAACCGTTCGTACAATGGAAACCGTTCGTTCAATGGGAACCATTGCCGGCACTGGCGCAGCCACTGCGGGCGCCAAGCCAAATCGAGGGCCTTGTTGTGCCTGTGCGCCGCCGATGAGCACAGCGAACGCCACGGTGAATACGAATGCCGCCCCGGCCATTGAGGCCTCCAACTTGCTTGGCCTTGCGGTTTTCATATTGATCGTCCGTCGCATAGTGATGGTCACTGCTTAATGCGGTTCAATGCCGATTTTCTTGATAAATGCAGCCCAGCGTGCACGCTTATCGTCTCCAAAAGCTCTGGAATCCTTGCCTAGAAATTCTCAATAAGTAACAAGGCAATCTACCCCTGTCCAGGCAGCGGCGCAACGATAATACGGCGTCGCAATAAAATGTTACATATGCGTTCTTCTCCATAGCAGAGAGTCGTTTCACCTATCGGAAAAATAAGCCTGTGACGGGTTTTTTTTCGCAAAACAAGGAATAGGGATCATGGATAAAAAGGACCAGGGACACTACACGTCGTTGTCATCCATCGCCTGCGCCGAGCCGGGCATGGCGCCGCTGGCAGCCGCGCGCGGTGAGTTGATTGTGGTGAACAAGCTTGCTGGCAAGGTGCAGTTTTTCGATGCGGATTCGCTTGCGATGCTCAGCGAAATAGAAATGGCGAAATTTCCGCACGAAGTGGTGATCTCGCCGGATCGCAACAAAGCTTATATTTCTATCTACGGTCAGGGCGTATTCAGTAAGAATAGTGAAGCGCCGGGCCGCGAGGTGGCGATCATCGATCTGGCGAGTCGCACGCAGATCGGCACGATCGACGTATCGCCTTATCGCGCGCCGCATGGCATGGCCTTCGACAGCGATGGCGTGCTTTGGGTGTCCTGCGATGTATCCGGCGTGATCGCCGCGCTGGACGTTGAAAAACGCGAGGTGATCGCGGCGGTTACAACGGGTAGCTTCGGCATGCATTGGCTGACGGTGCTGCGCTCGAAGAACAAACTCTACGCCACCAACAAGCATTACGATTTTATCGCGGTGGTCGATACCGCTGCGCGCAAACTGGCGGCGAAGATTCCATTTCCGCAGGGCAGCGAAGGGCTGGCTTTATCGCCGGATGGTGCGCGTCTTTTCGTCATGGCGCAGCGACCGCAGCAGTTTCATGTGATCGATACCGAAGCCGACCAGGTGATTGATATCGTCCCTTTGAGCGTTTTCGCGGTGACACCCGAGGGCCGCAATCCGCAAAAGCGCGTGCAGGTATCCCCCGGCGGAGGCCACCTTTTGATTACCAGTTTCGATAGCGGCGAGATCGCCATCGCGCCGCTCGCGGATTTGCGCTCACAGACCAGGCTTGCCGTTGAGAAAGGCCCGATGGGCATCACTTTCGCCAGCGAGTCTATCGCCTATGTCATGAACCACGACCAGGGAACGATCTCTGTGGTTGACGTGCCGGGCGCGCGTATTTTGAGAACCTTTGCCACCGCGCGCGGGCCGGAGACGCTGGGCGTTTATTGAGCGCTGCCGTCGCGGGTGATTGAAAAAAATCTCGATTGGCGTGGCAAGCTGGGCCAGACACATATTTCCGATGACCAGATAACGAAAAACCTTCTTCAAAATGACTCACATTTCAGATGACTTCCGTGTCATGACTTCAGGCGCCTTTACGGCGGCGCACTTTGAACTCGTGGCCAGGATCGAAGCTCTCACCGGGAAAAAAGTGGTGACCGTGACCACTTCAATCGGGACGGGCGAAACATCGATTCCGAATCGCCTCAAGCGGCGCGAGCCTGTGGACATCGTGATCGTGGCGGATTCGGCCCAGCGCCAGTTCATCGATGAAGGCTATGTCCTGGCCGACAGCCCCGTTCTGATCGCAAGTTCGTCGATCGGCATCGCGGTGCGCGCGGGCGCGCCGAAGCCGGATCTGAGCTCGGCCGAAGCGCTCAGGCGACTGCTGCTCCAGGCAAATTGCATCGCCTATTCCGCCAGTGTGAGTGGAGAATACCTGACGACCGAGATCTACCAGAAGCTGGGCATTGCGGAGGAGTGCCTGAGAAAGAGCCGGCTCATCGGTGGCGGCGAGCGCACTGCTTCCGTTGTCGCACGCGGCGAAGCCGACATCGCAGTTCAGCAAATCAGCGAGCTTCGGCCGGTGCCCGGCATTGCGCATATCACGCCGTTGCCACCGGAACTTCAGAAGGTCTCGGTCTTCTCGGCTGGCGTTGCGGCATGGAGCAATGATGTCGCGCTTGCGCGCTCAGTGATTCGATTCCTTGCTTCAGCCGAAGCGGTGGAGGCGATCGAGCGAAGTGGCCTTGAGCCTGTCAATACGGACAGTGCCTCGGCGTAACTCCACTGGCCGCTGAAGGCGCTGGCGACCCGCCGGGCGAGTACCCGATCCACCTTGAGGTTTTGCGCGCGCTAAACGCGCCGCACTGCGCTCAAGGGTTCAGATGGGTAAGGTATAGCATTGACGGCAATGTCCTCGAGCGGTCTTGTCAGATGCTGGGTTCGGCGTCGGTTTGCATGGACGCTGTTGCGTCCATGGCCAGCCAGCCTTCATGATCCCTTGCCCACAAGCGCACGGTCTTGCCGTCAGTTTGCGGGGCGCCACAGACGAAGAAATGATTCATGTCGGCCATCGCCCGCATTGCCCGGAACTCGAATGTCGCGATGCGCGCCGCCGGCATTTGTTCCCGCAACAGCTCGATCAACAGCGTGGCGATAAGCGGGCCATGCACGATCGGGCCCGGATAGCCTTCGACCTCGGTCACATAGCGTCGGTCGTAATGAATGCGATGGCCGTTAAAGGTCAGTGCTGAATAGCGAAACAAGAGAACTTCGTCAGGGATCCATTTTTTTTCCCAGGCCGAGGCAGGCGCGGCCTGGGGCACTGACGTGGGGTCGCCGGGTTTTGCGGCTTCGCGATAGACGATGTCGTGATGCTCGGTGAGCGATGGCGCGGTGGCGCCGTTGGCATGAATCTCGTGGCGCACTTTCACAAAAATCAAGGCGCCTGTTCGTCCGGATTTTTCGCTGATGCTCTCGATAGTGGAAATCCGCCGCAACGAATCCCCTACACGTAGTGGCGAGTGAAATTGAAATTGGCCGCCGGCCCACATGCGCCGGGGCAGAGGCACCGGTGGCAGAAATCCACCGCGTTTTGCGTGGCCGTCCGGCCCGATCTCCGATTGGCGCGGCATGGGGAGGAAATACAACCAATGCCAAAGAGGCGGCAGCTCCGTTCCGACCGCAGGTCGTGCAGGATCACGGTCCAGCGTGGCCGACAAGGCCGAGAACGGCGCGGCGGTCACGACATCTTCCAGGGTTTCGCTTCGGCCTAACCAGTCGTGCAAATTAAACATATAACCTTCAGTGCGGGTTCTAACTGCGGTTTTGGCGGCCCGCCATTGTGCCACCGGCATCGCCTGTGAACGCGCGCGGACTTCGCGTCACTGTCATAATTGCGGCATCGGCAGGGCAGGTTCCGAAGGGCCCGCCACATTCAACCCAGGAGACCCACATGGATCAGGAAGTCAAAGTCACTCCGGTGATCAAGTCAAAATTCATTTCCCACGGCACGCTCGGCTCGAAGAGTCTTGATGCGACGCGTAAATTCTACGAGGAGTTCCTCGGTCTGGAGGTGGTAAAAACCAGCCCGATCTCGATGATGGTGCGCCTGGGCAGCCACCATGTATATGCTGTGGTGCAGTCGCGCAGCTACCCCGCCATGGACCATCTGAATCACAACGGCATCGATGTCGATACCGACGCAGATGTGGATGAATCGCACCGCCTATGCGAGGAGCAGGCGGAGAAATGGGGCATCACCAAGGTCAGCAAGCCCCGCAGCACCCATGGCACCTACTGTTTCCACTTCGTAGATCTCGACGGCAACGATTGGGAGATTCTGTCCAACCCCAAAGGTGGCTATACCTGGATCTTTGACAAGGGCGACCTCGAAGGCAAGGGCCATATGGACAAGACATTTCGCCAGGACCGGCCCGACGCCTAGGCCGCCTGCATTTCCCGCGCCGGTGCGAGTTTCGTCAAATTGCCGATAACCCGCGCGGCGTTGTCGTAGAGAATGCCAGACTTGGCCTTCTCGTCAATGCGCGCCTCTTTCAAGGCCTTCAGCGACCACTCGGTCGAAAAATCTGTGCCATCGGTGGCGAAAAATATTTTCTCCGCGCCATAAAGATCCACGCCCATCTCGATCGCGCGCGCGCCGAAGGAATTGCAATCCAGGTACAGATTGGGCTTTCTTACTTGGGTTGAGGGCAAGGGCAGATCCGGCGTGTCCATGTAGCGGCGATGGTCCATGCGCTCGATTTCGTAGGGCATGTTGCCCCCCAGATTGTGGATGTGTACGCGCAGGTCCGGATAGGCGGCCAGATAATCGGTGAAGCACAGCGTGATCATGTCCGAGGACAAGCTTGATTGCATGTCCACCGTGCCCAGACGCGGATTGGCGTTTTCGGCATCGAAGGCCACGCGCGGCCAGGTATCGCCGGGTCGCGGACCCCAATGAATGAAAACGATGGCCTTCAATTTGTTGGCTACTTCCATCAGCGGGGCATAGGCTTTGGCATCGGCATGGGTGAGGAAGGCGTTGCCGGGCAACACCATGCCGATCACGCCGGGCAGCGACATCGCGCGCCTCAACTCTTCACCGGCGACTGTCAGATCGGCAAGCGGCAGAGAGGCATAGCCCGCGAATCGTCCCGGATTCTTCTGGCAGATGGCAGTGAGCGCGTCGTTGTGAATCTTGCATAAGGGCAGAGATTCCTCGACCGGCAGCCGCTCGATCCATTGCAGTTGCCCGAATAGAGACAACACGGCGGTGGAAATGCCATAGCGATCCATGGACACAAGCCGCGCATCCATGTCGTCGAACATGGTGTGCGCCGGCACCGAACGGCGATGGTCGCGATAGATCTCGTGGCCCTCGGCGCTGGTCTCGATGAGCGGCGGCTTCGCGCGTTTCTTCATAGCATCGGCCAGAGCCTGGGGGCGCCAATGGGCGTGCATGTCGATGATCATGTCGGGTCTCCTGGTTGCGAATGCGCCGATTCTATCCGCCATTGACGATTGCATGGCGGCGCGTGGTACGACAACATTACGCAGCGAGCCGAACAGGTCCCATCCCTTGGGCGTAAATGCCGAGATCTTCCCGCCAATCTCATTGAAGCCAATGCCGCAATAGGGCTTTGCCGCCGTGCCAGAGTCACCCTGTCTGCACGCCCTCCGAGGGCGCCATATGTCAAGCCCGAGATGCCACTAATATGTCAGAACATCTAGGCTTCATGCTGTCAGGGAATTTGGGCTGCCCAGGGCATTCAATGCTTTCCGCCGGAGCGTGCGGCGACGCCCAATGCCAGCCATCCTGCGACGCCCAATTTTCGCAAGGTGGCGATGTTCCGCTCGTAGATGCGCTTGGCGTCGGGGAAGGCCGCAACGGCCGTGTCCACGTCGGCCTCGCGCAGCAGGTGCAGGGTGGGGTAGGGCGAACGATTGGTGCAATTGATGACGTTCTCAGGAGTCGTTTTCGAGAACTGGTATTGTGGGTGGAAGCTGGCCACCTGTATTACGCCTTCGAGATCCATCTCCACGATCAGCTCATCGGCCAATTCGAGGAAATCGTTGTAATCGAGAAAATGGGTCAAAACCCCGGGGTGGATCAGCAAAGTGGTGGCGATCTCTTCGGCAGACGCAATATTCAGTTTGTTCAACTCTCGCCTAAGGTCCTCGATAAGCGATTGGGTTGTTTGGGCGTCGCTCACCACGTAGCGAATCTGCTCTTTGACAAAGACCGCCTTGGCGAAAGGGCACAGATTCAGGCCGATGACTGCTCGCTCGACCCAGGTACGCGTTGCGGCAATCACTTCGGTAGTCGATTCATCGGATGCAGGTGTCATGAAGAGGGGTTTTCGTAAAAATGAAGCAGGGTAGGGAAACGTTATTTCTCGCGTATTTTATCCGTTCACGAAACAAGGCTATCATCTGCAATTCCACCGATATGCATAGGATGATTCGTGAGCACGCAAAAATTTGTTATTGATCCCCCAGCCCAAGCCGCCATCGCCGTTGAAGGCTCGGATGCGCTGTTTCCGGTTCGCCGCATCTGGTGCGTGGGTCGCAATTACGCCGACCACGCGCGTGAAATGGGCCATGATCCCAATCGCGAGCCGCCATTTTTTTTCGCTAAGCCTTCTGATGCGGTGATACCCAACCATGCGACGCTGGCCTATCCGGCCCAGACCAAGGATTTGCACCATGAGATCGAATTGGTGGTTTGCATCGGCAAGGGTGGGCGCGATATTCCGGTGGCGAAAGCGCTGGATCATGTCTTTGGTTACGCAGTGGGCCTGGACATGACGCGCCGCGATCTGCAAACCCAGGCGAAAAACATGCAACGCCCTTGGGAGATGGGCAAGAGCTTCGATGAATCCTGCCCGGTGTCAGCGGTCCAGCCGGCCTCAAAAATCGGGCATCCGGTCAAGGGTGCAATCTGGCTGAAGGTCAACGGTCAGACAAAACAAATTGGCGATCTGAATCAGCAGATTTGGCCGGTGGACGAGGCCGTGGCGTTTCTTTCGACTTTCGTTGAACTCGCCCCTGGCGACATCATCATGAACGGCACGCCGGCCGGTGTCGGCCCGTGCGTGGCGGGCGACAAGCTCGAAGGGCATATCGATGGTGTTGGCGATTTGGTGGTGAGTTACACGGCGGCGGTAAAGTAGCATCGCGTCGCATAAGAAAAAATTGGACGATGGTGTTGGCTATTTGGTGGTGAGTTACACGGCGGCGGTAAAGTAGCGTCCCGCCGCATAAGAAAAAATTCGGAGGAGGACACGATGATCCGCAAATTGATGGGTATTGCGTTGCCGTTGTTGCTCGCGCCTTTGATCCAACCAGCCTTAGCGCAGAACTACCCGGTGAAGCCGGTTCGCATGGTGATCGCTTTCCCGCCGGGCGG
Source organism: Bordetella parapertussis (assembly GCA_945897475.1). GTDB lineage: Bacteria > Pseudomonadota > Gammaproteobacteria > Burkholderiales > SG8-39 > 2-02-FULL-62-17. The sequence continues at coordinate 15,352 of CAMDFL010000028.1, forward strand.
TTCGACCGACATTGTCGGGCGACTTGTCGCGCAGAAATTGAGCGAACGCCTCGGCCAACCGGTTCCGGTGGAAAACCGCGGTGGTGCGGGTGGCACCATCGGCACCGAAGCGGTGGCCAAGGCCGCGCCCGACGGCTATACCATCACGCTGGCCACAACCAGCACCCACGTGGTGGCCCCGGCGGCGTACCCGAAATTGGCTTATGACGCTCTCCGCGATTTCGCTCCGGTTTCCTTGGTCGCGGTGACGCCTTACCTGTTGGTGGTGAATCCGGGCTTTCCGGCAAAAACGGTGCGGGAGTTGGTATCCCACCTGAAAATACGGCCAGGCCAATACAACTACGCCTCTGCTGGGGCAGGTTCGACCACGCAAATCGCCATGGAAATGCTGAAGCTCGCGGCGGGACTGTTTGTTGTTCACATTCCCTATAACGGTAATGCCCCCGCTGGCACCGCCGTGGTGGCCGGGCAGGTTGAAATCCTGTTCGGCAGCATGCCGGCCGTGTTGCCTTTGGCGAAAGGGGGCCGGGTGCGCGCAATCGCGGTGGGCACACTCAAGCGCTCGCCCGCGATGCCCGAGGTGCCTACCGTTGCGGAATCCGGCTTCCCGGGATTCGATGCATCGCTATGGCTTGCTGTAATGACCCCGGCAGGTGTGCCGGCGCCAATACTTGGACGCCTGCACCAGGAAGTTCTTACCATCATCGGCAACAAAGACAACGCGGCGGCGCTGGACAAGGCCGGCGCCGAAGCGATCACCAGCACGCCGGCAGAATTGACCGCTCTGATTCGCGATGGAGTCGAAAAATATTCCAAGGTGATCAAAGAAGCAAACATCAAGGTTGATTAGGCGAAAAAGAGGCAGGGCCCGTTTCGTTTGATCGGAGGATAGCTGGTGACGAAAATCTTGTGGGTAGCTTATCTGATGGTGGCGCCGGCACTGATGGTTGCCGCGGGCGCGGAGGCGCAAGCGGCGTTTCCCACGGGTTTTCCAAATAAGCCAATCTCAATGCTGGTTGGTTTCGCTCCCGGCGGCGGCACCGACACTGCGGCGCGCATCGTCGCCAAAAAGCTCTCGGTCAACCTCGGACAACCTGTGGTGATCGAAAATAATCCGGGGGCGGGCGGCAATATCGCGCACGAGATCGTCTCCAAAGCCAACCCAGACGGGCACACTATTTTGCTCGGCTCGGTAGGTCCACTGACGGTATCGCCGCATATTGTCAGCAATCTGCCTTACAACCCTTTGCGCGATTTTGCGCCGCTTACCATGGCAGTGATTTTTCCGAACATGCTGGTGGTGAACAACACCCTGCCTGCCAGGACGCTCGCGGAGTTCGTGAAACTCGCCAGCGCGAAGCCGGGAGCGGTCAACTATGGCAGCTCAGGTATCGGTGGCGCCGGGAACCGGCGAAGCGCTGAAAAAATATATTGAGCGTGAGTATGTGACGTGGGGGAATGTTGTAAAAGCTGCGGAAATTACGGCTAACTGAGTGAAGTATTAGACCGCTCTGATACTTACTAGACCGCTCTGATACTTACTAGCTTTCCAATTTCGCGCTGGCACGCGGCAAAGGCGTTCTTTAAGAAACAAAGAGTTACGATTTTGTTACTTGTGAGGCCCTGGAGAAATGACAATGAAACAATCGATGGCAGGTTCTTGTGTGCTGGCAACATGGGCTCTGATGATTGCCGCTGGCGCACAGGCGCAAGCGGGATTTCCCGGTAAGCAGATCACCATGCTGGTGGGATTTGCACCAGGCGGTGGTACCGACACCGCCGCGCGCATCGTCTCGAAACGGCTCGCCGGATCCTTGGGCCAATCGGTAGTGGTCGAGAACAATGCCGGTGCGGGCGGGAATATCGCTCACGAAATTCTTGCCAAATCCAATCCCGACGGTCACACAATTCTGCTCGGCTCGGTGGGTTCGCTGGCTGTCGCGCCGCATATTGTCTCTAACCTGTCCTACAACCCCTTGCGTGATTTCGCCCCGCTCACTATGGCCGTGACGTTTCCCAATGTGTTGGTGGTCCATCCTTCGATCCCAGCCAAGACGCTGGCTGAATTTGTAAAATTGGCCGGCACCAAACCGGACGCGATTAACTACGGCAGTTCCGGAATCGGCGGTGCGGGCCACCTCGCCGGAGAACTATTTGGCATGGTGGCGAACGTGAAGATGGTTCATATCGCCTACAAAGGCGGCGCACCGGCCATGACCGATTTGCTGGGCGGGCAGATCATGTCTATTTTCGCGGCGCCGCCGACCGCGGTTCCCCATGTGAAGGCCGGCAAGATTCGCGCGCTGGCGACTACTGGCGCGGTGCGGGCGCTGGCGCTGCCCGATTTGCCTACCGTGGCTGAACTGGGCTATCCCGGTTACGAAGCGCTGAATTGGTATTGCTATCTTGCGCCGGGCAAGACCCCGCGCGAAATCGTGCAGCGTTGGACAAGAGAGCTGGTCGCGGTCTTGTCAGATGCGGACATTAAAGGGCAATTACTGACCTATGGCATGGAAGCCGCACCCGGCACCGGCGAAGCCTTACAAAAATATATCGAGCGTGAATTCGCCGTGTGGGGGAAGGTCGTTAAGGCAGCAGGTATTACTGCAAATTAAATTGAAATAAATCCACCCCTTCAAATAACCCGCAGCACGGTTGAAATAAATCCGCCCATTCAAATAACCCGCAGCACGATCTTTCCAATTTGCGCGTCCGACTCCATATAACGTTTGGCCTCGGGCATCTGATCGAACGCAAACACTCGGTCAATGAGGGGCTTGATGCGTCCATCGGCAAACGCTGGTAGAAGATCCTTGATGAATCCGCGTGTCGTCTGCGAACGTCCTGTGGCGTCGCGATGCTTGTTTGAGACGCCGAATATGCGCAGTCGTTTGGCATGCAGCGCGGCTAGATCGATATCGCTGGCGAGCACGCCATCGATATAGCCAACCATGGCGATGCGGCCCTGAAAGGCCAGTGAACGCAGGCACTCGGAAAATATCGTGCCGCCGACGGTATTCACTACTAGGTCCGCGCCATGATTGTCGCTTGCCTTCATCACTGCATCGTAAAAATCAGCACCGATGGAAACAATTGGCACCTCAAGCCCCAGGGATTCCAGTTTCGCCAGCTTTTGCGCCGATCGCGATGTTCCGATCACACGGGCCCCCAGGGCTTTTCCGGCCTGCAGCGCCGCCACGCCTACCCCTGAGGTAACACCCGGGACCAATAGCCACTCGCCGGCCGCGAGTCGGCCCTGGGCGACCAGCATGTCGTGCACTACGCAGAAGGTGATCGGGGTAGCGGCGGCTTCTTCCCAGGACATGGAAGGAGGAACCGGGATTGCCTCGCGCGCGTCCATCAACGCATATTCGGCATAGGCGCCGGTGACGCGCCCCATGACGCGCGCGCCGGTTTGAATGCCCTGTGCCTCGGGTCCGACCTGCAGTACTTCTCCAGCGCCTTCGATTCCTGCTCGCGACGCCTTGGAGTCGGCGGTGAGGCCGTGACTCGCGATGAACTCGCCGCGATTCAAGGCCGCTGCGTGTAACTTAACGAGGATCTGGTGTGCCGACGGTACCGGCATGGGCGTATCGCGCTGTTCGAGCACTGTATGACCGTCTATGATTTGATTCCAATAGGCGCGCATGGTGAATTCCCTGATGACTTTGTTTCATGGAGAGGTCCGTTCGTCGTTTCGAGAGCGACAAGGTTTTTCGCGAAACGCGAAATTATTTGAAAAGCGATATTATCAGCAGGCAACGCAGAGCCGGGTCGTTCGCTGCGCCAATACAGGGAGACTTCATGGATATCAAGGTGATCGAATCGCAAGCCGACTGGAGAGGCGAGCAACTCACCAAGCGCGCGGATTGGTTGCATCAGTTGAGCGATGCTGAAATCGGCGAGATCGACAAAGCGTACCAGTCAATCAAATCCAGGGGTGTCGACATTCGCGATGTCACCAAGGAAAACTTTGCCCTGGATCGCTTCCCGCGTGTCGCCGAAAAGTGCCAGATTGCCTTGGAGGAGGGCCCGGGTGTTTTTCTGATTCGCGGTTTTCCCTCGGACAAATATTCCCCTGAAGACCTCAAGCTCATCAACTGGGGCCTGGCGAAATACGTGGGCACGGCCGTATCGCAAAGCGCCGAGGGCGACGTCATGGGAGATGTGCGAAACCTGAACACCAATCCGGACGGCCCCAAGAGCACGCGCGGCTATAAATCGAGCCGTGAACTTTATTTTCATTGCGACTCGGCCGATGTAAGCAGCTTGTTTTCGGTCGTAAACGCGAGAAGCGGCGGTCTTTCAGGCGTATGCAGCTCGCTTGCGGTGCATAACGAAATGGCGCGCACCCGCCCCGATTTATTGGAAGTGCTGTACGAGCCGTGGTGGTGGACCTGGCAGAAGAAGTGCTACGAACACGAGGGTCCGATTTATCAGCAGCCGATATTCAGCCAGCAGGACGGTCATCTCTCATGCCGTTACATCGGCGAGTCGCTGCGCCGCACCCACGACCAGTATCCGATCATCCCGGCCTTGTCCGACAGGCAGCGCGAGGCGATGACCTTGTTCGACAAATTGCTCAATGGCCCTGATTTCGCGATCTGGAAACCATTCGTTCCGGGCGACTGGCAGATGGTGAACAATCACATCGTGATGCATGCGCGCACCGAGTTCGAGGACTACCCCGAGATTGAACGCAAGAGGCATCTGCTTCGCATGTGGCTGGCGATGCCCAACAGCCGGCCGTTGTCGCCCTTGATGCGGCCCGTGTATCGCGACCAACGCGCCGGCGCGGTGCGTGGAGGGCTTCCGCCTACGGTGCCGGGGACGGTGGTATTCGAGACGACCGAGGTGGTTTGAGCGCTCGGCGTTGAAATTAAAGCGGGCAATGGTACTGTTTGATTAAAGGTACCCGCGTCGACTCGTCCGCCCCCATTGAGGTGTCCGCGCCTGCCGCTAGTCAAATTTTGCGCCGGAATCACGGATGGCTTTGGCGGTGATACGCACCTCTTCGCGAACAAAAGCCGCGAACTCCTCCGGAGATTTCGATCCCGGCGTCTCGGTGCCGTCTTTGGACATGATCTCGCGAAATTTTGGATCCCGAAGCGCCTGCGAGGTCGCCTCGAACAGGCGCATTACCACCGGGCGCGGCGTCGCCGAGGGAACGAAGAATCCGTACCATATTGAGACGTCGTAGCCTTTGACCCCCGATTCTTCCATGCCGGGTAAGCTGGCCACCAGCGGAGAACGCGCTCGGGTGGTGACTGCGATGCCGCGAAGTCGCCCCGCCTGCACTTGCGGCATCACCGATGGCGAGGTCGCGAAGGTGAGGTGCGTATCTCCCGCGGCCACAGAGGCGACTGCAAGTCCACCGCTCTTATAGGGCACATGCACCATTTCCGCGCCGGTCAATCCGCTGAATACCATGGTGGCCAGGTGCGGCACCGAGCCGTTTCCCGAGGTGGCGAAATTGAGTTTCGCCGCGGTCTTCTTCGCCTCGGCGATGAGCTCTGATACGGTGCGCGCATTAACTGTAGGGTGCACCGCGATCACCAGCGGCGAACGCGTCACCTGGATGATGGGGGTAAGGTCTTTCTCCGGGTCGTAGCCGACGTTCTTGTTGATGATGGGGTTGACGGCGATGCCGCTTTGACTCGATATCACCACTGTATAGCCATCGGGCGCGGACTTGGCGACCTGGTCGAGCGCGAGGCTCGATCCCGCGCCGGGCTTGTTTTCGATGATGACCGTTTGACCCAGCGCGCGGTTAAGCGGCTCGTTCATGGCGCGTGCGATGATGTCGGCGGCGCCGCCGGGGGCGAATGGCACTACCAGGCGCACCGGCTTGGTAGGAAACGATTGCGGCCATGCGGTGCTTGAAATGCCAATGCCGAACGCGATGACTGCATAGGAGGTGAGAGCTCGCATGTTGGGGACTCCTTGTGGAGAAGTGCGAAGTGTACCTGCGGGCGTGGGCTTGGGCATCGAGCCAGGCATGGCGAGGTGCTTTTGCGAGGTGCTCTGGGCATAGCGGGAAAACTATCCTATCATCGCCGCGCATTCCATACTGAACTATTGAGCATTCCCAGAAACATAACAGCCTCGTAGAGGCGTGTTTTTGTCATGAATTATGAAATTCTCGATAAGCACACTTTCCAAGGATCCTCCATGACCACTAACGCGCCCCATCGCATCGATACTCACCATCACATTGTCCCGCCAAAATATTTCGCTGCCGAGCGGGAGAAAATTCTCGGCGCTGCGATAAGGCCGGGATCAAGGTGTGATCGACTGGACACCGGCGCGCGCGCTGGAGGCCATGGACAGCGGCGGTGTGGCGACTGCGGTGACCTCGATTTCCGCGCCGGGGGCGTGGTTTGGCAAGGTCCAGGACTCGCGCCGTATTACGCGTGACTGCAACGAGTACGCCGCTGGCATGGCAAGAGACTACAAAGGTCGCTTTGGGGTATTCGCCACGCTGGCCTTGCCCGACATCGAAGGCAGTCTTCGCGAAATCGAATATGCCTTCGACGTGTTGAAGGTCGATGGAATCGGTCTTGTCACCAACTACGATGCAATCTGGCCGGGAGATGCACGCTTCGCGCCGATCTGGGATGAGTTGAACCGCCGCAAAGCTGTGGTGTATTTTCACCCCACCTGCGCGGCGTGCTGCCAGAATCTCATTCCGCAGGTGACGATGGCGGTAGTTGAGTTTGCGTTTGATACTACGCGCGCGATTGTGAGTTTATTGTTTTCCGGCACTTTTGCGCGTTGCCCGGATATTCGATTCATTTTTTCGCATGGCGGCGGTACGCTGCCAATGCTGTTCGGGCGCATCGCGGCCACCGCGCGTAATCGTGCCGATTTGGCAAGTGTCGCGCCCAATGGCGTGATGCATGAAATCAAAAAACTTTATCTCGACACGGTAAGCGTGTTCGATCCGGTGAGCTTTAATGCGCTGAAGCAGATGACGCCCCTGTCGCAACTGCTTTTCGGTACCGACTATCCGTACTGGACCACAGACGTGAACGTCTCGGCGCTTGCCGCACAAACGCTAACACCGGCGGAACTTCGCGCAATCGAGCGCGACAACGCACTGGCCTTGTTGCCTCAATTGGCGCGTTAGAAAAAGGGGCTCGGCTCAAATTCTTAAAAGGGGCCAGCTGGCCCCTTTTCTGATTAATTAGAGCTCAAAAACCTTCTGCTCTGTCCGATGCATGTGCTCGGTCGATCCATCAGCGCAGGTAAGAGAATTGTCGCTGATTGTCGCCGCCACGCGCACGCACGCCCAGCGACGTTCCGGTTCAGCGGCGGGGATGGGGTTGCGCATACTTTCGTCGACATGTGCCAAGGGGTGGTTCCCTATCCTGGTGAAGCGGCGAATAGCCGGAGCGTCCGGCTTTCTATTTCTTGCGCGTTTTTTTGCCGCGACTCCATTCGCCTTCGTGGTATCGCTTTTTGATGCGCTCCCTGACCGGGACAAAATCGTAGGTGGCATAACATTCCGTGGCGAATACCCCCCAGGCGGAACGTTCCAGTTCCAGATTGACGATGCCGAGTTTTTCCGCAGGCAGGCGCAGCGTGACGATCTGGCCCAGACCCATGGCAACTGTCCACGAGACCACCTTTGTGCCCTCGGGCGGAAAGCGATCCCACCATTCGCGTTCGGCGAGCGTGCCTTGTATCTGGTCGACGTTCAGGCTCTGATCGTGTTTGAGAAAAATGGTGAGCAGGATTTCGCCTTTGGCGGCTTGTTCGCTGGGATCGGGTGTCATGAATTGCTCTCTGCGCTGGATGGTTTGCTGGCGCCGCGAATTGCCACCGCGTCGATTTCAATCAATAAATCCGGGCCCGCCAGCGCTTTGATTTCCACCAGGGTGGAGCAGGGCTTGTTGCCGGGAAAGAATTCGCCGCGCACCTTCCCCAATTCGGCTCGACGCGAAATATCGGTGACATAGATGGTGATCTTGACCACGTCGGCCAGGGTGGCGCCCGCCGCTTCGAGAAGAAGGCGAATCTTGGTCATCACGGCGCGGGCCTGGGCTTCCATGCTGTCACCGCCGATCGCCTTACCGTCCGGGCCGGAGGCAGTCGCGCCTGACAGGAAAATCTGATCGCCCACCATCAGGCAATTGGAGAAAATTTCCCCCGATGGCTCGGGCACCGTGGGGGTGGTTATTTTTCGAATGCTCATTTCGATGCCATCCCTAATTTGACGGTTTCTGTTTATCCCAGGATTTCGGCAATCCTGCCTCGGCCAGCGCCGATAATTGCGAACGTGCCTCCTCGCGCATCCAGCGCCGCGCGCGTGCTAAGCCAGTGTCATGGTCATACAACGATTCATGATCGCCGGCATCAAGCTCCAGGCCTTCAACCAGCCCGCGATCCTGCTGCAGCACCTGCCAATGCCGCGCTTCGAGGCGGGTGCGGTAGAGAAACTTCCACACATCGCGCTGCCAGCTCGTGACTTTTCGATTGCGCCAGAAAAAATGCACGCTGCGGCGCGGTCCGATGGGTGTTGACATGGAAATGATGCCGAAGCTTCCTCCCGGCCCCGCGGTTTTGGGATAGGGAATGTCCAGGCGCACGTACATTGCGCCCGAATCGCACCATTCGCTCCAGTCGAAGTTGACATCGCGCTGTGTGCTTTTCTCGAAAACGAAGCCGATGTCGGTATTGCGAATATTGAATTTTGCCTGCGTCTCGCCCACCGCCATGGAATGCGATTGTTTATGCAGGAAGGTGCCGTGCATCGGGTCCATGTTGTTGTCGATCAGCACGCGGTAAGGCGTGTGCCAATCGGTGTAGCAGAGGAATCTTTCATATTCATCGGAGGCCAACTGCGGCGGCGGCGTGAATGCAACCGGCTCGGGGTGCAATGCGTCGCCCACATAGATAAATATGGCGCCAGCGATTTCCCTGCTGGGAAAGGTGCGTACCGCTTTCTGGCCCTCCAGTTTGCAACCAGGGCTGCCGGGAACCGAAATCACGCATCCATCGCGGCCGATCTGTACGCCGTGATAAATGCAGGCCAGGCGATCGCCCAGGTGGCGTGCCAACGACAAGGGCGCGCCGCGATGCGGGCAGAAATCCTCCTGCACATTGACGCGCCCGTCGGGTTCCCTCCACAGCACCAGCTTCAGACCCAGGCGATATAAAGGCAGCGGTCGATCGGCAAGGAAGCTCGAAGGACACAGCGCATGCCAGCGATTGCGAAGGCCGATGGAGAGTTGTGTCTCGATGTCTTCATCGGAAACCGCAGCCGGGTTCTTCTGGGGCAGCGGCGAACTCATAGTGGGGCTCCTTTTCTCTGGGTTTGGTTTCCGTCCCCGAGCGCGGCCATTACGACTCTGAACCGTTCTTCGGTCCAGGCAGTGCCTTCGGGCGTGCGGATGCAATCGGCGTTCAAGCGTGCGATCAGCGCCTGCAACTCCCATGCGCCATCGGCGAACGCCGCCTCGATCGCGTCGCCCAGCTGATTTTCGTAATCGGTGGGCGCGCGACTGGCCGATTGGCGCCATTCGGCATAGGGCTTGGGAATACGTTCACTATCGGGGAAGAGATTAGTTTGATTCATGAGGAACTCCTGGATTTATTTCGCAGATGGATTTGCAGCGTTTAATCAAGCGCGCAATTTATTCGCTGCGACATGGGATTCATAGTGCTACTTTCCATGCGTCATAGCCATACACCCAATCGGCGTTGCCGCCTTCGCGCAACCAGTTATTGCCGCGGGAGCCTAGTTGAATCTGACTGGAGCGTTCGAGCCGTGACGCCTGATAGCGCAGAAACGCGGCAGCAAAATTCCTAGTGCCGACCCCCATTAGATGGCGGCTGAGCACCACGGCATCCTCTACCGCCATGCCCGCCCCCTGCGCCATGAAGGGCATCATCGGGTGGCAGGCATCGCCTAAGAGGGTCATGTTTCCTTTGCACCAGGTGGGCAGCGGGTCGCGCTCGTACAGCGCCGATTTCATCACTTCATCGCAGGCGTTGATGAAAACGCGCGCCTCGGGGTGAAAGCCCGTATAGGCCGCGCGAAATTCCTCGACATTGCCGGGCATGGTCCAGGATTCATGGCGCCAACTGTCTTGTGCGGTGGTGGCGAAGATGAACATGTCCTGGCCGCGATTTAGCGGAAAGGTGACCAGTTGCGTTTCCGGGTTCGGGCCCCACCATTTAGTGAAGGCGTTCAGATTTGGGCCACTTAGACGAGAAATCGGGACCACGGCGCGGTAGGCAACCACGCCGGTGAAGCGCGGATTTTCGGGCCCAAGGATAGCGGTGCGCACCGCGGAATGAATCCCATCGGCGCCGATCAGCGCATCGACTTCCACTTTGCTGCCGTCAGTGAATGAGGCCACTATCCTGTCGGCTTGCGTATCGGCAGACACCAGGCGTTTGGCAAACCGTACCGTACCCGGTGGCACTGCCTGCTCCAGGGCCGACATTAAATCGGCGCGATGCATGGTGAGTTGCGGCGCGCCATAACGAACTTCTGCTTCATCCGACATCGGCAGGCGCGAGGTTTCGACGCCTGAATCCCAGGTGCGGCTGATGCGGTGAGTGGGGCGCGCGGCGGTTTCGCGCAGCTTGTCGCCTAACCCCAAGCCATCCAGGGCGCGTACTGAATTGGGCGTTAGGTTGATGTCCGCCCCGACTCGGGCGAACTTTGCCGATTGTTCGAACACGACGACCTCATGGCCATCGCGTATCAACGCGATAGCCGCGGCCAAGCCACCGATGCCGGCGCCATTGATGCCAATCAGCGTGGCGCTCATTTTCCCGCTGCCCGCTTGCCAATGCACCAAGGGTCAGTTCCCTGTCTGGCGGCCTTTGTATCGGGTGTTGGAGCGCTAATCGGATCCATGCCATTTTTCTCTTGATCCCAGGTTGGGTAAATGCTACGCTTTGTTTCATATGGAATCAATTGATTCATTAGTAAAACAAACCGATGTCCGCACAGAGTTACAAGCGGCAGCCGTGCGTATCGAATTCCGCAATGTCACACGGCGCTTTGCCGGCAAGGGCGGTGCGGCGGCGGTGGTTGCCGCGCACAACGTGAGTCTTTCGATTCGCGATGGCGAAGTAGTGTCGTTAATCGGCCCCAGCGGTTGCGGCAAGAGTACGCTTCTCAATATGGGCTCGGGGCTTTATCTTCCCAGCGAAGGCGAGGTGTACGTCAACGGCGCGCGCGTTGAAGGCCCCAATCCTCAAGTTGCGTTCATGCTGCAAAAGGATTTGTTATTGCCATGGCGCAGCATTCGCGAAAACGTCGAACTCGGGCTTCATATCCGTGGCGTGGACGCCGCGAAGCGCAAGGAGCGCGCTATCGCGCTGATGCAGCGCTTTCATTTGAAGGGTTTTGAGGACCATTACCCGCACCAGCTATCCGGCGGCATGCGCCAGCGTGCGGCGCTGGCGCGCACCCTGGCGGTCGAGCCGACAGTGTTGCTGATGGATGAGCCGTTCTCGGCCTTGGACGCGCAGACCAAAATGGTGCTGCAACAGGATTTGGCTTCAACTCTTGCGGAAGAGAAAAAAACCACACTGTTCATCACTCACGACTTGGTTGAGGCCATCACGTTATCGGATCGCGTCTTGGTGATGAGCAAGCGTCCCGGCACCATCATCGAAGAAATTACGGTGGAAATCCCAGGCCGCGAAAACCCGATGGTGCGCCGCCGCGACTCGCGCGTAGGCAGCTATGTGGCGCGGCTGATGGAGTTATTGCATATCGACGAGCTGGTCGCATCCGATTCGATTTAGACCTGTACTAGGTAAACTTTTATTGCGTGAACATTGACTGCATAAGCCTGTTGCAAAATTTCTCAACCGAGGAGATGTCATGAAAAGCAAACGAAGTCTGTTGAAAACCATCGCCGCGATCGCGGTCAGCGGCCTTCTGGCCGCGCCCGGTGCGCAGGCGCAGAAATTGGAAGAAGTCAATTACCTGCTTCCCGCGCCGTCGGTGCTGCCGGCGTTCATCCCCTGGGTTTTGGCCCAGCAGCGCGGCTATTACGCAAAAGAAGGTCTGGATGTGAAGTTTCAGGTGGGCAAGGGGGGCGTCGATGTGGCGGTGCAGGTCGGCGCGGGCAACGCGCCGGTGGGCGGCGGAATCGGCGACACGCCGATCATCGCTCGCGCCCAGGGCATACCGATCAAGGCGGTGGCGGTGCTGGGCGGCGGATCTTTGACCAATCTGGTGGTACACGAGGGCCAGGGCCTGGATGGGCCGGCCGATCTCAAAGGCAAGACGGTGACGGTGCTCGCCTTCCAGGACACCACCTATTACTCCTTGCTTGGCATGATGGCTTCAGCCAAGTTGAGCAAGAACGAAGTCAACGTCCAGGCCGCCGGCCCCGTGGGCATCTGGCAACTTTTCGCCGCGGGTAAAGCGCAGGCGTTTGCAGGCCCGGTCGATTGGGCGGTGGATGCGAAAAATGCCGGCGCGAAAATCCGCATCTATCGCGGCGATCGCTATTTCCCCAGCATGGCACAGGCGATCATTGCCTCCGACGCGACCATCCAGAAGCGCCCGGATCTGATCAGAAAGCTGGTGCGCGCCACTGTGCAAGGCCTGGCCGATGTTATGAAAGAAGGCAAAGGCGTGATCCCCGATTACATCCGCGGCGCGCCCGGCTTCAAGGGACGCGAAGCATTTCTTGAAGAAGTGATCGCGCTCTACACCGAGTACACCTATCGCGGCCAGAAAGTGTTGGGCGCCATGGACCCCGATCGGCTGGCGACGGTGCAGAAGTTCTATGTGTCGCAGGGCATCGTGGCCAAGGAAGCGCCGATCAACGACTTGTTCACCAATCAGTTCGTGCAATAGACGCGAATCGAAAGCGGGGGCAATCTCTTGGATAGCACACAGGGTTTATCCAAAGGCGTCATCGCCGCCAGTACCGCCGTAATGGTGGTGTTCCTTGCCGCCTGGGAGTGGCTGCCTCCGCTGTTTAACGTGCCGGCATTCATGCTGCCGCCGCCTTCGCGCGTGTGGACGGAATTTTTTCGTATGTGGCAGTTGGAAGATCTGTTGCGACATACCTCGATTACGGCGATGGAAACAGTGGTCGGTTTCGTTCTGGGATCGCTTCTGGGCCTTGTCATGGGTTTCATTCTTGGCGTGGCGCCGCGCGCCGAGATGGTTCTATCGCCCTACATACTGGCGTTGCAGATTGCGCCGAAAGTCGCCTTCGCGCCGCTGTTCGTGATGTGGATGGGTTTCACGGTCTACCCCAAGATTCTGGTGGTCATCCTGATCGTATTTTTCCCCATCATGGTCAATGTGCTCACCGCGATACGCACAGTGGACCCGGACATGATCAATCTGGCGCGCTCGTTTTCGGCCACACGCTGGCAGATGTTTCGCATGATCGAATATCCTGCGACCATGGCGCCATTGTTTTCAGGTCTACGAATTGGCGCGACGCTGGCGGTGATCGGCGTGGTGGTAGGGGAACTGGTGGGTGGTAACACCGGCCTGGGCTACCTGCTGATTTACGGACAGGGGCAGGGCAATACGGCGATGGTGTTTGTCACCATTATTTTGTTGACGCTGATTGGCATCATTGCCTATATGGCTGTTGCCTGGGTGGAAGCCCGGGTGCTTCACTATATGCCGCGCGCGCAGCACATCGCGGCCTGAATCGCCAAGGCCCGAGAATCCGCAGCCACAATCCAATGACAACCATCAATCTCAGTGGCAAGCGCCTGCTCATTACCGGGGCGGCACGCGGGCTAGGTTTCTCATTCGCACAAGCCGCGGTGGCGGCCGGCGCGAGCGTGGTGATCGCCGATGTTCTGGCGGATCGCGGGGCTGCCTCCGCGAATGAACTCGGTGCGCAATTCGTTATGCTGGATCTCGCCAGTCCCGAGTCGATCGAAGCCTGCGCGAATGCCGCCGCCGCTAAGCTCGGTGGTCTCGATGGCCTGGTCAACAACGGCGCTATTGCCACCGGCATCGGCGGCCCGTTGATCGATCAAATAGAAATCGATGTGTGGGATCGTGTCATGACGGTGAATGTACGCGGTACCTGGCTGATGACTCGCGCTGCCTTGCCTTACCTGAAAAAATCAGGAGCGGGCCGCGTCGTCAACGTGGCATCAGATACGGCGTTATGGGGCGCGCCGCGCTTGATGCATTACGTGGCCAGCAAGGGCGCGATTATTTCCATGACCCGTTCGATGGCGCGGGAGCTTGGGGAGTTCGGCATAGCGGTAAATGCCATTGCGCCGGGGCTGACGCTTGTGGAGGCAACCGAGTACGTCCCCAAAGATCGGCACGACCTTTATTTGAATGGCCGCGCCATGCATCGCGCGCAGTCGCCCGAGGACGTGTGCGGTGCGGTGATGTTTTTTCTGTCGGATGCGGCCGGGTTTGTGACTGGCCAGTTGCTGCCGGTCAACGGCGGCTTTGTGATGAATTGATCGAGGAGAGCGCAATGAGCGATGCTATGGTTCAAGATAAGACCGCCGAGCAAAGTTCAGGGCTTGCGAAAACCCTGGAAACCCGCGTGGCGCGCTACTCGACGCGCAGCTACGACTGGGACGCCTTGAAATTTCAGGCCGACTACGACCCCAGGTACCGCCGCGCGCAAATGCGCTACGTTGGCACCGGCGGCACCGGTGTTGCGCACGACGCCAACGTGGTGCCCGCCGGGCATTTCACCTTTTCCACCATGATCATGCCGGCTGGCGCCATTGGCCCCCTTCACCTGCACACCGATGTCGAAGAAATTTTCTTCGTTCTGCGCGGCAAGCTCAAGGTGACCTGCGAGCGGGACGGCGAAACCTGGGAGACGGTATTGACCGACCGGGATCTGATTTCCATTCCGCCGGGTGTGTATCGCAGCGAAGAAAATATCGGCGAGGAAGATGCCTTGATGTGCGTCATGCTGGGTGCGGCGAAACCGCTGACACCGACTTATCCGCCCGACCATCCGCTGGCGAAGATCAAGCGCGGCTGAGTCGCGCGGTTGAATCTCCCGTTTTAATCTCCCGTTTGAAAATATATGGCCACACTGACTGAACGCATTGCCGCTTTTCCCGTGCATGGCGCGAAAGCCGCCGTGGGAACGGTTTGTTATCGCGAGACCGGCGCGGGAGAACCCATGGTCCTGTTGCATGGCGTGGGCTCGTCTTCGGCAAGCTGGGTGGATTTCATGGCCGCGGCCGGGGAGCTGTTGCCCGGTAAGCGACTCCTTGCCTGGGATGCGCCCGGGTACGGTGAATCGACGCCCCTGCCGCAAAGCGTTCCGGCGGCTGCCGACTACGCGGCAGCACTCAAAGGGATGCTCGATGGTCTGGGCCTGGAAAATATTTATCTTGTCGGGCATTCCTTGGGCGCATTGATCGCCGGCGCGTTTGCCGCGGCCGAGCCTGGCCGGGTGCGCGCTCTGGTGCTGCTCGATCCTGCCGGTGGTTATGGCGCGTCAATGCCTGAGGCGCGCCAGACGATGATCACCGGGCGCCTGCGCATGTTGGCAGAGCTCGGGCCCCAGGGCATGGCAGAGCAGCGCGGCGCGGCGCTGTTGTCGCCAGGCGCCACCTCTGATGCGATAGATCTGGTGAAGTGGAGCATGAGCCGCGTGAACCCCAAAGGTTACGAACAGGCGGTGCGCATGCTTGCCGATGGCCGGCTTGCCGAGGATGCCGCGAAATTCGCGGCGTCCCATTCCCCTGCGCGGCTGGCGGTGATGTGCGGAAGCGAGGATAGCGTCACTCCGGAGGAGGGTTGCCGCAGGATCGCCGCGGCCTGCCGCGCCGAGTATAGAAGCCTCGCGGGTCTGGGGCATGCCAGTTATGTCGAGTCGCCTCATCTGGTGGCCTCGGAGATCGCCCGGTTTCTCAATCAAAACATGGCCTCAGAACAGCAGCAGTGAATACCGACAATAAAAACCGTTATGTCGTCCCCGGATTGGCGCGCGGCCTGCTCCTGTTGCAGTTGTTCAATCGCCGCCAACGCACGTTGGGCGCGCCTGAAATTGCCAAGGCGCTGGGTGTGCCGCGCTCGACCGTGTTTCGCCTGATTCAGACTCTCGAACTTCTGCAATTTCTGGAGCGCTCGACCCATGGTAACTATCAGCTCGGGCCGGCGGTGCTGCGCGTTGGTTTCGAATATCTGGCATCGCTGGATCTAACCGATCTGGCCGGCCCCATCATGCAGAAGCTTCGCGACCGCACCGGTTTGGCGGTGCAATTGTCGGTACGTGACGGACGCGAAGCGGTGGTGGTGTTGAAAATGTCGCCCGCATCGGCGTTTGCCAGTTCGGTCCAGGTCGGCACGCGCTTTCCTGTGCATGCCACCGCCTACGGGCGCGCATTGCTCTCGGCGATGAGTCTGGCGCAATTGCGAGGCTTGCTTCCTGAATCGAGATTGGCAGGCGCCGCGCCCAATACGCCGCGCAGCGTTGCCGCCCTGTCTCGTTTGCTTACGCAGGATCGATCGCGCGGCTGCGTGGTGAGCGAGTCCTTCTTCGAGCGCAACATTTCGGCGGTGGTGGCGCCGGTGCACGATCAGAACGGCGCGGTCGCCGCGGCGATGGGAATCACCATTCAACAGGCATCGCTTGATTCCTCGCTGCGTGAAAAACTGATGACCCTGGTGTGCGCCGCCGCCGCGGAACTGTCGCACCGCTTGAATTATCGCCCCGTTATCCAGGCGGCTTAACCCGGAAGGCAAACGCGTCATGTCACAGCAAAAAATAACCGTCGGTGAATTGGTGGCGAGATTTCTCGAGCACTGCGGCGCTCGCAGCGCCTTTGGTGTCATCTCGATCCACAACATGCCTATCCTGGATGCCTTCGGGCGGCGCGCCGCTGCGATGATTCCCGGGGCCATCCGTTTCGTCCCGGCGCGCAGTGAATCCGGCGCTGTCAACATGGCCGATGCCAACGCGCGCGTCTCGGGCGGCATCGGTGTTGCGGTGACCAGCACCGGTACCGGGGCGGGCAATGCCTGCGGCGCGCTGATCGAGGCGCTTACCGCCGGGGTTCCGGTGATCCATCTCACCGGGCAGATCGAACTGCCTTACCTTGATCGCGATCTTGGCTACATTCATGAAGCGCGCAGCCAACCGGAAATGCTGGCATCGGTATCCAAAGCCTTCTATCGAATCTGGAGCGCCGAGACGGCCTTGGGGACGATGCGCGAGGCGGTGCGCACCGCTCTGACGGCGCCCGCCGGGCCGGTGAGCATTGAGATTCCGATTGACGTGCAGGGCGCGCTGGTCGATCTTCCCGAGGATCTCTCGCCTTTGCCGGTAGCCGCGGCACAGCCCAATGAGGCGTCGCTGGATTTACTGGCGCAAAAGCTTGCCGGCGCAAAACGACCGCTGCTATGGGTGGGCGGCGGCGCGCGCGGCGCGCGGGAGGCGGTCCTCGGTCTGGCCGAAATGGGAATCGCCGTGATTTCCAGCGTACAGGGGCGCGGTGTGTTGCCCGAGGACCACCCTATGTCGCTGGGCGCCTTGCACATGTCGGGCGAGTCGGAGTATTTCTATTCAAGCTGCGACGCGATACTCGTTGCCGGTTCGCGCCTTAGATCCAACGAGACTTTGAAATACAAATTGAAGCTGCCGCGACCGCTGTATCGCATCGACGTAGATCCGCGCCAGGAAGGCCGCGCCTATCCAGCGGATTTCTTCATCGGCGCTGATGCTTCGCTGGCACTTGTGGGTCTTGCTGCGCGCTTGAAGGGGCGCATCAAACCCGATCCTGCATTCGCCGGCCATGTTCGTGCGACGCGCAAGGCGCTGGAGCAGGAAGTGCGCAATGGCCTCGGTCCCTACGAGAAGTTGCTCGATGGGCTGGCCGAGCAGCGCGACTACGTATGGGTGCGCGACATCACCCTGTCCAACAGCATCTGGGGCAACCGCATGATGCATATCGGCGATCCGCGCCACGCGGTGCATGCCACCGGCGGCGGCATCGGCCAGGGTATTCAGCAGGCGCTGGGCGCTGCGCTGGCGGCCCCCGATCGCAAGGTGCTGTGCATGACAGGAGATGGCGGCCTGCAACTCAATATCGGCGAGCTGGCGACGCTGGTGCAGGAGCGCGCCAATGTTTTGATTATTCTAATGAACGACAGCGGCTATGGCGTGATACGCAATATTCAGGACGCGCATTTTGGCGCGCGCCATTATTTTGTCGATCTGCACACGCCGGATTTTGCGGGGCTGGCGCGTTCGATCAAGTTGCCGCATTCGCGTGTTACCGATCTGGGCAGGTTGCAGGCGTCGTTGGCCGAATTCATACCATTAAAGGGACCGGCGATGATTGAAATCGATATGCTTAAAGTCGGCCCCTTCGCCGCTGCCTACGCCGGGCCGCCCGACGGAAAGGCGGAAAAGGTCAATGTCTGAGATGCGAGTGCTTCTCATCGGTTATGGCGCTATCGCGAAGACGGTTGCCGATGCCATCGCAGGTGACACGCAATTGCAGATCGTCGCGATACTTGTCAAGAAGCATAAGCGTGAGGTGCTGCGCGCCGAATTAGATCGCTCTGACACTTTATTGGGCGATGTGGTGCACGTGCTGGAATCGGTTGATGAGCTTGTCGTTCCCATTGACTGCGCGCTCGAATGCGCCGGACACATGGGCGTCACCGAGCACGCGCCTGCCTTGTTGAGAAGAGGGATCGATGTGATCGTAACATCGGTTGGTTCGCTGGCGACGCCAGGCCTCGCCGAATTGCTGGAAGCCGCGGCGCGCGAAGGCGGCTCGCAAATCACCCTGGTTCCTGGCGCCGTGGCGGGCATTGATGCACTCGCCGCGGCCAAGCCCTTTGGTCTGGACAGTGTTGTCTATACCGGGCGCAAACCGCCATTGAGTTGGCTCGATACCCCCGCGGAGAAAATTGCCGACATGCATTCGCTCAAGTCGGCGTTGACCCTGTTCGAGGGTTCCGCGCGCGAGGCCGCGAGGCTTTATCCCAAGAACGCCAATGTCGCTGCCACCATCGCGCTTGCCGGCATCGGCATGGACGCGACGCGGGTGCGCCTCATCGCCGATCCGGCGGTGCAGCGCAATGTGCACACTCTTCATGCCGAAGGGAACTTCGGTGAACTGGACATGACAATCGCCGGCAATCCCTTGGCGGACAATCCCAAAACCTCGGCCTTGGCCGCCTATTCCGCGCTGCGTGCTCTGCGTAATTGCGCTGCGACGCTTGTCATTTAAGCGAGGAAATATGGTTTCTTTCTGGTTTCTTCGCAGGCACGGAAAATTAAGCAAATAACCGCAGTTCAATTTGCCTTGGTCAGCGGAGATCTGGCGGGCGCGCAGGCGCGGGTGATTGCGGCGTTGTGCGCCGCCGGCTGAGACCGAAGCTCAATGCCGCCGCGATGGCCGACACCGCGAACATGATGAGGAAGGCATCATCGTAGTGACCGGTGACGTCGAACATTCTGGCCCCCATATAGGCGCCGATGCCGCCGCAAATGTGATGCACCATGGTAATCAGGCCGGTTAGCGCGCCAAGATTCCTGGTGCCGAAGGCGTCGCGCACGAACACTACCGTCAATGGCGCCGTGACCAGAAACGTCAGTCCGAACACCAGGGCGAAAACGGCGACCGACACCGGCGACTGATCGACTAAGACCAGCGCAAACACACAGGCCCTGGCCACAAAGCACAAGGCTGCCGGCCACACCGGGCCGCTGCGGTCGCTGTAATACCCCGCAACAAGGACGCCCAGAAGCCCGGTCGCGCCCATCAGCGCCAGCAGATTGCCGGCATGCAAGGTGCTGAGTCCCCGGTCCTGGGCGAAGGCGACCACGTGCGTCGTTACGAAAAAATCGCCGAAGCCGCAGACGGCGTAGACGAGCAGAAGCAACCAGAACTGCCGTGTACGCGCCGCCTCCGCCACGGACATGCCGCTCGTCGGTGGCAGGGCAGCGCGGGTTTTTGCATCGGCCTCGCCGGGGATCGCCGCGAGCAGGAGCGGCAGCAGCAGCAGATAGAGGACACCCATCCATACGAACACCGAACGCCATCCGATGGTGACGAGCACCGCCGCAAGCACGGCAATCATCACCAATTGCCCAACGCTCATCCCGGAGGAGGCGATGGCATTGACGAATCCGATACGCCCCGGAAACACTCGCGCCACCATCACGCCGACCGAAGACATCGATGCCACCCCATTGCCGATGGCAAAGAAAATGCCATAAATGACAAGTGCGTGCCAGGGCGCGGTCACCAGGCTCATCATCCCGATCGCGACACCGCTCGCCGCGAGTCCCCCGCCAAGTAGCCAGCGCAAACTCATGCGATCGGCAAGCATACCGGCCGCGAGCATGGCCGCGGCCGATACGATCTGGAACACCGCCACCGCCGCGCCGAGCTGGCTGCGCTCCCAACCGAATTCCTCGACCATGGGTTTGAGAGTCAGGCCGATGGCGA
>CAMDFL010000029.1 GCA_945897475.1 Bordetella parapertussis
ACCGGGCGTGTGGGGTAGTCCTGCGCGAACGCAGTAGATGCCAGCAAGGCGGTGGCCAGAACCAACGGGATGTGTTTTTCCATGACACCTTCCTTCCAGATTGATCTTTCTGCACCGTGGCCGAGCTTACCCCTCTCGGCCGTTTCGCCAGGATTATTACTTCAGCTTGAGCAATTTGCGCGCATTGCCCGAGAGTATCTTCGCCTTGTCCTCGGCGCACAGCGGGATCGTCGGTATCCAGTCGATGCCGGGTTTGTTGGGAACAAATGGGTAGTCGATCGAAAAGATTATTCTATCCACGCCCATCTCCTGCACCGTGCACATCAGCGCCGGGTTGGAGAAATTGCCGCTGGTGGTAATCCAGAAATGCTCCGAGAAGCGCTCGCGAAATGAAAATGACGTGTCCTTGTTGCCCGGCCGCGAGAGCGCCTGGTCGATTCGCCACAAACTGAAGGGGATGCCTTCGCCCATATGGCCGACGATAATTTTGGTGCCGGGATATTTTTGCAGGACGCCGGATAAAACGATACGAATAGCCTGGGTCGCGCATTCCACACCGAAGCCCCAGCCCGCGGTCAACAGGCCGGGAAAGTCACCCAGGTAATCCTTGTAGTAGGCGTCGGCCACTTCCTTCTTTGGCGAGGCCGGATGAATGTAGATGGGGACATCCAGTTTTTCGGCACGCTCGAAAATCGGCCAGAACTGCTTCTCATCGAGAAACGCGCCATTGGTCGGTCCATGCACCATCGCGCCCACGAAACCAAGCTTATCCACGCAACGCTCCAGTTCATCTGCGGCGGCTTTAGGGTCTGGGGTCGGAATCTGTCCGAAGGCGGCAAAGCGTTTCGGGTGGGCCTTAACGATCTCGGCCAAACGGTCATTGGCGCCTTTGGCAACGCGCACCATGGTTTCCGGATCGCCGCGCTGCGTAGAAGGCGCGCCGTGCGAGAGCACCTGAATGTCGATGCCCGCCTCATCCATTTCCTTCACGCGCAATGTCGAGTAATCGAACAGGCGTTCCATGATGTGCGGCGAGCCGCGCATCGCATCGGTGGCGCCGAAATGGGAGGACGTCTCTTTGTCCCAGTAGTGCTCTTCGATGGTAATGATTTCCGGCTTGGTGGCCATGTGCAATGTCCTCTTGTGCGAAAATTTGCGGTGACAATTTAAACGGCGGGTGGATGCCCGAATTGGCTCAACCGCCCCTGCTAATCTCAGAAGCGCGAGAGTCTAGCACCGCATTATTTTCAGGACACGGACAACAATATGACTATCGATCTTTATTCACCGCTACAGGCCGGTGAGCTGCAAATGGCCAATCGCCTTGTCATGGCGCCGATGGCGCGCCGTCGTGCCGCCGCCAACGGCGCGCCTTCCGAACATGCGCCGCTGTACTACTCGCAGCGCGCCAGCGGGGGACTGGTTATCACCGAGGGCACCGCGCCCTGCGCGTTCGGCAAAGGCAGCTTTGGCATGCCGGGTGTGTACACCGAGGAGCAGATTGCCGCTTGGCGAAACGTCACCGATGCGGTGCATGCCAGGGGTGGTCGCATCGTTGTGCAACTGATGCACTCGGGCCGCGTGGCGCATTCCTCGCGCATGCCAGGCGGCGCATTGCCGGTATCTGCCTCGACGGTACGCGTGTCGGGACAAGTCATGGCGGCCGCCGGGATGACGGTCTACGAAACGCCACGCGCGCTAGAACTCGATGAAATTCCTAAAGTGGTCGAGGAGTACGCGAATGCGGCGCGCTGTGCGATGGCCGCAGGCTTCGATGGCGTTGAGCTGCATGGCGCGTCTGGATTTCTGCCGATGCAGTTTTTATGCTCCAGCACCAATCGGCGCACCGATGCGTATGGCGGCTCGGCCGCGCATCGTGCACGCTTCACCGTCGAAGTGCTTGAGGCTATGGGCAAGGCAATTGGCGCGGGTCGGGTGGGTATCAAAATCTCGCCGGAGAACCCGCACAACGATATTTCCGACGCGAATCCGGTTGAAACATTTTCCACCCTGGTATCGGCGATCAGCCCACTGGGAATTGCCTACGTGCACATGTCGTTCGCACCCAAGGAGAGTGCAAATTATCTGGAATTGCTGCGACCACTGTTCAATGGCGTATTTTTCATAGGCGGAGGACTGGATCGCGACAAAGCCGCGGCCATGATTGCCGAGGGAAAAGCCGACGTCGCGGTGTATGGCGTGAAGTATCTCGCCAATCCGGATCTGCGTGAACGATTCGAATCGAGCGCGCCGCTCAACCCCCCGGATAGAGACACCTTCTATTCGCAAGGGCCAAAGGGATATATCGACTACCCATTTTTGAATGAAGCGAGGACCTGAGCGAAGCTTGTCGTTGTTGCAGCCGAAGTTTCAGTCAGCCTTCACGCCGGAGAGTTTCACGATCTCGCGCCACTTGCTGTACTCACGGCTGAAGAACGTCTGATAGGCCTCGGGAGACTCGCTCGGGTTAGGGTTTGAGCCGCCCGCGGCCATGCCTTTTTGTACCGTAGCATCCGCTATCGATTTGACGATCTCGTTGTGCAGACGGCGCACCAGCGGCAGCGGAGTTTTCGCGGAGACTGAAACGCCGGCCCAGGTTTCCTGGACAAGAAGTTCGCTCTTTGCCGCTTCCAGCATGGTGGGCACATCCGGGAAAGCGGCGAGGCGCTTGCCTGCGGTGGCGGCCATCACCCGCATCTTGCCGGAACGCACAAAGGGCATGGCGAAGGTCTGCACTTGGAACGACGCGTGCAGGTCGCCACGCATCATGGCTGGAATGACGTCAGCTGAATTCTTGAATGGAACATGAACCATGTCCAGGCCCGCGACCGCCGCGAGTGTCGCCATGGCCATGTGCGAGGGAGTGCCTGCCCCGCCTGAGCCGTAGTTGAGTTTGCCGGGGGTGGCCTTCGCCATCGTGACAAGATCGTCGACGCTCTTTAACGGGGAATCAACGGATACCACCAGGAGTGAAGCTCCCAAGGTCAATTGGGTGACGTGGGAAAAATCCGCCAGTGGATCGTAGCCCACGTCGCGCTGAACGAAGCGCTGAATAATGTTGCTGTTGGTTACCATGGTCATGGTGTAGCCATCGGGCGCCGAGCGCACCACTTGTTGCGCCGCGAGGGAGCCACCAAAACCGACTTTGTTGTCGAGCACCACGGTTTGCCCCAGATTCTCCGCAAGCTTTGCTACCAGCGGGCGAAGGTAAATATCCGGCCCTGGCCCCGGTGCGAAGGGGCTGATAAACAGCAGCGGCTTGTTGGGAAAGGCCGGTTGCGCGAGCGCGCCGTCAGTGCATGCCGCGAGTGTTGCAATGGCAAAAATCAATTGGATAATGCGTGTCATCTTCTTGCCCTTTAAAAAAGGCTGTCTGCACGGATCATCGCCTACTCCTGTTTGACGCCCAGGCTCTGTAGCACCGGCGCCCAGTATTTGAGGTCGCGATCGACGATCTGCACCAGTTGCTCGGGTGTGCTGGTAAGCGGCACAAAGGCGTTGTCGGCGAAGGGCTTTTTCACGCTGGGCGCGACCACCGCCCTGGACAATTCGCGATTGAGTCTATCGACGAGGGGTCTTTGCATGCCTGCCGGGCCGATCACGGCGATCCAATCGGGAAAAGTGAACTCACGCACGCCCGACTCAGTCATGGTGGGCACCTCGGGCAGCTCGGGGAAGCGTTCATCGGTGGCCATCGCCAGTGCCCGCAGTTTGCCCGCCCTCACCTGCGAGGTGAGCTGCGCCACCGGCGGAAAAAACAGTACATCGATGCGCCCGGCGATCAGCTCGGGAATGAATTGCGCCGCGCCTTTGAATGGGATGTGTTCGAACTTGGTGTCGGTGCGGCGCTGGAAGAATTCGGTGGCCAGATGAAAGCGTCCGCCGACACCCGAGGTGCCGTAATTGAGCTTGCCGGGATTGGCTTTGGCATAGCTCACCAACTCCTGCACCGTCTTCACCGGCACCGAGGCATGAATGAAAAGACCCATGACGCTGTTGGCGACAATGCCGATGTAGGAAAAATCCTTCTGTGAATCGTAGGGCAGCTTCGTGTAGGTGAGTTTCTGAAATACCAGCAGCGCGGCGGGTGCGGTAAGAATCGTATAGCCATCGGGGGCGGATCTCGCCACCGCTTCCGCGCCGACGATATAGGCCGCGCCGGCGCGATTCTCTATGATGACCGGCTGCCCTACGGCCGCGGCCAACTCTACGGCGACGGCGCGCGTCATGATGTCATTGGGGCCGCCCGCGGCGATGGGGACGATCCATTTGATCGGTTTGGCGGGATATTGTGCGGATGCGATGCCGGTCAGAAGGAACAGGAGCGCACCCGGCAGCAGCCATCGGAATCCGTAAAAAGTGATGTTCATATGTTGTCTCATGGGATTTGCGTCATTGTCACTATGCAAGTATTGCCAAATCATGCAGTCAGGCGTCATGCTACCGTAACACTCACGCTACAGGTAACCCTCAAGCTACCGTTATCCGCGCGGCGCTACGCTGCGGCCATTGGTGGCTAGTCCAGGAACTCCATCGTTTCGATTCAGAATTTCTCGATTCAAAATTTCCAAATACCGGCGATCGAGAGTCAGGTCTCCGATTGTAAAACCAAGGAAGCAATATGGACACCCTTTCCACGCAACAAAAAACTCTGTCGGCATCCCGAAAAATGGTCCGATGGGCCAATGTTTTGAGGTTCGATAGGCTGCCTGCTGAAATTCAACATGAATCCAGGCGCGCGCTGGTGGATTCTATCGGTTGCGCTATCGGCGGCTATGGCTGCGATGCGCACTTGATCGCGCAACGTGTTTTGAACAAGCTCGGCGGGGCTATCGAGGCCACCGTTATCGGTGCCGGTGTGAAAACCAGTGTGATGAACGCCGCGGTATTGAACGGCGTCATGCTGCGCTACCTCGATTACAACGACGTTTATGTGGTGCCGGTGGGCAATATGGTGGCGGGAGGCCACTTGGGTGAGGTGATTCCTGGCGCGCTGGCCGTTGCCGAGCATAGACATATCGCCGGGAAAGAGTTTTTAGCCACCATCGTCGCGGGCTACGAACTCTCCGCGCGCATGTTGCATGCCTGCAAGGAAATTCCGTTTGCCAATCGCGGCTGGAACACCGATTCGCGCGGCGCGGTGGTGATGCCCATCCTTGCCGGACGATTGATGGGGCTTACCGAGGAGCAAACTGTCAATGCCGTGGGAATCTCGGCTTCAACCGGAATGATTCTCGGCATCCTTGATACCGACGATGAAGCCAATACGCTGGCGAAGAACTTTCGCTTTCCTTCGGCCACGCATCGAGCCCTGTTTTCCGCTTATCTCGCCGAAGAAGGTTTTACCGGCCCTGAGCGTGTGCTCGAAGGCCAGCGCGGTTTCGTCGAGGCGGTATTCCAGGGCGATTACAAGATCGAGACGCTTACCTCAAGCGAGGAGCCATTCCATATTCTGGACAACCGTTACAAATCCTTTGCGGCCGAATCCACCGCGCATGGCCACTTGAGCGCAACGCTGCATTTGGTAAAGACGCACGATCTCAAGCCCTCTGACATCGAAGCCGTGACGGTGAGGGCGGGGTCACGCGGCATCGCGCATACGGGTGATGCCGCCAAGCGCCACCCCATGGACAAGGAAACCGCCGACCACAGTTCCTGGTATCTCACCGCAGTGGCTATCATGGATCGGGAGGTGAGCCCGCGCCAGTACTCGCGCGAACGCTACACCGATCCCGCAGTCGAGGCGCTGATGTCGAAAATCACACTGGAAGTCGCGAGCGAATTCGACAAACAGCCGATGGCGGGCGAAACGGTTATTCGCACCCGTTCGGGTGCGACGCTGACGCACCGGGTTCTGCATCCCAAGGGCACGCGCGAGAATCGAATGTCGGATGAGGATATCAATAATAAATTTCGCGACATGGCCAAGGTCCACATGAGCGACGCGCGTATCGACCAATTGCTCGATCAATTATGGAGCACCGATCAGCAGGATGACATGGCGGCGCTCGCACCACTGCTCGCCTTCAGTTAAGCTAGCCGCGCAGTTTCGCGGGTTTTTCCGAAGTTCATATTCCGAATTTCAAATTCGTCACGCTGGAACGACTCAAAGCTATATAGCCCGCAGGCAGCAAAGGATGACAACGGCCGGCTGGCGCCCGCCGTTGTCGATTGAAGCAGGCGTGGTTTGGCTGGGTTTCTTACCAGTTAATTAAACGAGACCACCCGCGCCGTTCGCCACGACGCAGTGCCGTTTGAATGATGATAGCTGCACGGAATATTACCGAAACCAGGAGGTTAAACATGCGCACGCTCGATGATTCGCAGTCAGTAATGCCCTATTGTTGCCTTGGCGGCGCGAAGCTTCTACTCGCAGTATTTGCCATGGTATCCACGCTGTGCTCGGCGCAGAACTTCCCCACCAAGACGGTGACGCTGGTCGTTCCCAACCCACCTGGCGGCGGCATCGACATTCAAGGCCGCGTGTATGCGAATAAATTGCAGGAGCTATGGAAGCAGAATGTGATCGTCGAATACAAGGCGGGCGGCGGCACTCTGCTCGGCATGGATTTCACCGCAAAGGCTGTGCCCGATGGTCACACCATCTGCCTCGTGGCCACGCCATTGGTCATAATTCCGGCGCTGCAGCCCAAGATGCCCTACGACACGCTGCGAGATCTGGCTGGTGTGACGCTATCGGCGGTGTCCCCCATCCTTATCGGCGGATCCCCGACCTTGGAGGCCAACAACATCGCCGAGGTGATTGTTCTGGCAAAGAAGTATCCCGGCAAGCTGACCTATGGAACGCCCGGTGCTGGCAGCTCCATGCACCTCGCCGGCGAACTGCTAAAGAGCATGGCGGGCATCGATATGCTGCACGTGCCGTTCAAGGGCGGTGCTCAGGCTTATCCCGAATTGATGGCGGGCCGCATCGATCTGTTGCTCGATCCCTTGTTCGGCCTTTACCGCCACGTTCAGGCGGGCAAGGTGAAGGGTATCGCGGTAACCAGTCTCAAACCCGATCCCACCGCGCCCGGTATTGGGGCGGTTGCGGCGACACTGCCTGGCTTTTCCGTCCTCTCGATTAATGGTCTGGTGGTGCCGCGCGCCACACCGCGCGAGGTTGTGCGTAAGCTCAATGCCGATTTTCGTGCCGTGCTGAATATGCCCGATGTGTCCAAGCGCTTTACGGAGCTGGGGCTGGAGATCGTAGGCGGTTCGCCGGAGGAGTTTGACGCGATGATTCGCGCGGAGATCGATCGCTGGACCAAGGTCGCGAAGGCCGCGAACATCAAGCTCGAATAGTTGCGCCGCTGCGGGGCTTGCGGCTAATAAGTATCAGAGCTGTCTAAAAGTATCAGAGCGGTCGAACACAGGAGAAAAGCGAGTATGAAAAAATATTTGCGATTGAGTGCGAAATGCATCCTGGCGTTGAGTATGGTGCGAGAGATGGTTCGCAAATACGCGCCCAAGGTGTACGCGTTCGGCTCGCGTGCCCTCGCCAACTCCGATGCCATCGTCAAACATCACGCCGATCTGGATCTGATGTTTGACGGACCGGAATTAACGCTTGACGAAAGATTCGTTCTGCGCGAAGCGTTTTCCGATAGCGACCTGCCAATGCGCGTGGATGTCATGGACGCGGCCGATGTACCCAAAACCTGGACGATTCGAACCTGCCCTGTCTGATCGGTTCGTCTGCGTTCATAGGCTGTTCAAACTGACTAAACAAGCGAAGCCACTTTCATAACAACAGCAGGATTCCCCCGCGAAATATATGGATAAAGATGCTGTTTTTGAGATTCGTGATGCGGCTGCGAAACTTTGTGCGTCTTTCCCGCCAGAATATTGGCGAGAGACCGACCGCGAGCGTCGCTACCCGACTGAGTTTGTACGTGCGCTGACCGAGGCGGGGTATCTGTCCTGCCTGATCCCGGAGGAATACGGTGGTTCCGGATTGGGCCTTACGACCGCCGCTGCGATTCTCGAAGAAGTGCAAGCCAGTGGCGCCAATGGCGCGGCCTGCCATGCGCAGATGTACATCATGGGGACGATGCTTCGTCATGGCAATGCCGAGCAGAAGGCCAAGTACCTGCCGGGTATCGCAGAAGGCAAGCTAAGGCTGCAAGCCTTTGCTGTTACGGAACCTTCGGCGGGCACCGACACCACCGCTATCCGCACTACGGCGATAAAGCAGGGCGACAAATATATTATCAATGGGCAAAAGGTGTGGACTTCGCGCGCCGAACACTCCGACCTGATGCTGCTGCTTGCGCGCACCACGCCGCGCGACAAAGTAGCGAAACGAACCGAGGGAATGTCGGTGTTTCTGGTCGATATGAGAGCGGCGGTGGGCAAGGGCCTGACTATCCGACCCATCCGCACCATGATTAATCACGCCACGACCGAGGTGTTCTTCGAGAACCTCGAAGTGCCGGCGGAGAATTTGATCGGAGAGGAAGGTAAAGGTTTTCGTTACATCCTCGATGGCATGAATGCCGAACGCATCCTGATTGCCGCGGAGTGCGTTGGTGATGCGCGCTGGTTTATTGCCAAGGCGACTCAGTATGCCAAGGAGCGCGTCGTATTCGGTCGGCCCATAGGGCAAAACCAGGGCGTGCAGTTTCCCATCGCCCGGGCCTACATGGCGAGTGAAGCCGCGGCGCTGATGGTGACTCGCGCAGCCTCCTTGTATGAGGCAGGCGAGCCCGCCGGCAAGGAAGCCAATATGGCCAAGCAACTCGCAGCCGAGGCTTCCTGGCAGGCGGCGGACATGTGTTTGCAGACGCACGGCGGTTACGGTTTTGCCGAGGAGTACGACATCGAGCGTAAATTCCGTGAGACGCGGCTCTATCAGATTGCACCGATCTCGACCAACCTGGTGTTGTCCTATCTCGCCGAGCATGTGCTGGGGCTGCCGCGATCGTATTGATTTGTTGTTGGTCTGGCGCTCGTCGCGGGACGGCCATGGCCTGAAGAGGCGCGCCAGCGCTTGATCCAGGGGTCATGGGCGGGTTGCGACCAGGGTCTATATGAAGTATCCGCGGCTGTCCGTCTTAGCCGGAGTGGCGAAAAAAAAGGAGTCAAACAGTGGATCTAGGACTAAAAGGCCGACGTGTGCTTATCACCGGCGGTTCCGAGGGCATCGGGCTCGCGGTGGCGAAATCATTTCTTGCCGAAGAATGCGATGTCGTCATTGCGGCGCGCAATCAAGCCAAGCTCGACGCGGCGGTGGCCGAATTAAAGCTTGTCGGAAAAGGCAGCATCAGCGCCCGTTCCATCGATCTGTCGGTGCAGGGATCCGCAGAAACGCTCGCCGACGCCTATCCCGACACCGACATTCTGGTGAATAACGCCGGTGCGATACCGATAGGCGACATCTTCGAAGTCGATGAAGCGCGCTGGCGCGCGTCCTGGGATCTCAAGGTGTTCGGCTATGTCAACCTCACCCGCGCGATGTATCGTCACATGCAGGGCAAGCCGCCCAAGGTGATCATGAATGTGATTGGCACCGGCGCCGAGAAACCGATGTGGCGTTATGTGTGCGGCAACGCTTCGAACATCGCCTTGAACGGGGTGACCATGTCACTGGGCGGGCGCAGCCTCGACGATGGTATCCGGGTGCTTGCCGTGAACCCGGGCGCGGTGGAAACCGAGCGCTGGCGCGCTATTCACAAGGCGCGTGCAGAGAAATTGTTGGGCGATGCGACGCGCTGGCGCGAGGTGTTACACGACCAGCCTTTGCGGCGTGCAGCCGAAGTCGAAGAGATATCTGATGTGGTGGTTTTTCTCTCCTCGGACCGCGCCAGCTGGGTATGCGGCGAGGTGATTAACATCGATGGAGGGCGGCTGCATCGGGAGGCCTGGTTTTAGCCGATTTTCAATAACTTGGAACCTATTAAGTTGACAATAAAAGGCCAATAAGTTGACAAAGACGGATTCAAAAATTGTCAATCCAAGGACATGAATTGGTTCTGCGCATCTGGAAAATTCCGTCATACCTGTGTTCGCTGGGTTTCGTCACCGGGCCGCGTGCTTATTAAACGCGTGATCACAATATCGGTGCCCGGAGCTAAAAACGCCTCGACGCGCTCCTGCGCCTGTTGATCGGCCACCGTCATGCGGCTGCGCAGTCGCACGTACTCCGCCCAGGAGGTGATGACAAAGCGCTCGACATAACGCCCCTCCTCGCCCAAGTCGCGAAACACGCGCCAGTCGCTCGCGCCATTGCGGCGGCGCGCCGGTTCATTGGCGTGGATGGCGCGCAGGAACGCGGCGCTGGCTGTAGGGTCGCTGTCTTTCAGATTGATTTGATACTGCACCTGGATCAATACCGGGCCGTCGTCAGGCAGAGGTTCGACGGCAATAGAGAAATCCGGCAATTGCGAGCCCGGTGTGACGTCCGCTTCGTCACCCATATTGACTTTGATGTGGTAGCTCGCGGCAAGCATCACCGCCATGGTGCCTGAGGATGCGGCGAGCGCGGCGGAGAGACCCGAGAGCGAAGCCACCCAACCCCAGATCACGCTCCCGAGGGCGAGACTTGCCTGCATCGCCACCAAATTCATGGCTACCGCGCGTGCACGCACCCAGGCGGGCGCCGTGCTTTGGATCCCGGCTGACAGCGCCGGAAGCACGGCGACCCAGGCCGCGCCTGCGGCGAAGCAGCCGGCCACTGCCATTACGGTGGACGATGTGAACGCGATCAGCAGGATCGCTGCCATCCAAACAAAATGGCCGCCGATGACCAGGGTATTGAGCGGCACAGCCGGCAGGTGACGTTGAATTCCCAGTACCCACACCACCGCGCCTATGCCGAAAAAGGCAGACAACATGCCAAAGCCGCCGGCATCCAGGCTGAGCTGATCACGCGCAATCACCGGCAACAAGGCCCATAGCGCGCTGGCACACAGGCTGAAAGAAAACGTTCGCCCGATCAGCGCGCGCATCGGCGGCGAATGCCGGGCATAGCGAAGGCCACTCTTCATGCCCGAGAGCAGCGTGTCTCGCACCCCCGGAATCGCGCGCGCACGCGGCTTCAATCCGCGGAGTGCATAGATCATCCAGCAGAATAGGAGCGCGCTTGCCAGAAATGCGCTTCCGGAACCCAGCAGCGCGGCGATGGCGCCGGCAAGCGCCGGCCCCGTAGCGCGGGAGAGATTGAATGCCACCGAACCCAGGGCCAGCGCACGCTGCAGATCGACGCGCTCGACCATATCGTTGAGGTTGGCCTGCTGCGCCGGCATGTAGAAGGTGAATCCAAGCCCGATGAGAAAGGTCCCGATGAGCAAAGGGATGGGCCCAAGCATGCCCAATAGTTCGGTGACGCCGATCATCACGGTGATGGCGATCAAACACAATTGCGTCGTTCGCATGATGCGGCGCCGATCGACGATGTCGGCCAAGGCGCCGGCAGCCAGGCCGAACAGCAAAGTGGGCAGAGTACTCGCGGTCTGCACCAGGGCCACCATCAAGGTCGAGGGCGTGAGCGTGGCCATCAGCCACGCGGCGATGGTCGCCTGAATGGTGTAGCCCGTGGCCACCGCGATCGATCCGCTGTAGTACAGGCGAAACTGTTTATGGCGCAGCGGGGAGCCACGGAAAAAACGCTCGAGAAACGGGGTGTCTGAGGTCGCCAAGTGGCGATTTTATCGCGCCCGACCGCGGCAAAACGCGCTGGCTAAGCGGGAATTTCTCCCAGCACCACGCAGCGTCGTAACAACCTTCGTTCCGAGGCATCGAAATCGGTGCGAGCATGAGTTGAACAACGGTTGTCCCAGGCAATCAGATCGCCGTGCTGCCAGCGGTGTTCGTAGATCCAGGCTGGGTTCTCAGCATGATCGAATAGCTCACCCAGAACTCGATCGGACTGCTCGCGCGGCATGCCCAGGATAGACTCGGTCATCAGGCGATTGACATAAATAGCCTTGCCGCCGGTAACCGGATGGGTGCGAACGATGGGGTGTGCGAAGCGCGGTGTGTCGCCTCCTACTGCCGCGCGCAGATTCGGCGAATTCTCGTAATCGTAGACATTTAGAGCCTTTTTTCCTTCGAGCAATTGCTTCATTTGCGGCGAGAGTGCCTCATAGGCCGCATACATATTGGCAAACAAGGTATTGCCGCCCTTGCTGGGTATCTCGATGGCGTACAGCATCGTTACCGCGGTTGGCCGCTCGGTGTAACACTGGTCGGAGTGGAAATGCATTTCACCATCGGGTAGCGCGCCGATCAGCTCGCCGTTCTCGCGGATGTTGGAGACGAACATCACCCCCGGATGGTGTTTCGAAGCACCTTTGTGCTTGTGCAGCACGCGGCCAAGTTCGCCCAGCCGCGAGGCAAACCCTACTTGATCTTCTTCGTTGATTGTTTGCCCGCGAAACAGAACGATGCATTTTGAGAATAAGGCGGTGCGGATGGCATCGAAATTGGCCGTGGCAAGCGGCTTGGATAGGTCAATGCCGCGAATTTCCACGCCAATCTGAGTTGCGAGTGGTGTGAGACCGAATTCGTGCTTGGTATCGGATTCGAATTTGATCAATTTATCTCCTTATCTGGTGTGCAAACGCCGTCCCTCAATCACCGCCGCATCCGCCGCCGCCACAAGAACCGCCGCTGTCGCTGCCACCCCCGCTGGTGTTGTTGTTACTGCTGCTGTTCGATCCGCTGCTTGATGCTGCGCTTGAATCGCCAAAGCCTTCAGTGGAGCCATCAATGCTCGCATTGCTGAAATCGCCGCCGCAATACATCGCGCTGCTTCCCTCGGCTGCATTGCGGCGAACCGAATTGCAATTGGCCAGGTAATAGAATCCGTCCGCAATCCGGAGCTTCGAATCCAGGGCGAACAACAGCGGCAGACGCAAAGGTCTGCGGGGGTTGATGTTCTCCTCGCGGCAGGCATACCACCAGCAACGTCTGAGGCCAATATTGGCCCGGCTGTCATCGCGGCTCGCCCCAGCTGAGGGAATCACATCACCCGTGGGAATCACCTCACTCGCCTGATTCACTCCACCCGTCTTATTCATGCCGCCCGCATCAATGTCGCCACTTATTACCACTGCCGGCGTATGGTGAAGAAACCGGCCGAATGCCTGCTGGCAGAATCTGTCGTAGGTTTTGGTGTGCAAAATGAACTCGTGCCACAGCTCATCAACGACCTGCGAGGGCATGGCAACGAATTTGTGCCCGCTTTTTAAATAAGTCATGAAAAATTGTCTCAGGGCATTGCCTACCAGCTGGCAGTCCTTGGCCGTTAATTCAGGCCGGCGCTTGCGCAGCTTGTCGTACAGACCCATGGGAAGCGAAAAAGTGCGGATGTAATCGGCGCGGCTGGCCGCGCGCAGCTTTCGCCATATAAATATCGCGATGACGATAAAAAGAAGTATTGAGACGGAGACTATGACGGGCATTGGTGGACCTGGGCTTGGGCTGGTGGGAGCTTGGCGTATTTAATTCGTTTTTATCTATCTGTTTTTATCTATCACTACTCTACCTTGATCTTTGCTAAGGCTGCGCTTGCGCCCGCTCGGCATCCAGCATGCGTTGCAGCATGCGCCGCATCTTGGTGGGCGCCTCGTCGATGGCTATCCAGGTCTGCTGCACTACGCCGGTGACCATCTGTTCGTGTTGAATCGAAGAGAGCACCACATTGTCTTCCTGGAAGGTGGTGTCCTGGGCGTTGATGTAGTCGGCCATTTTGTAGTCGGGGATGTCGAAGTTGCGCAACTGCAACCAGAAAAAATGCGTGCGATGTTCGCTCTCGGGGGTGAGGAACTTGTATCCGGCGGTGCGGATGCCCGTTGCGATTACCTCGTCGGTGTGCGCCTGGCCGGTGTTTATGGTCACCGCATCCACGCGCGAGATCCCCGGCGGGAAGTAATTGTAGGACTGGCGCCTGTCGACGCGGCCGGTGAATTGCGCAATCTTGCGGTCCGAGGGAATTGGATCGATGTTATTCGACCAACGGTGCGCGCAGACATGAATTTCGCTTTCTTCCACCTCGACCGGGACTTCGCTCGCCGCGGGCATGCCGATGGTGCGGCCATGCACGAAGGTGGTATGCGCCGGGTCCATCAGATTGTCGGCGATATTGACGTAGCTCGCTTCGTGGTGCTGGTAGCCGCCATCGAGAATGTTCCATCCTGTCTCGCCGTAATGCTCGATTTCCATTATCTTGTCGGGATCGGCGAGTGTGGGGTTGCCGGTCCAGATCCACACTGCGTTGTAGCGCTCGACCAGCGGAAAGCTGCGCACTTTGGCGGTTTTTGGAATATTGCTTTGCCCCGGCACCCGCACGCACTGGCCGGTGCAGTCGTATTCCATGCCGTGATAGCCGCATTGCACCACGTCATCGACCAGGCGCCCCATCGACAAGGGCGCGAGTTTGTGTGCGCAGCGATCCAGCAAGGCCACCGGCGTGCCGTCGTTCTTGCGATACAGAAGCACCGGCTCATCCAGGATGCGCCTCGCCAGCAATTGCCGTCCGACTTGTTTTGACCATGCCGCGACGTACCAGGCGTTGCGAATGAATTGTGCTGCCATAAAGAGCCCTCTTATAAATTCAGTTGTAGCCCTATTTTAAGCCCTCGTCTTAGCGCAATACGGCCGCCAGCTCTTTGAGCGTGTTCACTTTGATTGACGGATGAACCACTACCAGTTCCGGTGTGTTGGCGGTCATCACCAGGGGAGTCAGATCGCGCTTGGCATCAAAGGGCGGTGGCGGATCGTAGCTCTCCGCGATGGTGATCGGCGTCTGCGGTGTATGCAAAAATCAACGATGCATTGGGCGCATGCAAGCTAGAGGTAGGGCTTGACCCCGGCACGCAATGCCCAATATTCCCAGGCCCGCTGCACCTGGGGCGAATACGGATCGACATCCGAGCGCACTGCGATTTCGCCTGGCGACAGCGTCTTCACGCCGCCGCCCATCAGCAGGGCCTCCTTTAACACCCGAGCGTTCTGCGGTAAATAGACGCCGGCTTTTACCGCATCGACAATGGTGCGACCGGTCGAGGTGAAACCGTGACCGCGCATCAGCACCACCTTGTTAGCCCCCAGGCACTTTGCCATGTCGCGGCCCTGGGCAACATTCGATACCAAGAGCATGGTGTCGCCGAAATGGTCGCGGATATCCCACACCGGCACCTCCAGCCCCATGTCGCTTGCCACATGCATCACTGGTACCAGCTTGATGTTGCCAAGGGTGAAGGGCATTACCTCCAACGCGTGGCTGTGAATCACCGAATGGATGTCAGGCCGTGCCTCGTACACTGCGCCGTGAATGTAGCGCTCAACATAAGGTGCCGGCGGATGCTCGCCCACCGGTGTGCCATCGAGCATGAATTCCATGATGTCCCCTGCTTCGACCAGTTCCGGGCTACGCGAACGCGACAGCAGGTAACGGTCGGCATGCAGTGGATGGCGAACGCTGACGTGACCGTAGGCATCGAGCACGCCTTCGTGGGCGAGAATGCGGTTAGCTACTACGACGTCGTGGATACTTTGTTGCAGGGAAATTGGTGGCTGGGACATTGAGAACTCCTTTGTTTAGCACGCAAGCTTACCAAGTGTTTTAAGTAAGTTTGGTTCCGGCTACGCCGGTGTAGGGATAACGGTCTTTGCGAGACTTTATATCGCGGCGAGACGCTCGACAGTATCAGGATATCGTGCGACCAAGTGAATCAACAGCGCTGCCTGGGCATTCGGTTTTGGCCGACCTTGCTCCCAGTTCTCCAGTGTGCGTTCGTTAGTGCGTAAATAGCGGGCAAAAACGGTTCGGGAGATGTTCAGTTTCTCTCGGGCGCGCACAAGTTCTTTGGCGGTTACGACAGGCACTGGTTTTTTTCAACTGCATGCGTGCGCAGGGTGAGCTTTCCTTCGCGCTACCGACTAAGCTGGAACCTTTGCCGCAATCCGGCGTCTGATGGGTGGTAGTGCGCATATCGGTATAAAGGAGGCGAACATGCAGCGACGTACTTTGCTGGGAATATTGACATTTGCATCCTTGCCGGGATTTAGCGGGCAGACGTTTGCGCAGGGCGCGGCCAATAAAGGCGGCAAGGCAGTGGAAGATTTGCAGAAAACCTGGAAAACCCTGCTCGCCGATGGTGCCGACGTGGCCACCAGCGCCGAATCGCTTAAGCTGGGGAAGGAAGAATGGCGCAAGCGTCTGTCGTCTGCGGCCTATAACGTGCTGCGCGAAGAAGGCACCGAACGCGCCGGCAGCAGTCCGCTCAATGATGAGAAGCGCCCAGGTGTCTATACGTGCGCAGGTTGCAAGCTGCCATTGTTTAGCTCGGCGATGAAATTCGACAGCGGCACCGGTTGGCCGAGTTTTTTCACATTTATCCAGGGCACCCTTGGCACCAGCCGAGATTTCAAGCTGATTTTCCCGCGCACCGAGTACCACTGCGCGCGCTGCGGTGGACACCACGGCCACTTGTTCGACGATGGTCCTCAGCCTACCGGTCAACGCTATTGCAACAACGGCGTGGCGCTGCGCTTCATTCCAAAAACCGACAAGGCCTGAGGCGGCCTAATCCGGCTTCAAGCTGATAGCCTTCACCAAACTCGGGAATGATTTGTGCGATGCTCTTGCAGAGCATCGCACAGTACAGTAGCTTTTAATCTCTTATTCCGCGTGTTCCAAAACCGTGGTCCGGCGCATATCGCGAGGATAGCGGGTGTCATCGAACGGTGTGGCGCGATGCATGGTGGCGAGATTGTCCCAGATGAGCAGGTCGTAGAGCTGCCATTTGTGGCGAAAGATGAATTGGGCTTGCGTGGCATGCGAGGTGAGTTCGGCCAACAGCGCGCGACCCTCGTCGATAGGCCAGCCAACGATATGCGAGGCGTGTGCGGCAAGATAAAGCACACGGCGGCCCGATCCCGGGTGCACATGCGAGAGCGAGTGGTGTGATGGCGGGCGCGTCGCCTGCTCGGCCGCACTGACATCGGACATGCCGGCAAGCGCGCGCGAGTACCAGATCGAATGTTCGACCTTTAGAGGCTCGATTTTCTTTTTCATCGCCTCGGGCAAGGCGTCGTAGGCGGCGCGCATATCGGCGAACTCGGTATCGGCGCCTGCGGGCGGGATCTGGTGCGCGGCAAGCAAGGACAGGGTCGCGCGATTGGCATCGAAGGAGACATCGGTGTGCCACAAAAGATTGCCGCGTCCATAGGCGCGGCGCCGGTCATCATCGGGGAGCAGCTTGCCGTCGTTATCGATATTGCCCACGTCGATTAACTCCGGGAAGGCCAGGCGCGATTTCGAGTTGCCGACCATGGTGAGCATTTTCATTTTTTGCAGCGGGCCCAGGCGCCGGGTGAAATCCACCTGCTGCGCGTCGGTGAAAGGCCGGGCATGGCGGATCACGCCCACCGCATACTGATTCATTGCGTCCTGAAACCCGCGAACCTGGCTCTCGTTGACGGGTTGGGACAGATCGATGCCGTGCAGTTGCGCGGCGAACAGGGGATGAAGCGGGGTGATGGTCATGGGACGTATTATCTCAACGAACGCTGAATTGCGTGTATGGATTGTGGGTATGATTTACGTGTGTGCGAATTTGTAAGCCTGCGGCCCGTCGGTAGAATGCGCGATTTTTAAATCCTTACTGATAAGCGATTACGATCAAATGGAATCCGTGATACCAGTTTCAGCAGGTAACAGCAGGACCAGTAAAACGCGGCGCATAGTGACGCGCCGTTCCAGCATTCACGGCAAAGGCGTTTTCGCCACCATTCGTATCAGCACGGGTACGCGCCTCATCGAATATAAAGGCGAGCGCATCACCGACGAGGAAAGTGAAGCCTTGTACACCGATACAACACACACTTTTCTTTTTATGCTCGAGGACACCCGGATAATCGACGGCGGCCAGAACGGTAACACCTCGCGCTGGATCAATCATAGCTGCGAACCCAACTGCGAGGCTAACGAAGAAGATGGTCGCGTCTATATTGACGCACTGCGCAACATCGAAGTCGGTGAGGAAATCAGCATCGATTACAACCTCTATCTCGAAGGTCGCTACACCGCAAAATTGAAAAGCGAATACGCTTGCGGTTGCGGCGTGCCCAGCTGCCGCGGCACTCTCCTGGCGAGTAAGCGCTGAGTTGATATCGGTCGGCGCAGGCCCGAAGGATTAATCACTTACTTACGGTCTAAGGGTTGACAATTCTGGCGAAGATCCAGGGTTTGTAGTAATCCCGCCCAAATGTAGCCTTGCGCTTTTTCAACTTTACAAATTGGCGGGGAAACTGGCCTTAATAACGCCCCGTTTGGTTCCGGATCCACCGGCTTAGGAGTAGCATTATTCCGACACAGCCGATTTGTCAGTAAGCCGCGCTTGAATGTCAATTCAGGGAGGTAACGATGGCCGGCCAAAACCACGCAGCATCCATGGACCGCGAGAATCCAATTGAAGTGAGCCGCGCTGTCGGTCACGCGCAATATGCGGGATTTTGGCTGCGTGTTCTGGCTATGTTCGCCGATAGCGCGCTGCTATTTTCGCTGTGCTTTATTTTAGTCATCGTTTTGAGTTTTGTCGGCGAAATCGGCGTAACGATAGGCAGCGGCGCCTTTATTCTGATCCAGATCTTGTACTGGCCGATAATGCATGCATCCGAGCGCCAAGCCACCTTCGGCAAGGCCATGGTCGGCATCAAGGTCACACATGTAGAGGGTGATCGAATCTCGATGCTGCGCTCTTTCGGGCGCGAGATGGCAAAGATCGTCTCCTGGCTGCCCATGGGAATCGGCTTTTTGATCGCCGCATTCACCGGGAAACAGCAGGCGCTGCACGACATGATTGCCTCGACTGTGGTGGTGCGCGATGGCGACGCGCACATCGCCCGAACGCTGGTGGTGACGGCAGTGGGCTACGCCGTACCCTTCATCGCGATTCCGCTGTTCGGCATGGCATTTTTTGCCGGCGTGCTTGCGAGCGTGATGGGCGACATGCAGGGTGAAATGAAAAAACCGCCTTCACCGCCGCCGGCGGTCTCAAAACCTGTCGCGCCCAATCCTGCGGCGCCCGAACCTATCGCGCCCATTACATCGGTGAACCCGCCTCTGGCCAGCGCCACATCCGTGGCGATACCCGTGGAGCGTATTGATGCGGCTCCGCTCGAAACCAGTGCGCAGCAACGCAACGGCGGCGCACCCAAAGCGGCCGCCCCGAACCCGGCAGCCGCCCCTATTGCCGTACAGGAGCCTAAGCCCTGCGTGATAAAACCGGTGATGACAGATGAAGAGATCAGTGCCTGCCGGCGCCGCGATCCCGCGCCCGCAACATCGGGCGCCAGCGCCGCGCCACTAGCGACCGTCGTAGTAACTTCGCTACCCGTTGTCACGCCGGCGCTTGTTTCTTGCCAAATAAAGGCGGTGATGACCAACGAGGAAATCGACAACTGCCGACGCCGTTGAAGTTCGTTGTGGAAATCCGCCGATAAATTCGCAGCAACGAAGTCGGGCGTAAAATGCGCGTCCGCGTGCGCTTCCAAGCCGCGTAGCAGTGATATACAAGGGGAGACGTTTCGTGGCGAAAAAGAAGAAAGCTTCCGAACCAAAGATCGTCCGGCCTGACGACATCAACCCCAATCACAACTGGAGTCGTCCGGTTGGCGCACCCGGCCATACCCAAGTGGATTTCGAGGAGCGCATCAACTTCCGGCGCTTGCATGATTATCGCCTTGGGCGCACGCGCGCGGCGCTAAACCAATCCGGTCTGGGCGCTTTGTTATCGTTCGATCAGAACAATATTCGCTACACCACCAGCACTGTTATTGGCGAATGGGCGCGCGACAAGCTGACTCGCTATTCCCTGCTTACCGGCAACGGTGATCCGTATATCTGGGATTTCGGCTCGGCAGCCAAACATCATCGTCTGAGCGCGCCGTGGTTGTGTCACGACCATTGCCGTGCCGGGATGCTGGGTTTGCGCGGTGCGGTGGGTTCGGATACCACCTTATTTCGTGACGCCGCCAAGGAGATCAAGGCGATTCTGGTGGCCGAAGGCGTGGCCGACATGCCCCTGGGGCTCGATGTGGTCGAGCCGCCAATGCTGTTCGAATTGCAGAAACTCGGTATCGAAGTGCGAGATGGCCAGCAGGTCATGTTGCAGGCGCGTGAGGTCAAAAACATTGATGAACTGACGCTGCTCAACATGGCCGCTGCCATGGTCGATGGCGTCTATCAGGATATCGCCGAGGCGCTCAAACCGGGCGTCAAGGAATCCGAGATTGTCGCGCTTGCCACCGCGCGGCTCTACGGCATGGGTTCGGATTGTGTCGAGGCGATTAACGCGATTTCGGGCGAGCGTTGTTCACCGCATCCGCACAACTTTACCGACCGGCTGATTCGTCCCGGCGATCAGGCGTTCTTCGACATTATTCAATCCTTCATGGGTTATCGCACCTGCTACTACCGCACCTTTAACGTGGGGCGTGCCACCTCATCGCAGCGCACGGCATATCGCAAGGCGCGCGAGTGGATGGATAAGGCGATCGATTTGTTGAAACCGGGCATGTCCTCTGATCGCGTGGCGCGGGTGTTGCCAAAAGCACAGGACATTGGTTTCTCGAGTGAGATGGAAGCATTTGGACTCAATTTCTGCCATGGATTGGGCTTGGGCTTGCATGAACGCCCGTTGATATCTCGCCTGACTTCATTCAGGGAACCCATCGAATTGAAAGCAGGTATGGTGTTTGCTGTTGAAACCTACTGTCCGGCAAGCGACGGCATATCGGCGGCGCGCATCGAAGAGGAAGTGATCCTGACCGATAAGGGAGCGCAAATCATTTCGCTGTATCCAGCGGAAGAATTGCCCATTGCAAACCCCTACGACAGACAGCATCGTTTTTCCTGAGTGGCGCCGGCAGCCGCCGGGACGAGGGCATTCAGGCGGTGTTCAGCCCAAACAATTTTCCGCATTGATGAGGTAGCCAAACAATGAGCAACAGTGCAATGAGCAGCACGGCGCTGAGCAGTACCGCCGAGAGCGGCACCGGCGAAAGCATCACCGGCGAAAGTATCACCGCAAAACTATCCGATGCCACGCGCCTCGCGCTGTATCGGCAGATGACGGAAATCCGCTATTGCGAAAAGCGGGCGTACGACCTGTTTCTGCAAAACCTGGTCAAGGGCACCAGCCATTTGGCGCTCGGTCATGAAGCCGTGGCCGCCGGCTTTGGCGTCGCCATGAACAAAGATGACTACACCTTCTGCACTTATCGCGGCCATCACCACACGCTTGCGCGAGGCGCCTCGATGCTGTCGGTGTTAGGGGAACTCATGGGTCGGCAATGCGGATTGATGAAAGGCAAGGGCGGTTCAATGCATTTGACCAGTGTCGAGCACGGCGTTATGGGCTCGTATGCCATTGTCGGTGCGCATTTGCCGGTGGCTGCGGGTGCAGCCTGGTCGGCGCAGTATCGCGGGACCAAACAAGTCGCAGTGGCCTTCTTCGGTGATGGCGCCACCAATATCGGTGCGTTTCACGAGGCTTTGAATCTTGCTTGCGTGTGGAAATTGCCGGTGGTATTTGTGTGCGAAAACAACGGCTATATGGAATACACGCCTATCCGCAGCGTCACCGCGGTCGAGCAACCCGCCGCCGATCGCGCCGCTGCATATGGTCTGCCGCGCATTTTGATCGATGGCAATGACGCTGAGGTGGTGTATCAGGCGGCCTGCAATGCCATCGAGCAGGCACGCGCCGGCGGTGGCCCGTCCTTGATCGAGTGCCTTACCTACCGTCACAGCGGTCACTCACGCGCCGACCCCGGAAAGTACCGACCAAAGGCCGAGGTGGAAGAGTGGATGAAAAAAGACCCGGTGGTGGTGTATCGCATCCGCTTGCTGGAGTCCGGTGTTGCCGAATCGACGCTGGATGAAATTGACGCTGAGGCGATGGCCACCCTGGATGCGGCGACCGAGGCGGCGAAGGCTTCGCCCTTGCCCGAGATTGCCAGCGCATATACCGATGTATTTGCAAATGGAGGTGCGGCATGGCGCAACTAAGTTATCGCGACGCGGTGTCCGCGGCAATCGCTCAGGAAATGGCGCGCGATACGCGCGTGGTGCTGCTCGGAGAAGACGCCGCCGCAGCGGGAGGTGTATTCAAGACAACGGTGGGTCTGCTCGAACAATTCGGCCCGACGCGGGTGCGCGATACGCCGATCTCGGAACTCGCCATTCTGGGCGCCGCAATGGGCGCATCCATGACCGGCTTGCGGCCCATCGCAGAAATCATGTTCTCGGATTTTCTCGCCTGTTGCTGGGATTACGTGGCCAATGAGATCGCGAAAACGCGTTACATGAGTGATGGGCAGTTGGAGGTTCCGCTGGTCATTCGCACCGCCAATGGCGCGGGTTCGCGTTTTGGCGCTCAGCATTCGCAAAGCGTGGAGAACTGGGCGATGGCGATACCGGGCCTCAAAGTGGTGGCGCCCTCCAATGCCGCCGATGCCAAGGGCCTGCTCGCCTCGGCTATCCGAGATCCCGACCCGGTGATTTTCTTCGAACACAAAAGCCTTCTGGGCAACAAGTGCGAGGTGCCCGATGGCGAATATCTGGTGCCGCTTGGCCAAGCTGCAGTGCTGCGCGAAGGCAAGGACGCCACCATCATTGCGCTTGCCGCGATGGTGCCGCGCGCGCTGAAAGCGGCGGAAACACTGGCCGCCGAGCATGGCATTTCGGCAACCGTCATTGACCTGCGCTGCCTGGTGCCGCTGGATACCAAAACCATCCTCGCGCATTCGGCTCGCACCGGCCGGGTATTCACCGTAGAAGAAAATCCGCGCCTGTGCGGGTGGGGCGCCGAAGTCGCATCAATCATTCAGGAAGAAGCCTTCAGCTCGCTCAAAGGCCCGATCATGCGCATCACTACCCCGCATATCCCATTGCCCGCCGCGGACCAGCTCGAAGACGCGGTCATCCCCTCGGTGGCGCGCATCATTAACGAGGTTCGCAAAGCTTTGGGAAAATAAACTATGGCGCAGCAATCGCAGGATATCGTCATGCCGCAACTGGGCGAAACGGTCCAGGAAGGCACGGTGCTCAGTTGGTATAAAAAAGTCGGCGACAGTATCAAGGCCGATGAACCCTTGTTCGATGTTGAAACCGAAAAAGTTACCACCGAGATTCCCTGTCCGATCACCGGGGTTGTGACGCAGATTCTGGTCGAGGCCGGGGCCACCGTAGCCGTGGGGACGATACTGGCGGTGGTGGAAGCGGTGAATCCAGGGGCGACGAAACCCGCGGCGGCGAAACCGGCTGCC
Source organism: Bordetella parapertussis (assembly GCA_945897475.1). Classification (GTDB taxonomy): domain Bacteria; phylum Pseudomonadota; class Gammaproteobacteria; order Burkholderiales; family SG8-39; genus 2-02-FULL-62-17. The sequence goes on from CAMDFL010000029.1 coordinate 23,281, forward strand.
CCGAGCGCGAATCTGCCGCTACAAACGGCGCCACTCGCGTCCGCAGCCACAGCCACGCCGGCGCCGATGCCGACAAACCTTGGCGACGATGAAGTCATTCCACACAGTAAATTGCGCCGTCAAACTGCTGCCCACATGGTGAAATCGGTGGCCACCAGCCCGCATGTGCTGCAGGCTGTCGAAGTGGATTTCGAGCGCGTCGAGCATGCCAGGAATTCTGCCGGGGCCGCCTGGAAAACTCGCGAAGGGTTTGCTCTCACTTACTTGCCGTTCATTGCCCGGTCTGTTTGCGAGGCGATTGCTGAATTTCCTCGCGTGAACGCAAGTTTCACCGAGGAGGCGCTGTTGGTGCACAGGCGCGTGCATCTGGGCGTGGCCGTAGACTTGAATTTCGAAGGTCTGATGGTGCCGGTCATCCGCGATGCGCATAAGCTCGATACAGCGGCCCTGGCGCGCGCCATCCATCGGCTGGCTGCCGCCGCACGCGCCGGCACCCTGGTGCCCGACGAGGTCACAGGCGGCACCTATACCGTGTCGAATTCGGGGCCATTTGGCACCTTGATTACGGCGCCTATCATCAGTCAACCGCAGGTGGCTATTTTGTCCAGCGATGGCGTTAGGAAAAAACCGGTGGTGCAAGAGGGCGCAGGCGGCGACACCATTGTCATTCGACCGATTGGTGTGCTGGCTCAATCCTTCGATCACCGCGCCTTCGATGGCGCCTACTCGGCTGCGTTTCTGCGCCGCGTGAAAGAGATCCTGGAGACAAGAGACTGGTCGGCGGAGTTCTGAGCGCACCCGCTGCGCCTGAATGGGCAGCGGGGGAATCGAGAGCAGGAATCACAGAGAAGCGAGGAGAAATCGGTGGGAGACAAAGCAAGGATAGGATGGTTGGGCGCGGGCCGAATGGGTTACGACATGGCCAAGTGCTTGGCGAAGGCTGGGTATGACATTACCGTGTGGAACCGCACCCGAGCGAAAGCGGAGCCCTTGGTCCAGGTGGGCGCGAAGATTGCCGAGCATCCTTCGGACCTTGCCGGTTGCGATATTATTTTCAGCATGCTGGCCACGGCAGATGATGTGAACGCCGTGATTCTAGGGGCCGATGGTCTCCTATCCAAATCCAAGCCCGGTCAATCCGGCCTGCCGAAGATGGTGGTCGAGAGCACCTCGATTTCGACAGAAGCATCTGCCGATCTGCGCGCGGCGCTCGATAAATTCGGCATTCAAATGCTTGCCGCCCCGGTGAGCGGCAATGCCAAAGTGGTGAAAGCGGGCAAGCTTTCTTTCGTGGTATCGGGACCTAAAGAGGCCTTCGATACTGCATCGCCGATGCTTGCGGTAATCGGACAAGAAGCCACCTGGGTAGGCGAAGGCGACCTCGCTCGCGTGGTGAAGATCTGTCACAACGTGTTTCTCGGCGTGGTGATCCAATCGCTGGCGGAAATTACCGTGCTCGCGGAAAAGGCTGGCGTGCCGCGTCACGCCTTCCTCGATTTTCTTAATAAAAGCGTGATGGGTTCGATGTTCTCGCGCTACAAGACCCCAGCCCTGGTAAATCTGGATTTCAAGGTAACCTTCACGCCGTATTTGTTGCGCAAGGATCTCGATCTTGGTTTGGCGGCGGCGAGAAATCTGGAAGTGCCAATGCCCTTGGCCTCAATTGCGCGCGACATGGTGCAGTCGATGATGGGCAACGGCTACGCGGACGAGGATTTCGCGGCCTTGTTGCTACAACAGGCGCGCGCCTCGGGTATTGAGCTCAAAGCCGAGAACGTGCCGGTAAATGATGGTTTGAGCTGACGAGATACGGAACGGGAAACGCAGGTCACCATGTGGCATTGAATTTTTCAATCTAGGAGGCTGAAATGAGACACGGCAAACGGTTATGGGCTGCGGCGATGGCAGGTGTCGCTTTGTTGAGTGTCGCTGCGGTGTTCGCGCAGTCCTATCCCGCCGGCCCGATTAAGATTATCGTGCCGTTCACTCCGGGCAGCGCGACAGACGTACTGGGGCGCGTGACCGGCGATCATCTTGCGGCGGTATTCGGCCAAGCCGTGATTGTCGAGAATCGTCCCGGCGCGGGTGGAACTATCGGTATTGCCTTGCTCGCAAAATCAACCCCCGACGGACTGACGCTGGGTGTGGTGTCCACCGGGCATGTGGTCAATCCGGTGCTCTACGCCAATCTTGCCTACGACACCATCAAAGATTTTGCCGGTGTGGCGCCGCTCGCCAATCTGCCCAGCGTGTTGATCGTTCCAAGCAACCTGGGCGCCAAGACTGTTAAGGAACTGGTGGCCATGGCCCAGGCAAAACCCGGATCCATGAATTTTGGCACCGCCGGCGTAGGTAGCGCTGCACACGTCAATTCCGAAAAATTCAATTTCGCAGCGGATCTCAAGGCGGTGCATATTCCGTTCAAGGGAACGCCGGAAATACTCTCCAACACCATGGGGGCGCAGGTGCAAATGGCCTGGGTGCCGCTGGTATCCTCGGTCGGCGCGCTCAAAGACTCGCGTATCACCGCTTTGGCCGTCAGTACCAAAGTGCGTTCAGCCGCACTTCCCGATGTGCCGACCATCGCCGAAGCCGGTTTCCCGGGCGGGCAGTTCGATTTCTGGGTGGGCATGCTGGCCCCAGCCAAGACCCCGCGCGAGGTGGTGGCGCGCATCAACGCCGAAATCAATCGCTCGCAGCAGACACCGGACATCAAGGCGCGTCTGAGCAAGCTTGGCGCTGACTCGATGCCGATGACCCCGGACCAATTTGATGCCTACATTCAGGACGAAGCCAACGTGTTGCAAAAAATCATGCGAGCTGCGGGCGCCAAGCCTGGCTGAGCATCCAGTCCGGTAATAATTCAAGCCATCAATCGCATACCCAGGAGCGCCCATGAAAAAAACATTGTTTGCCACATCGCTTGCCATTTCAGCGGCATTCGCCGCGCCCCTGGCCGCACAGCAACCCATTGTGCTGAAGTTTTCCTCGCCGGCACCGCCGCAGTCTTACCTGCATCCCGATGCATTTACGCCGTTTGCCGCTGCGGTCACGCAAGCCTCGGGCGGCGCGCTCAGAATCGATACCTTCTACGGCGGTACGCTGGGTAACTTTGGCGTGACCTATGATCGGGTGCTGGATGGCGTTGCTGATATCGGCTTTATTCTCGGCGCCAACAGTGCCGGGAAATTGAAAAAACTGGACGTCGTCGGGCTGCCCTTCGAGGCGAAAACCGGAGTGGCGGCCTCGGTCGCCCTGTGGCGCATGTACGAAAAAGGCCTGTTCGCCGATGGTTTTTCAGACATTCGGCCGCTGGCGATGTTTACCTTTCCGAACGCTGCCTTGCATATGAAAACGCCGGTAAAGACCCTCGATGACCTGAAGGGTAAAAAGATAACTGCTTCGAGCAGCGTGTCTGGCAAGGTCATCGTGGCCCTGGGCGCAGCGCAGGTGACTTTCCGTCCCGATGAGACCTATCAGGCAATCAGCCGCGGCATCGCCGACGGTTCGCTGATGCCCTTCACTGGCATGGCCACCTTCAAAATACTTGAGGTGGCCAAGAACCATCTCGATGCGGCGCTGGGATCGGATGCAGCGCTGGTATTCATGAGCAAGAAAAAATACGATTCACTGCCTGCCGCTGCGAAGGCGGCAATAGACCGCTATTCCTACGCCAACTTTTCCGAAAAGCTTGGCCGTTTGACCGACGAGCAATGGACGGAAAAGCGCGCGCTGGTCAAGGACAGCACCATCACCTTGCCTCCCGCCGAGGAAGCGCGCTGGCGCAAAGCCGTGGCGCCGGTTGCCACTGATTGGGCCCGCGAAATCCCCGACGGCCAGAAAGTGCTGCAGGCGTTCCGCGTCGAAGTGGCCGGGTGGGAGAAGAGTCAGGCTGGCAAGAAATAAAAACAATTATTTCATACTTTTATAATATATAGTTGTTATTACACGCCGCTTAGCGGCGTGTTTTAATTTCTAATATGAGATAGGCGAAGCCATGCAAACGGCTGCGGGAGGTTTTCTCGAATCGCTTGACCGGCGCAGCACCATGGTGACGCAGCGTGTCGCCTTTATCGGTGTATTGGCGATGTTGTTCATCGCCTTCACCACCATCAGCGACGTGCTGTTGCGCTGGATCTTTAACGCGCCTATTGATGGCTTGAGCGAGATTGAAGGCATGGCCCTGGCAGTGGCGGTTGCCGGATGCTTCCCGGCCGGTGCGGCGCTGCGCGTCAATCTGACCATTGACTTGATCGGCAACCGCGTCAGCCCCGCGGTGCTTGCCTGGATCAAGTCCCTCGGCAGCCTGGCGCTGTTGGTGTTCTATGTTTTGATCGCCTGGCGCATCGGCGAGTACGCCTTCAAGCTGGGGAGCCGCGATGCAGAGACGGTGTACGTTCATCTACCCATTGCGCCTTTCATGTGGACCGTGGCGACGTTTCTTGCCATCAGCGCCCTGGTTCAACTGATCAATTTCACGGTCAGCGCGAAGTACGCGCTGGCCGGCATTCCCGATCCCAGCGGATGGGCCGTTGAGGACGGCGGCAAGCCGGTGGAAGCTGAGCTTATTATTCCTGGGGTGAATACCCTGACGCTGGTGGCGGTAGTGATCCTGGCGCTCGCCGGTGCGGCTGTGCTGCTGTGGGGCATTTCCGCCAACATGGATACGCTGTCACAGGTGGCGCGCAACTATCCCGGCACGTTGGCATTGGGCATCGTGTTCATGGTGTGGGTGATGCTGGTGCTCTACATTCCGCTGGCGGTGGCATTGGGCCTTCTGGGCGTTTTTTGCAGTGCGTTGATGATCGGCCAGGACCCCGCATTGGCTGTCCTTGGCAATGAATCGGCGCAGTTCCTCACCAATTCTCAGGTTGCGGTGGTGCCGATGTTCCTGATGATGGGCAGCTTCGCGGTGGTCGCGGGAATGTCCGAGGATATTTATGATCTCGCGCACTCCCTGTTTTCGCATCTGCGCGGCGGCCTGGCCCTGGCGACCATCGGTGGCTGTGGCGGATTTGGTGCGCTAACCGGATCATCGCTTGCCACCGTAGCTACCATCGGTCGTGTCGCGCTGCCGGAGATGCGTGCGCGTGGCTACTCGGCGGAACTGGCCACCGGTTGCGTCGCTGCGGGCGGCACGCTGGGAGCGTTGGTGCCGCCCTCCATTCCGCTGATTTTCTATGCCTTCCTGACCGAGACTTCCATCGGACAATTATTCGTTGCGGCGATGATTCCGGCGGCGCTTGCTATTGGTCTTTATATGCTGGCGATCACCGTTCAGGTGCGCCTGGTGCCCTCATCGGCCCCGGCGACGAACGACCGGCCGAGCTTTGCCGAGATCGGCCGCGCCATGAAGAAAGCCTGGGCGGCGCTGTTGCTGTTCGGCATTGTGCTCGGCGGCATCTACGGTGGAATCTTTACCGAGACGGAAGCGGCGGCGGTGGGCGCGGTGGGTGCCTTTATTGCTGCGGTACTGCGAGGCCGCCTGACTCGTGCCAGTGTGCTGCGGGTGATGGGCGAAACCACCGCGACCACGGCGCTGCTGTATCTCATCATTTTCGGCGTGCTGAGCTTTTCGTTCTCAATGGGCGTTACCGGCTTGCCGCAGCGCATGACCACATTCTTTCAGGACTTGAACTGGGCGCCGATCGCGGTAATTACGATGTTGCTCATTATCTATTTGATCCTCGGCTGCATCATGGATTCGAACACCATCATGTTCGTCACCGTGCCGATTGTTGCGCCGCTGGTGGCGGGAATGAACTACGACTTGATCTGGTGGGGAATTGTCAATCTGGTGGTGCTGGAGACCGGACTGATCACGCCGCCCTTCGGCATCCACTTATTTGTATTGAAAAGCATTGTCGGCTCAGACGCGCCGCTCTCGGTGGTGTATCGCGGCGTGATTCCGTTTGTGATTGCCGATATGGTCAAGCTGGTGCTGCTGGTGGCATTTCCGGTGATAACGCTTTGGCTGCCATCGACAATGATGGGCAATTAGTTACTTACAAGCTAAGTGTTGACAGTTCTGGCAAAGAACCAGGTTTAGAAAAGGGTTTTAATACGCCCCGCTAAATTGTAGATTTGCGCTTTTTGCAAACCTGCAATTTAGCGGGAAAGGTGGCCTCAATGACACACTGTTTGGTTCCGGCTAAGCCGGTTTAGGAGGAACGACTATGAAACATGTTGACAATAGCATCGCGATTAACGGGGTTGGCCTATGAAGCATGGGGTGCATATTGTCGGCAGTGTGCCGATGAATAATGCGGCGGAGGTGTTCGAAACCTTGAGCGCGGCTGTCGGTCCATACCTGCTTTATCTGCCTGATGGTGAAACCGGCCCGCGCTTGAACTGGTTACCCTGGCTTGAGCCCATTTTCTCCGAGCATCCGAGCTTCGAGAGGTCGCCGGAGGAATTTCTCGTGCATGCGGGCGCCACGCCGTTCAAACGGTATCGCTTGAAGCAAGGCGTCGATCCGAGGACGGTACGATTCTCAACCATGCCGCATACGGGATTCGCTCTGGAATCCTGGGACGATTTTCAGCGACTGAAGCAGGCCGGAAAAATTCCACCTCAGGTCCGCTATCAGTACGATATTGCCTCGATTCCTTCGCTGCTTGCCGCTTTCGTGGTCGATGCTTTCCATGCGGAGCTGGAGCCCGCGCTGGAACAAGCGGTGATCGGCGAAATCGGCAAGATCTGCGCCGCGATACCTCATGATCAATTGGCGATTCAGTTCGATGTGGCGTCATCGATTTTCTTTCACCTGGAAACCGGCACGGCGTGCAGGTTTGGTGCGACCCGGGATGAAATGATGGAGAACTTCGTGCCCTTGCATCTGCGCCTGGGAAATGCGGTGCCAAAGGGCGTGCACCTCATCTATCACTTTTGTTATGGCGATAATAAACACAAGCATTCGGTGGAGCCGCGTGACAGTTCGCATCTGGTGAATTTTGGCAATGCGCTCTCGGCGGGAATAGCACGCAGCATAGAGTTGATTCATTTGCCGGTGCCGCGTGAGCGCTCCGACGACGCCTATTTTGCCCCGATGAAGAATCTCAAATTTCGCACGGAAACCAAGCTGGCGCTGGGTCTGGTGCATTACACCGATGGGCTGGAAGGCACGCGCAGGCGCATCGCTGCGGCGCAGAAAGTCATCAAAGATTTCATGATTGGCACCGAATGCGGCTTCGGTCGCCGCGAACCATCAACCATTACGGCCTTGCTGGAGATCCATGCGCAGGCGGCTGCCGATTAGAGATTGGATTAAGCGAAGAATTAAATCTTTTAATCCCCGTCGCTTGCGGCAGGGTACTGAAATCGGGGAATCCAATGGGGCGTAGCCCCGTGCTCAAGGGCGGGGCGAATACCCCGTCCGCGAAGCTTTTATCAAGGAGAAGGAAATGCTGAAGCTTGTTGTCATCGGTACCGGCTGGTGGGGCATGGAGTTGGGCAAGGCGGCAAAAGATCGCCCCGATAAAGTGGAGTTGGGCGGGTGCTGCTCATTGTCGGAGGCCGAATGCGCCAGATTCATCGCGGCCTGTGGTGGCAAGCGTTGGAATACTTATGAAGAGGTGCTGGCTGACAAGAGCGTGGGCGCGGTGATGCTGGCCACGCCGCACTCCTTGCACTGGACGCAAATAATTGCCGCAGCCGAGGCGGGTAAGCACGTATTTTGTGAAAAACCTTTCACGCTGTCCGTGGAAACTGCATCCAAAGCCATTCGCGCCTGCGAGAAAGCCCGCGTGGTTCTGGCGGTGGGCCACAACCGACGCTTCCTCCCCGGTCCGCGCAGGATGAAGGCCATGATCGATGCGGGCGAACTCGGTCAGATCATTCACGTTGACGCGCACTACTCGGGCAATATTGAGGGACGCTATCCGAAGGAGCATTGGCGGGTAAAGCAAAGCGAGATCCCGGCGGGTTCCACCACACCCATGGGCCTGCACGTGGTGGACACGCTCACCTGGTTGCTGGGGCCGGTGGCGCGCTTGACGGCCATCACCAAACACCAGGCGCTCTCCTACCCGCTGGATGACACCTGCGCCGCCTTGTTCGAATTGAACAGCGGCGTCACCGGCCAGTACAGCGCGCACCTTGCGGTCTCGATGAGCTCGATGTTGAAGGTCTACGGCACCAAGGCCAATCTCGAATGCCGCAATGCCTTCTCCGAGCTCACCATCGAACCCACCGACGTCACCAAGCCGCGTGAATTTTTGCGTTATACGCACGACGACAGCCTGCAACAGGAAGTGGCCGCGCTGGCAGATGCGGCTGGGGGCGGTGCGCCATATCCGATAAAGCCCATCGAAGCGCTGCGTAATATTGCGGTGCTGGAGGCGATCATGAAGTCTGCGGCGTCAGGCAATTCTTGGGTGCCCGTGGCGCAGGGGTTGACGCCGTAGATCGGGAATGAAGATCCCAGGATCATCACATTAGGCGATGCTCGAGCTAAGGCCGAATGGGAACAAAACAGTATCGTTGGCGCTCTCGCAGCCAACCCCGGATTGGCGGTATGCTTGGAACTACTGTGCATTCTGGGAGTGACGCATGAATATCAGCGCTGAACAACTGGCCGAACTGCTCGCCGGCATTGCCAAATCCCAAAACGCCATTATCGACGCCGTGGAGCGCGCCAATGGCGGTTGGCGCAGTACGCATATGAGCCCGGTGCTCGGTGTCGCGGCCAATATGCGCAGCGCCGAGGCGCGTTTGGTCGATCTGCCTTCTCGTGTATTGCTGCGCTACCAAGGCCGGCCGGCGGTGGATATTGCACTGATCGCGGCGGAGCTTGAACACCTGATATCGGGAACACCTATGCCTGAAGGGGCTGCAAATGCAGCAGCGGCTATGGCTCGGCCCGAGGCGACTATTGGCGCCGTACGCGCTTCCGTTACGGTTCAGGCGCCTCCGGCTAGGGCTATTCCTCCGGCGGCGGCCACCCCAGTGGCGGCAGCGCCTGTTGCTCCTGCGCCGGCACCCGCTGCCGCCGCACCACTAGGCGGCGACGATCTGGATTTCATCAGGAAGGTTTGATCGCGACGGCCCTGCCCGCCCGCGATATTTTGATGCCGTATTTAAAGCGGTAAACCACCCGGCGCCATAGACTGGTGCCGGGGGCGCCGACGCGCGCCAGGCGCGGCAATGCATCCGGAAACGCGCACTCAACGCCGAGTGGGGCTTCGCCGTAGCCGCAGGTGCCTGAGGGTTTCAAGGTGGAGATTTTCACGGCGCTTTGCTTGTCTCGGATGGTTTATCGATCAAATTGCCATCGTATTGCGCGGTGGACTGGGCCAATAGAATTACCGCACCGCTCAGCACCACCGATGCTCCTACCCCGATCAAAAACGCCTTCAGGGTATGGCTGAAGAAATCGGCGGCCATCAGCCGTTGATCGGATTTGCGGACCGTGGAGTTGTTGTTTTGGGGTGGCATGGCGGTATTGATCCAGATCGGGTTTCTTCAGGACTACATTCAAACACCCCGATCTGGCAATGCGCCGATACATTGTGGCAAAAAGATGGCGGTAATCCAGGAGTGCGTGCTCCTCGGGTATATTTCTCTGGGTATATTTCCCTGGCGTATATTTCTCTGGGGTATATTTTCCGGGGTATATTTCCCTTTAAATTTTTCAGCTGAATCCATGCCCCGACGCATTGCCCTGGTGGAGGACGACCCGGCCATTCGAGCCAACTACGCCGACGCGCTGAAAAAGCATGGTCACGAAGTGCAGGCCTATGGCGCGCGCGCCGAGGCCATGGCAGCATTTCGAACGCGATTGCCAGACCTTGCCATCCTCGACATCGGACTGGGTGACGACAGCGACGGCGGTTTTGCTTTGTGCCGCGACCTGCGGGCACTCTCGGCCGGATTGCCGATCATTTTCCTCACCGCCCGTGACAGCGATTTCGACGTGGTGTCGGGCCTGCGCATGGGGGCAGATGACTATCTCACCAAGGACATCAGTCTGCCGCATTTGCTGGCCAGGGTTGCGGCGCTGTTCCGGCGCATCGACGTTCAGCGCGAGCCCAAGGCGGCCGATGACATTCTGGAACGCGGCTCACTGGCCCTGGATATGAAACGTTTTACTGCCGCCTGGAGCGGCGTTCGGGTTGAGCTCACGCTAACGGAGTTCTGGATGGTGCATGCGCTGGCTCGTCATCCGGGGCATGTGAAGAATCGAGAACAACTCATGCGCGAGGCCAATCTGGTGGTGGATGACGATACGGTTACCTCGCACATGAAACGCATTCGCCGTAAATTCCAGGCGGTTGCGGCGGTGTTCGATGAGATTGAGACGGTCTACGGTATGGGTTACCGGTGGAAGGGTTGATGCTTCGTTATCGCATCGATATGGGCGAGGATGCACGAATTTGAAGCTCTTCCGGATATTTTCCCTGGGGCTGCGCGGCAAGCTCGCCTTGGCGGCCTTGGTGCTCCTGGCGTTGCCCTGGGTGGGTTGGCAATACGTGCAAGAGATGGAGGGGGTCTTGCTCGATGCACAGGAGCAGACATTGCTTGGCACCGCGCGTGCCGTATCCACTGCGCTGCACGAGCGGCCGCAGTTGCTGCGCTTGCGCCCGCTGCCAATGCAATCAGGCGAAACCCGACCCTTGCAGGGACGCGACGGCGAATTACCGCCCGCCCTGGATGCCGAACCGCGCGAATTGGGCAATGAGTCCGCGGGCGTCAATCGTGAAGGCGAGGTTGCGGCGATTCTCAAAGGCATAGAGCGCAGTACCTCGCGCATCTGGGTGGTTAATCGGGAATTCCGGGTGATCGCCTTGGCCGGCAGTTTGCGACGCGTGGTAGCGCCTGCCAAGGATGTGGGTCGGATCGAATACCTGATGCAGTTGGCCATGACACAGGTGTTGCGAAGGCCTTCCGAAGACTTCGATGAGGCCGCGCCGGAAGATGTGCTTTCCACCGGGCGAGAAGTCATCGCAGCGCTGCAGGGCGCACCGCGCACCCGCGTCCGCCAGACCTCGGATGGCAAGGCGGCGATCGTCTCGGCGGCCCACCCGATCTGGTCGGGCGACGAAGTCATGGGTGCGGTGGTGGTGGAGGAGAGCACCAATTCGATTCTGTCGGTACGAAATCAGGCCCTGGAGCGTTTGCTATTCGCGACGCTTGCCGCATTCGTGATTGCGGGCGCCGTTTTGCTGGGGCTGGCGACGCGCATTTCCTGGCGAATCCGGCGTCTGCGCGACGAGGCCGAGGGCGCCATCGATGCGCAAGGGCGAATTACCCACACATTCTCGGGGTCAAGCGCCGGCGATGAAATTGGCGATCTGTCGCGAAGTTTCTCCTCGGTGCTTGCACGCCTGACCGAACATCACAGTTATCTGGAAACCATGGCGAGTCGTCTTTCGCATGAACTGCGAACGCCGGTGGCGGTGGTTCGCTCATCGCTAGAAAATCTCAAACTCGAACCTTCGCCGGTTGAAGCGCGTGTCTATTTGCAACGCGCGGAACAAGGATTGGCGAGGCTCTCCACCATATTGACGCGCATGAGCGAGGCAACGCGCCTTGAACAAGGCTTGCTTGCCACGGAGCGCGAACGCTTCGATCTGGCGCTGGTGGTATCGGGTTGCGTGGAGGGTTACCGCAGCGCTTTTCGGGGCCGGGCGTTCGACTTGAGCGCCCCGGCTGAGTCCCTCATCATCGAAGGTTCGCCGGAACTCATTGCGCAGATGCTGGATAAGCTGGTGGACAACGCCAATGATTTCGGCACCTCGGGTACGCCCATCAGCGTCAAACTCGACAGGGTGGGCGCCGCGCCGGAACTTGGCGATCCGGGCAGCGTGGTGCTTGGCGTGTCCAATCAGGGCGATGCGTTGCCCGAGGGCACACACGAACGCCTGTTCGCCTCCATGGTGTCGATGCGGCGCGATAAAGGGGGAGAGAAGCCGCATCTTGGCTTGGGGCTTTATGTGGCACGCCTGATTGCCGAATTTCATCGTGGCACCATCTTTGCCGAGAACCTGGCGGATAGTCAGGGCGTCGCGGTAAAGGTGACGTTCAAACTTCTGGCGTGACTGTGGCAGGTATTGCCCGGTGTTTGAACGCGAAGGCAGTGTCCCGACAAAGCGCAGTGGATTCACACTCAGCGATAAACCCTCAGCCATTGCCGGCCTGAGGGCACAGTGCTTGCAAAGCCTCGCCCAGCGCGACGCCGGCATCGGGGCGATCGAACAGCCGCCCGCATGAGGCAAGGATGCGCTCGCTTGCTGCGCGCCGCGCCTCGGCATCGGTGCCCAGAGAC
>CAMDFL010000030.1 GCA_945897475.1 Bordetella parapertussis
AGCGGCTTTGAATCCTCGTACTTGCCGTTGCCGATCACCAGCGCCAGTTTGGGCAGGCGCAATAGCTTCATCGCGCCATCGGATTGCGCCCATACCCAGGCGTACGGCACCGGCAGAAACAGCGCGGTCGCGCCAAGGCCGGCTTTCAACACTTGTCGACGGGAATTATCAGGTGTGCGTACCCTCATCCTGAGCCTCATTTTGTCTCATCTGCCCCGCAAAATAGCAAGGATACTGCCAAAACTGGACATCCTCGCAATGGGGCTTACTCCAACTCGGCTTTGATGCCTGCGGACTGAATGATTTCGCGCCAGCGCTTGCGCTCACCCTCCAGCAGCACCGTGAAATCCTTCGAGCCTATCCCGACGGGTCCGAAATCTAAACTTATTACTTTTTCGGTGAATCCCGGATCTTTCTGCATAAAAAGCAACTCCTGCTCGAGGCGTGCCTGTATATCGCGTGGCGTCTTGATGGGCGTGAACACCGCGAACCAATTGACGATATTCAAGTTGGCCAGGCCAGCATCGGCCATCGTAGGGACGTCGGGAAACGAATTAAGACGCGTTGACTGCAAGGTCGCCAGAGCGCGCATTCTGCCCGCTTGAACATTTGATCTCACTGCGCCCGATGCTGCCACCATGACCTGGACATCACCGGCAAGCATCGCAGCCTGCGCCGGACCGTTGCCTTTGTAGGGAACGGCCAGCATTTCGATTCCGGCTTGCCGCGACACCAGTTCGGTCAACATGTGAAACGCATGGCCATTGCCCGAGGTGCCATAGAAAAACTTTTTCGGATTGGCTTTTGCAAGGACAATGAATTCGGCAAGCGTATTCGCGCCCACCTTGGGATTAACAAGAAACAAGGTGAAGTAACTGGCGACCGTGGCAATCGGCGCCAGATCCCTCGCGGGGTTGTAATCCGGATTTTTCGTGAAGTTCTCGGCGATCGTAATGGTCGATGGCACACCGAACAAAATGGTGTAGCCATCAGGGACCGCGCGCGCAACCGTTTGCGTTGCGATCAATCCTCCCGCACCTGCCTGGGCTTCAACGACCACGGGTTGACCCAGTCGCGCGGAGAGCCCTTGCGCAGTCTGGCGGGCGACGATATCGGTGCCGCCACCTGGCGGAAATGGGGACATCAGCTTGATGGGTTTTGCCGGGTATTGCGCGGTGGCTGAAAACACCACGCTGCCGGCGCCAATCAATGCAATGCGAATCGCCATTCTTCTCCAGGATCTCGCCAATGCCAGTTTGTCATATGCGATCATCGCAGCTCCCATTGAAACGGGAGATCCTCGCCTCCCGATGAGCGCACAATGTACCTCACCCGGGCAGGCGTCGTCCTGCTCACACTCCAATTGCAGATCACCGCGATAATCCGGCCCACCTTATTCACAAGAATCAAAGCAAACCCATGCCAGCATCGCAATTGCAAGGAAAGATAGCTCTTGTCACCGGCGCTGGCAGCCCCATTGGCATAGGCCGCCACCTCACCATGGCGCTGGTTGGTGCCGGTGCTCGCGTGGCTATGCTGGATCACAACGGCGAATGGCTCGAGCAAACGCTCGCCGAGGCCCGTGCCACAGGCGGCGCTGATTGCGCGTTTCCCATTTTTGCCGACATCACCGATGCCCTGGCAGCCGAACGCGCGGTCCAGACCACCATCGAGCATTTCGGCGCATTGCATATCTTGTTCAACAATGCCGGCACTAGCCCCACGGCGGAAGGCCTGATGCCGGATGTGCGCGCGCAGCTCACCAATTTCTGGGACATCACACCCGAGGCCTGGCTGCGCGTAGTGGCGGTGAATTTCACCGGCGCGTTTTTCATGTCGCGCGCCGCAGTGCGGCCCATGCTCGCGCAAAAATGGGGGCGCATCGTCAGCGTGACCACCAGCCTGGATACCATGTACCGCAAGGGCAATGCGCCCTACGGACCTTCGAAAGCCGGCCACGAGGCTTTTGTTGCAACCATGTCCCAGGAACTCGAAGGCACCGGCGTCACCGCCAACGTGCTCACCCCCGGCGGCGGCACCAATACCAATCTCATCCCGAAGAGCACACCCGAGAGTTATCGCAACGCGCTGATCAAACCCGAAGTCATGCGTGCGCCGGCGGTATGGCTTGCATCGAACGATTCGGATGGCTTCAATGGACAACGCATCATCGCCGCGCGCTGGGATGAAAAACTGCCGATTAAGGAGCGATTGGAGAAAGCCGCGGCACCCGCGGCTTGGCCACAACTGGGCGCGCAGTCGGTTCGACCCGACGCGCCGCGTTAATCGAGTCTCGCGCTACTTGAATCGCGGGAAAAGCTTCGCGGCATTGCCGCGATTGATCGCGGCCAGTTCGGCTGCGCTGAACCCGTAATCGACCAAGCCTTTGCCGATTTCTTTTGAAGTGCGATAGGGGAAATCGGTGCCAAAAAGAATCTGATTGACCCGCACCAGCCGTGTGAGTGAAGACAACGCCCCTGGATGAGCTGCCTGAGCGACTTCGTAGTAGAACTTGCGCAACTCGCCCAACACTCCCTTGGGGAACATTTTCTTGAAATCACCACGCTCAGCCAAACGCGTGAAACGCTCCACGATGAAAGGCATGGTGCCCCCACCATGCGAGAAGATGAAACGCACATTGGGATAACGAATTGAAGTGCCGCCGAACAACACGCTGGCGATGGCGCGCGTGGTGTCGGTGCAGAATTCGATGGTGGAGCCCGGAACGCCGGGAATGGGGCTTTGCAGCGAACGCGGTTCGTGAGGATGAGAATAAACAACCGCATGACGACGATTGAGCTCCTCGTAGATCGGAGCGAACGCGGCGTCGCCAAGGTACTGCATGCCATAACTTGTTCTCATATCCACGCCATCGAGTTCAAGCACATCCAGCGCGTAATCGATTTCCTTCAACGCGGCTTTCACATCTGGCATTGGCAGCGTGGCGAAGTGGCCGAAGCGGCCCGGATAATCACGCTGCAGATTCGCCGCGTACTCGTTGCACTCGCGCGCGATACGAATTCTGTCGGGATGCGCCGCGATGGCGGCGCCTGAAGTAATGGTAGTGATGGCCGCCTGTGTGCCGCCCTCATCCATGGATTCAATCGCCACCGCCGGGCTCCAGCCTTTGTAGACTTCGTTCTGCCAGTGGTTCTCCCCGGCCAGACCCAGGGTCTCCATGGCTTTGATATAAACGGCGGGCGCAATGTGGTGATGCACGTCTATGCGTCTTGACGATGCACGGGCGGGAGCGCGCTTCGCCTTGGTCTTGGTCTTGGATGCGGACTTGCGTGCCACGGCGACACGCCGGGCAGCGGCCTCGCGCACTGCGAACGCCGCGCGTGTTCCCGGTAGCGGAGGACAGCACGAACACCAGACACCGCCATTCCATGGATTGGATACAATATTTGTGTTTAGCGTTGTCATGATTACCTAAAGGAGAAATAATGTTTGAAATTACACTTGGTTTATCGCCTTGGCGCTGCATTCCGGGATCTGTGCATTATTCGGGCTTCAAACCGAGCAGCGGCACCATTTTTCGATACAACTCGATTTCGCGTAGGAGTTGTTTCTTGAAATCCTCCGGAGAATTGGCATAGACCTCCATTCCCGCTGCTTGCAGCCCGATCAACACCTCCGGCAAATTCACCGCCTTGACAATCTCCGCGTACATGCGACCAAGTATTGGCGCGGGTAATCCCGCCGGGCCGTAAAATCCCAGCCAATCCCCTGGACGATCCACATTGGCAATCAGATCCGAGATGATGGGCGTATCGGGAAACTCGCGCAGGCGCTTGTCCCCCAGGATCGCCACCGCCGTTACGCGACCGGTCTTGACCGTGGACATGCCGCTGGTATTGCTCACCAGCGCAATAGGCACTTCGCCCGATACGATTGCCTGCGCCACCGGAACGCCGCCTTTGTAGGGCACGTGAAAAATATCGATTCCGGCTTCGCGCCTCAAGCTTTCTCCGGACATATGAAAGGAAGTCCCCATACCCGCAGTGGCGAAACCCAGCTTTCCCGGATTTTTTTTCGCATAGTCAATCAGCTCTCGAAAATTGCGCACGCCGGTGGAGTTGCTCACCAGAATCACGCCGGACTGCGTCACCGCCGCGGTGATCGGCGTGAAATCGGCGACAGGATCGTAGGGCACGTTTCGAATCGTGAACCTCACCGCAGTATGGGTTCCGGGAGTGGTAAACAAGTAGGTATAGCCGTCGGGTGCGGACTTCGCCACGGCGTCGGATCCGATCATGCCCGAAGCGCCGGCGCGGTTCTCGACGATCACCGCTTGGCCAAGTGCGGCGCCCAGTCTTGGCGCGAGCAGGCGCGAGACGATGTCGGTGGAGCCGCCGGGCGGATAAGGGGCAATCAGGCGTATCGGCTTGCTGGGATAGCTTTGCGCCATCACTGAAATCGAGGCCGTCGCCAGGACGCCTACCGCTACTGCCTGCATGATTCGAACCATGTGCATCTCTCCTTGATAGTTATTTGCGCCGAATTTGCGACCACCACCGCCGCAGGTGCTCGTTGATCGGCGCCGCCTGATGAATCTGCGGCAAGGAATATTCCGGCGCCCCAGTCTTTTTTGTTTCACGAAAATCCCTCAGCTCCCATTCGCGCACTAAGGCCTCGGCCTTGCCAAACGCCTCCTCAAACGAGCCGCTCGTTGGCAAGGACTCCTTGAAATAGGCGCGACCGAAATAGGTGAAATCGTTTTCGTCGGCGCAACCGAAGGAGGTTCGATCATGGCGTGCTGCGGCGATCACCAGCGTGCGATCGTCCTTCAAGTGATCGATGAATCCGCCGCCATAGCATGCCGAGACGACAATCACTTTCCATCGAATCGCCGATTCGCGCAGCATCTGCGCGAGCTCGCGTGCCGGCAGGCCGCGCAGTCCCATATTGCTTTGACTCAACGCCAACTCATGCTCCGGAGAACCGTGGCTGGTGAGGAATAGAAAAAGTAAGTCTTCGTCACGATTCATTTTCGAGGCAATCACCGCAAGCGACTCGCGCAGGCTGGTGATGGTGGCCATCGGCAGCGTGGTCACCGTATTGCGACTGTTTGCCAAGGTCAGAGAACGGTTACGCGTGCCGTAATCGCGATCGAACTGCTCGCGAACGAATCCTGCTTCCCGACGAAATACCTCCTCGGTGCCGTCGCCACCCACCGTCATCAAATACATATTGATACGGCCTGATTCACGCGGGGCAAGCGCGGCAAGGGCGCGATCCAGAACGGCGCGCTGCGAATACAAGGCCAACTCCACATTGCGCTGAGCCAATTGCCGAGCCGCTTCATCCTCGAAGCGGCCATCGCGCCATTTGCCGCGGTCCTCTGTGCGTCCGTCATCGCGGGGCTTGAGGTATTTGAGCGCGCCCTCGCCCTCATACTTACCGTTTGCAAAGTTGCCGGTGTATTGGTCGCCATTGGCAAGGCGCAGCACCCCCTTGCCATGAAAGCGCCACGCTTTGAATTCACCCTCGTAGAGATAGCCTGCCTTGCCGCGCAGGCGAGCCTTGCCGTTTAATTCGTTGTTGGCAAATTCCCCCTCGAAGACATTGCCCTCATGATCGGTGTAGGTGCCAGGGCCGTTGCTGCGCCATCCTTGAAATTGTCCCTGGTGGTGCGAGCCGTCGGGCCGCTTGTAGACACCCTTGCCGGTGAATTCACCCTCGACAAACTGGCCCTCGAAGCTCTCCCCTACGGAGGTCTCCAGCCGCCCTTGCCCCGAATACCTACCCGTGGCGAAATCTCCCCGGTACTTGCGCCCATCCTTATAGCTAAGCGTCCCGTAACCGTGGTAGTGGCCGGCATCAAACTTACCCTGATAGACGTCCCCATTGGCCCACTCCAGGCGGGCGCGGCCATGATAGAGGTCTGCCTTGAAGTCACCGGCATAGACCGATCCGTCGCGCGTCTGCAGACGGCCCAGACCATCCTTCATCCCGCCGCGAAACTCGCCTTCATAGACCTCGCCATTGGCAAATCGCATCATGCCCTGGCCCGAGATCAGGCCATCGACAAACATACCCTCGTAACGCGCACCGCTCCTCCACTCTATGCGGCCACGGCCGTTCATCCTGCCGGTTTTCAGCGCGCCGTAATAGCTGCCGCCGTCCGGGGTAATCGCGTCAGGCCGCGCTTGCGGCAAGGCGGCTTGCGTTGACCCGGCAAAACACAACATCCAGGAAAGGGCCAATAAACGCAGGCCGCGGGTAATGTCTCCGGGGTTAAGCTCTCCGGGGGTAAGTTTCACCACCTGCGAACCTTAATCAGCCACCGGCACGAACAGGGACTCCAGTAGCGGCGCCTTGGCGATCAAGCCCTGATCGACCATGTAGGTCAAAAGCGCTGTCAAGGTTTTGCGATTGGCCTCAATGCCATAGGGCCAGTAATCATCGCCGAAAACATCGTTGATTTCATCCACATCGCAAGATAGCCACGGCAACATGTAACGCAAGGTGCCGCTGCGCAGGCGTTCAATGGCGCGGCGCTTGGCCTGTCCGAACGCGTCATAGAGACTCTTGGCGATAAAGGGATGTTTTTCATGCAGATCCTTGCGAATCACAATCAGATGCATGATGGGAAAGATGCCGGTGCGGCGGTAGTAATCTTTTTCGATTTCGCGATATTCGGGGAACAGGCGTTGAATGCGTTTGTTCCTGCGCATCGAATGCGGCACGGCAGTACCAATCATCGCGGCGATCTCGCCGCAGTCGATCAACTCGCTCAACGAGCGCCCGGCGGCGTCAATCGACACCCTTGCCGGCCGCGCCATCGGTACCAGCGAGGGTTCGCCATGGCTGCCTGCGTGATTCGCCGCGCCCTGCACCCAGTCAATGGAGGAAAGATCGACGCCATAGTCATGCTGCAGATGACCGCGCTGCCACACCGCGGCGGTCATGGTGTATAGCGGCACGCCTATACGCTTACCCTCGAAATCCTTCGGTCTGCGTATGCCCGAATCGAGGTTGTAAGTCATGAAACTGTGACGAAACACGCGCGAGGGAAACACCGGAATCGCAACCAACGGGCTGCTGCCCGCGCAAACGTGGCTGATGTATTCGGAGGATGACATCTCCGCCACGTCGAACTCCTGCCGGGCACCCATGCGGTCGAAAATATCGCGCACCGAATCCATGGCGATGTAATTCAAATCGATGCCCTCGGGTTCGACTTCCTTCGTATACAAGGACAACAGGCGGTCGTACAAGCCGCTGGCGAAGCTCAACTTTATTTTTGCCATTAAATCATCCAAAACCAATCGAGGCCCACACCCCGGAAGCGTCAAATTCTACGCCGGGATGGCGCCCGAGAGACGCCGCCCCGCTTTACCCCACGCCGAAGTTTCTCTCTATAGTTTCTCGCCGCATACTGAGAACTCTGCAGTTCACCCTTGGCGAGGTATTGAAAATAAATCGAGCGCCGGCAGTCGATTGCCGAAACTAACCCCGCCCCGCCATTTCGCTCAAGATCACGTTGATCACCACGCTCTTGCCATCTTTCATGGCGGCAGCGCCATCGCGCAGAGCGACCTTCAAGGCATCCAGTGTATCCACCTTGAAACCGACGCCGCCGAAGAGTTTTGGCAGATCCTCGAAGGCGTAAGCATTTATCGGCTCTCCGAGGAAGAGCTTGTGCTTCACCCCAGCGCCTTCCGGATAGTAGGAAGACTGGTTCTCGCGCATGGCACGGTAGCCGTTGTTGTTGTAGATCACTGCCATGATCGGCAACTTCTCGTCGCGTGCGAAGCCCAGGCACTGCACCGCCGGGTTATAGAGAAAGGCGCCGTCACCAATCAGGGTCACTACCGGTTGCTTGGGTCGCGCGAGTTTGACGCCCAGCGCCAGGCCCAATCCCTGCCCCAGGCCCGAGCGCAACGAGATGAAACTTTGCGCACCCTTATGCCCAACGTGACGCTTGTTGATGCCACCATGCACAGTGGTCTCATCCAGATAGATGGTGTCGGCCGGCAGGCACTCGGCCAAGGTTGCGCACAACGCCACCGGATGAATACCGGGCTTTGCGCGCGCATCGGCTTCGGCTGAGCGAAAACGTTGCATTAATTTGTCATGCGCGCCGGACCAGCGTGTGCGACGCTCAGTCAAAATTTTCTCGTCCAGCTTTGCGGCACGCGCGGCATCTGCCAGGAGCCTCATTGAAGCAGCAGCATCACCACCAAGGAAGGCATCGGCCTGCAGGTTTTGATAGGCCATGTGCAGCTTGAAGGGGCTCTCGTCGATCAGCACCACTTTCGCATG
Organism: Bordetella parapertussis; assembly: GCA_945897475.1. Classification (GTDB taxonomy): domain Bacteria; phylum Pseudomonadota; class Gammaproteobacteria; order Burkholderiales; family SG8-39; genus 2-02-FULL-62-17. The sequence goes on from CAMDFL010000030.1 coordinate 8,272, forward strand.
GATCGGCCCCATATTGGGCGGATACCAGGGATTGCGGCTGCGCACCACAAGCAGGAGATCCGCCTCCTTCAGGAGCGCGCTCGACTCATTGCCTTGATACAGCGGGTGATCCTTGGGGAAGTTGGTAGCATCCCCGGCGGCGGACTCGACGATAGGCAGGGCCAGAGTTTCGCAAAGATCGACAAGCGCGTTATAGCCTTCCAGAGTGCGGCCGGAATTTCCGGCAGTGATGATCGGGTTCTTCGCCGCCAGGATCATGGCGAGAACCTTCTGTACATCCTCATCGGTGGGCCGCACTTTGGCAGGCGCGGGCATTTTGCGCATTTTTGCAGGCGCCACCCATCGGCCCATCATGATTTCAATGGGCACATCCAGATAAGTAGGTCCTTGCGGCGTGGATAGAGCGATCTCACCCGAGCGCTGCACCATTTCGTAAATGTTGGCCGAGCTTGGCGCCTGCTGCGACCACTTCACCATGGAGTCAATGATCCGCGGCATGCCACCCATGACGTTATGGTTGGTGTACCACTGCGCGCCCGGGTCGAAATCTTCCTGATCGCCGTAGGACGATGATTCGCCCGACATGATCACCATAGGCAACTCATTCAGACGCGCGCCATGGATGCCCACCGCGCCTTGCATCAAGCCCACACCCGCGTGCAGGAGCACACCCTGCATGCGCCCTGTCATAAGCGTGTAGCCGGTGGCGATATTCACGGCAAGCGTTTCGTGCCCGCAGGACAGGTATGCCGGACCTTTGACGTCGTTCAATTTCTGACGACCCAGAGCCTCCCATACCGAGCCCCAATCGGAGCCCGGCGATGAAATGATGTAATCCATATCCATATCGCGGCACGCCTGAAGAATCGCTTCGCCGCCATCCATAGTCACGCTTTTATCCATGTGTTTTCCTGGTCTACTAGAAAAGGTTTTAATTAATCGAGTGCTTTTAATCGAATAACGCCTTTCGTACCCTCGCGCCTAGCCCCCTCACAAATGGCCCCAAGCCTCGTATTATGCCGTCTCAGCCCACACTCTTGGCGTCGGCTTTGATCATCGCCGCGCCGCGCTCGGCAATCATCACCGTGGGTGAATTGGTATTGCCCGAGGTGATGGTGGGCATGATGGAGGCATCGATCACGCGCAGGCCTTCGATACCACGCACCCGCAGGCGCGAATCCACCACCGAATTGTCATCAATCGCCCGCCCCATGCGGCAGGTGCCCACGGGATGAAATATGGTGGTGCCCACATCGCCGGCCGCTTTGGCCAGTTGCTCGTCGGTTTGCGCGCCTGGGCCTGGTAGAAACTCCTCCGGAGAGTATTTTTTCATAACCTGGGTTTCATTGACGATGCGCCGCGTCATACGCAAGGACTCAGCAGCAATACGCCGGTCCTGCGCAGTCGAGAGGTAATTCAATTGGATCGCAGGCGCCTGGCGGTAATCCGCCGACTTGATTCGGATACTGCCGCGTGAAGTGGGCTTCAGATTGCACACGCTCGCCGTGAACGCGGGAAACGGATGCAGGGGATCGCCGAATTTATCAAGCGACAAGGGTTGCACGTGATACTCGAGATTGGCATCGCTCTGCGAAGGATCGGATTTCAAAAACGCGCCAAGTTGCGAGGGCGCCATGGTCAGGGGCCCGGTACGATACAACGCATACTCCAGCGCCATCTTTGCCTTTCCCCAGAGAGAGTTGGCCATGGTGTTGAGCGTGAGAACATTTTTTACCTTGAAAGACATGCGCAGTTGTAGATGGTCCTGCAGGTTCGCACCCACACCGGGTAGATCGTTCACAACGGGAATGCCGTGTTGCGCCAGCAACTCCCCCGGTCCGATGCCCGACAGCTGCAGAATCTGCGGGCTGCCGATTGCGCCAGCCGAGAGCACCGTTTCGCGCATGGCAGCGGCAAAAAATTCTTTATCGCCGCACAGGTAGTCGACACCCAGCACCCGGCGCCCATCGAGACGCAATTTCTTCACCGTCGCACCGGTGATCACGGTGAGATTGGCTCGGCCCTGTGCCGGCCGAAGAAACGCCTTCGATGCATTGACGCGCACCCCGCGGCGCTGATTGACCTCGAAACGCGAAACGCCAGCGTTGTCGCCACGGTTGAAATCCTCCACCTTGGCAATACCCACCTCAGTCGCCGCATCGCGAAACGCGTCCAGAATTTCCCAGGAAAGACGTTGCTGCTCAACACGCCACTCGTGGCCGCCCTCACCCTCTCCCACAGCGCCGTGCATTTGGTCCGCGCCGCGCCAGTGGTCCTCGGTGCCCTTGAAAATCGGCAGCACTTTTTCCCACGACCAGTCCGCATCGCCGGTCGCGGCGGCCCAACTATCGTAATCGCTGGCCTGCCCGCGCATGTAAATCATGGCATTGATCGACGAACAGCCACCCAGCACTCGGCCGCGCGCATAGAGAATCGATCGGCCGTTCAAGCCCGGATCGGGCTCGGTGCGATAACACCAGTCGGTGCGCGGATTACCGATGCAGTAGAGATAGCCCACGGGAATATGGATCCAGATCCAGTTGTCCTTGCCACCTGCTTCGAGCAGCAATACCGACACTGCGGGGTCGGCGCTCAGACGATTGGCGAGCACGCAACCCGCCGTGCCACCGCCGATAATGACGTAATCGAATTTGCCCGACTGTGTTGCCATGCTGCTTTCTCGCCGACGCTGAGACTGGATGATAAAGTCTCCGGCGTCGCTTCAGTGAATGGGTTGTGCGGCTTGGATAATAGCCGCGTCTGCCATGCGCGCAAATTCGAGACCCAAAGGAATTGCAGAGCCACTTTCACAAGGCGGTCGATCATTATTTGCGGGCATCCGCGCAATTGGGTCAAACCCCGGAAAAACCCTATTCTGGCCGGATGCGCATCGCCTGCCACACACGCGACGGAGTCAGCGGTGTATCGATGTGAGTCACGCCACGCTCAGCCAAGGCGTCGAGCACAGCATTAACGATGGTGGGCAACCCGCCAGCGCAGCCGGCTTCGCCACAACCTTTGACACCCAGAGGGTTGGTCTTTGCCGGCACCGGGCGGCTATTGAACTCGAAGGAGGGCAGGTCATCCGCGCGCGGCAAGCAATAGTCCATAAAGGAGCCCGTGATCAGTTGCCCCTGCCCGTCGTACACGGTACGCTCCATCAACGCCTGGCCTATGCCCTGGACGATGCCGCCCTGCACCTGCCCCTCGACGATCATGGGATTGATCAGCGTGCCAAAGTCGTCCACCACCACATAGTTGAGAATCTCCACCACACCGGTTTCGGGGTCGACTTCCACTTCGCCAATGTGAGCGCCATTGGGATAGGTGGCAGGCGAGGTGTCGTGGCTCACCCAGGAGTCCAGCTTCATGGGTACGCCATCAGCACCTGTGAGCGTTTTCGCACGTGCGGCCAGGTCCATGATGTTGACTTTCCGGTCGGTGCCGGCAACACAAAAATCACCCCCCATGAATTCGATGTCCCCCGCTGCGGCCTCCAGCACCAGCGCCGCAAGCTGCGTGCCGTTTTCAATAATCTTCTTCGAGACATTGAGTATGGCGCCCGATGACGCCACCGCCGAACGCGAGCCGCCCGAACCGCCGGGGCCCGAGAGCTGGTCGCTGTCCGATTGATCGAGGTGAATCCTATCGAAGGGCAAGCCTAGCGTTTGCGCGAGAATCTGCGCGAACGGCGTGGCGTGACCCATGCCGAAATCCTTTCCTGCGGTGATCAGGGTGACGCTGCCATCATCATTGAATCGCACATCCGCCAATTCCTTTCCCGGACCGGCGGTATGTTCGAGATAGGTGCTCACCGCGATTCCTCGCAACTTCCCGCGCTTGGCCGAATCGGCTTTACGCGCGGCAAATCCCTGCCAGTCGGCGCGCATCAGCACCTCTTCCAGACAGCCCGGAAAATCCCCCGAATCAAGCACCGGACCATTGACGGTTTTGAAAGGCATATCACCGGGTTGCACCAGATTGCGACGTCGCATTTCGACGCGATCAATGCCAGTCTCGCGAGCCGCTTGATCGATCAAGCGTTCAACGATGTATTTCGATTCCGGCCGTCCCGCGCCACGGTACGGGCCGGTTGGCACTGAATTGGTCAGCACCGCCTTCACTGAAACGGACATCGCGCCAAATTTATAGACACTGGGCAGATTGGATGACAACACCGCGGTCGGCGATACCGGGCCCATGGTGGTGACATGGGCGCCGACATCGCCCCAGCCCTTGAGACGTATGGCGAGAAAGTGCCCCTCTTTATCGAGGGCCAATTCAGCGTCGATCAAACTCGCCCTACCTTGATGATCGGAGAGAAAACTCTCCGCACGGTCGGCACACCACTTCACCGGAACGCCAAGTTTTCTCGCTGCGAACATCGAGGCCACCGTGCCGTCGTACGGTTGGCCTTTCATGCCAAACGACCCGCCAACATCGCCCGAGATCACCCGCATTTTCTGCGGCTGCATTTTGAACACCGCGCACAAGGCGCCGCGCAAACCGAATGCGCCCTGGCTGGGCGAATAAACGGTGAACTTTTCATCAAGCTTGTCCCAGGACGCCACCACCGCGCGCGGTTCCATGGCAGCCACCACCAGGCGATTGTTGTCCAGACGAATTCGCGTGACATGCGAAGCCTTAGCGAAGGCATCATTGGTCGCCTCGTCGTTGCCCTGAAACCAGTCGAGCACCACGTTCGTGGGCACGTCGCCAAACAACGGCGCGGCATCCGCGGCGGTTGTCATATCGGTCTGCGCTTGCAGCGCCTCAATGTCCGCCTCGATGAGTTCCGTCGCGTCCTTTGCCTGCGCAAAGGTTTTGGCGACCACCACGGCGATTGCTTGCCCCACATGGCGCACGCGGTCGCGCGCGAGTCCGAAGACAAAAGGCACCTTGAGCGGCGTGCCGTCCCGGCCTTTGAGCGGAAATACATTGGGAATGCCCGCGATACCCTCGGCATCAAAGTCCTTCGCGGTAAATACACCCAGCACACCGGGTGCTTTTTGCGCGGCCGACACATCGATGCTATTGATTTTTCCGTGCGCCATGAAAGCCCGCGCCAGACACGCGTAGGCTTGGCCAGGAAGGTTCACATCATCGGTATAGCGCCCGCCACCCGATAGCAGGCGCGCATCTTCCTTGCGCACCACGCGCTGGCCAACGCCGAAACGAGCTTCAAAGAGATTGGGATTGCTGCCTGCCATTTGATGGATTCCGTAAATACCGTTGAAAAAAAACTCCCCCTGAGCGGGGGAGTTAAATGAAATTGCCAACTGCGATTTCAGCGAGCTCAGGCGACCGAACGCAAAGCCCTCCACACCCGCTCCTGCGTCGCCGGCATTTCAATCCGCTTGGCGCCGACCTGCGATAACGCGTCGTTCACCGCATTCATCACCGTGGGCAAGGCGCCACAAGTGCCCGCTTCGCCAGCGCCTTTCACACCCAATGGGTTCTTCTTGGTCGGGATCACGATGTTGTGCAGGTCAAACTCGCAGTAATCATCCGCACGCGGCATGCAGTAGTCCATGAATGAACCGGTGATCAATTGCCCGCTGTCAGGGTCATAATGCAGATCCTCGAGCAGGGCCTGCCCAGCGCCTTGCACGATACCGCCGAAAATCTGACCCTCGCACAGCATCGGGTTGATCATCACGCCCACGTCGTCTACCGCGAAGTATCGGGTCATCACGACATGCCCGGTGTCCTGATCCAATTCGACTTCGCAGATGTGCGTACCGTTGGGGAAGGTGGCGGTGTCTCCGCCGTAATCAGCGCGCGAATACAAACCCGCCTCAAGTCCCTTTGGCATGGTGTCCTGACTGAAGGACTTTTTCGCCACTTCCATCAATCCCACCGAGCGGTCAGTGCCGCCGACGGTAAATTTTCCTTTCGCGAAAACGATATCGGCATCCGCCGCTTCCAGCAGGTGCGCGGCGATTTTCTTGCCCTTCTCGATAATGCGATCCGCCGCCATCACCACCGAAGAGCCTGCCAGTACCGCCGAACGCGAACCGAAGGTACCCACGCCTTGCGTCACCACGTCGGTGTCACCATAGACGTAACGGATGTTGTCGGAATCCAGGCCCAGACGATCCGATAGCACCTGCTTGAATGTCGTGCCATGGCCCTGGCCATGATCCATGGAACCGCATATCAAAGTTGCGTTGCCGGATGGATCGAAGCGCACTTCGACGTGCTCGTAGTCGCGGCCCGCGGCGGGTTCAACCAATAGCCCCAAGCCAACTCCCAGAATCTTGCCGCGCTTTTTCGCATCGCTTCGACGTTTTTCGATTTCCGAGTAGCCGTAGCGCACCAGGCACTCCTCCATGGTGCGTGCGAATTCGCCACAATCATATGTCTGCTTGAACGGCGTGGTGTAAGGCATGGCCGAGGGCGAGATGGCATTGCGGCGGCGAATCTCCGCCGGATCCATTCCCAATTCCTTCGCTGCGACATCGACAATGGTTTCGACGGCATACAAAGGTTCAGGACGTCCGCCTCCGCGATAAAACGCGATACGCATGGTGTTGGTGAGCGCGCCGATTACCTTGGCATGCACGCCTTGAAACGTATAGGTGTTGTTGAGACAGGCGATCGCCACCATGGTCGGGTTCACATTGCGATCAGTGGTGTTGTAGGCGCCGATGGCACATCTGTGCACGGTGCGCAGACCTAGAAATTTGGCGTCCTTATCCAGAGCGAGTTCGGCTTCAATGACACTGTCGCGCGCCTGTTCATCCGACAAAATACCTTCGCCGCGCTCAGAAATCCATTTCACCGGCCGGCCGGTTATTTCGGCGGCCCACATGGCCAGCGAGTATTCAGCCGACGCCCCGCCCTTCATGCCGAAACCACCGCCCATGTTGTCGCACACCACACGCAGTTTGCTCTGCGGGACTTTGAATATCTGATCGGCAATGGCGCTGCGCGTACCGTGCGCCGATTGGATCGTGGCGCGCAGTGTGTAGCGTCCCTCTTCCGAATCGAACTCGGCCAGACAGCCGCGCGGTTCCATCGAATTGGTCGTGACCCGATTTACGACAATCCGGTGGCGGATGATTTTGTCCGCTTTGGCAAACGCCGCGTCGGTCGCGGCCTTGTCGCCGGCCTCGTGAAAGAAGGCTTCGTTGCCCGGATTATTCTCCCAAACCTTCGGGGCGCCCGGCGCAAGCGAAGCCTCCGGTGTCACCACAGAGGGCAACGGGTCGTAATCAATTTCGATCAATTCGGCGGCGTCCTTGGCCAGGTTCAAAGTCTCGGCGACGATAAAAACTACCGGCTCGCCAACATAGCGAACGAAACCTTGAGCCAGCAGCGGTTGCGGCGTAACGAAAGCCGGCGATCCGTCGCTTTTCTTGCGTGGCACGATCGGGCGCGGCGCGCCCAGACCGCGCGACTTGAGATCATCGCCAGTCAACACCGCAAGCACGCCTGGGGCCGCTTTGGCGGCTTGCGCGTTGATTTTTCCAAGCTTGGCGTGCGCATGCGGCGAGCGCAATACAAACGCACGCGCTTCGGCGGCAAGCTTCACGTCATCCACATAACGCCCGCGACCTTTGAGAAGGCGGGGATCTTCTTCACGCAGTACCGACTGCCCTACTCCATACAAACCCATGTTGTTTCCTTGTAAAAAATCAAATCACTCCGGTTTGATACCGGTGGCCTTGATGATGCGGCCATAGACCTCGATCCCATTTAGATGCATCGCCGCGAGCTGCTCCGGATTTGCCGCCGATGCCGAACATGCCGTTCTTGCCCACCCACTATCGAAGGTCGATGAATTCTATGCTCTTGTTCAATTCCGCGCCGATGCACATTTCAGGACTATTCTCGCAGAATGGCACTTTCAATCTGGCAGATGCTATTTGGCCTACACCAATCTCCAAACTCGTCTCGCCGAAACGTCCGCGGCAAGTACCAGCGCCCCTGCAACTACTCCAGCCAAGGCATCCAGCAATGCCGAAGCGGTAGCCTCCAATGCGCCACCCGCACCAGGCACATCGGCGAAACTCTGCGAGAGATGGTGAATCCCGTCGTGCAAGAACGGTATGCCATGCGTGAGGATGCCCCCGCCCACCATGAACATCGCCACTGTCCCAGCCACCGACAGAAATTTCATGAGGGCCGGTGCGGCCAGTAGAAGGAGTTCACCGATTGAGCGCCGCATGGCTCCGGCTGCGCCCGCCTTCGCGGTACGCGTGAGGTACAGGCCGCCGTCATCGAGCTTGACGATCCCGGCGACAAGACCATAGACACCGATGGTCATCAGTATCGCAATTGCGGTCAGTACCGCAACCTGTTTGCCGAACGACACATCGGCAACTGTGCCCAGCGCGATGACGATGATCTCCGCCGACAACACGAAATCGGTGCGTATCGCGCCCTTGATCTTGTCGCGCTCCATCGCGGCGATATCCACGGCGGGATTGGCAAGCGCCGCAGCCAACTGGTCGTGATGTTGCTTGTCTTCCTCGGTGCTGTGCAGAAACCGATGCGCGAGTTTCTCGAAACCCTCGTAACACAGGTAGGCGCCGCCCAGCATCAACAAAGGCGTGATCGCCCAGGGAAGGAACGCGCTGATGGCCAGCGCCGCCGGCACCAGGATGGCCTTGTTGACAAACGAGCCCTTGGCCACGGCCCACACCACCGGCAGTTCGCGATCCGCGTTGACGCCGGCGACCTGTTGCGCGTTAAGCGCAAGGTCATCTCCCAGCACCCCCGCGGCTTTCTTGGCGGCGACCTTGCTCATCAAGGCCACGTCATCGAGGATGGTGGCGATGTCGTCGATTAACGCAAAAAAACTCGAACCTGCCATTTCGATATCTCCACTTTGCCTGCCCGGATTGCCGCGATTAAAAGTTTTTCGCCGAGCCCGCGCGACTTTCTACAATTCGCTTGACCCAGGATCACACTAAGCGGCGTAATTACTCAGGTTTGAGATTCGCCGCCCGCGCGAGCTTGGCATATACATCCATGGAACGATCAATCTGATCGGCAAATTGCGCCGGCGAATTGGCAGTAATAATCGTCCCGATCGCGTTCAAACGCTCGCGCACCTCGGGTGCGTTCATAGTTTCAACGATGTAAGCGTGAAAGCGGTTGGCGATTGCGGGCGGCAACTTGGCCGGGCCGTAGACCGCGATCCACGAACCGAACGAGGTAAATGCCGGAAGCGTCTCGGTCACCGTGGCGACCTGCGGCAGGCCTTGAAAACGGCGCGAGTACATCACGCCGATAATTTTCACCGCGCCCTTTTGCACATGCTCCATTACCGTAGAAATTGGCAACACCAGCAGGGGAATGTGATTGCCCACCAGATCGGTGGTGGCCGGCCCGCCACCTTTATAGGGCACGTGGGTCATGCTGATCCCGGCAAGCGATGCAATGTATTCCATCGACAAATGCGCCTCGCCGCCGATGGCCGTGGTGCCAAATGAAATCTTGCCAGGATTGCGTTTGCCATAGTCGATTAATTCGGCGACGTTGTTCGGCGCAAACGCCGAGTTGGCGGCGACGCCAAGAATAATCGTTGTAGCCGCAGTGATGGGTGTGAAGTCCTTCACCGGATCGTAAGACAGCGATTTGGAGGTGAACTTCGACAGCAGGTGCGCGGGACCCACCGTTACCAGGAAAGTATGCCCATCAGGCGCCGCGGTGGCCACGTTTTGCGCGCCGATCTGCCCGCCCGCGCCGGCTCTGTGTTCAACCACTGCGGGCTGTCCAAGGGCCTCGCGCATTCGCGGCGAAATGGTACGGGCAACCAGATCGGCCGCGCCGCCTGGAGGATATGCCGACACCAAGCGAATCGGTTTGTCGGGCCAGGATTGCGCCAGCGCCGTGGAAGCGGCGAGCGCCGCGACAATCATCGCAATACTTCGCAAAAGATTCGACATTGTGCGCCTAGTAAGGGTCAGAGCCATCTCATTAAGGGTCAGAGCGATCCAATAAGGGTCAGAGCGATCTAATGCGTCGCCGTCATTTCGTTTTCCCAGCGTTCGCTGGTCTCGAACACGATCTTGCCGGGAATCTTCGAGGGGAAGCCGCCACGCACCGCGCCCGCACTTTGATCCTTGTATATCCGGCCAAGCAAGGGCGACAGCTCTCGGCTGTTGGGCACCGCGATCCACATGCGCAGCAAATGCCTCATGCGGTCGGCCTCGGGCCAATCCTCAAACGCCGTGCGTGCATGCATGCCAATGTGGTTGTTGATGAGCTGAAAATCGCCCGGTTGAAAATCAGTGACGAAATTGAATTCGGGGTCGGCGGCGATCTTGTCGTAGAGGTCGAGCGCCTCGATCTGCTTGGCGGTGATGCGCGGCGCATCGGCAAAGGTCTGACCGTTCTTGATATGGCCCCTGACGTAACGGCAGGAAAAAAAACCATTCTGCAGGGTGAACAAGGGCTGCAGATACCACATGCTCTCCCCGGGTCGCTCCTGACCCTGCATGCTCCAGGCGTAGGGGTGATACAACTCATGCAACAAGTCAGGGCGGGTGCGCAGAATTTCGTTATGCACGGCAATTGAACTGACCACCAGCGAACGCCCGCCGCTCTTGGCGGCGCGCAGCACGAAAAGGCCTGTCACATCGGCGGTGTCGCAATGAAAACTCAGCTTGCCCGCTGTCTTATAGCCACGAAAACGCGCACTGTCGTCGGGGATCTTGATATCGCGAACATCGCCCAGGTAATCACCTTCGTCGCTCTGGGATATCGCGGTGCCAATGTGCTTGCCCAATCCCCAATACAACATGCGCGCGTCTTCCTTGGAATAGCGCTCAACCGGGAAACCTCGCATGAGAAAGAAACCAGGGCCGTTCTCCAGCATGTCCAGTGCCCGCTCGGCAATTTTTGCGAAACGCGGTAGTGGAAAATCGGATTTCTGCATGGTCTCAAGCGGCGCGTTGCGCGCCTTCCAGTTTTTTTGCGCGGCGTCGATCTCGGCAATATCTTCAACAGAGAGTTGCAGAAACCAATCGGAGGAACGCTTGACGATTTCGGCGCTGTTCCAGTTCGCGGGGGTCTCGATGGGTTTAGTGGGAACGATAATTTGCGACATGCTGCTACTCCTGATTGATTGGAAACATCAAAATATCAGTGGCTCAAAATATCAAAACGGCATCGGCACGCCAAGCTTTTTCTCCAGCGCCCGTTCGTAAATCAAGGCGCCTGCCGCCGCATCTTCCAGCGCGATGCCTTGCGATTCAAACAGCGTGATCTCATCGGCAGAACGTCGTCCCGGCATGAAGCCTGCGACAATCGGCGCCAATTCATAGACTTTCTCCCAGGCGAGCGAACCGCGATCCGCAGACCAACAAAGATCCCCGCACTCGATCTTGGCACCCTCGACATCGTCAGTCGCAATCATTCCGCAGCGTGACACAGTCGTTTCATCAATCTCGCGATTGGTACGGGTATTGCCGCCCGCCGCGTTGATGTGGGTGCCAGGCTCGACCAGCTTGCCATCGAAGAGGGGCAGCGCGGAATTGGTAATGGTGCATATGATGTCGCGCCCTTTCACCGCTTCTTCCGGGGTATCGACCGGCGTGACCTCCTGGCCGATGAGCTTGCTCATTTTCTCAGCAAACGCACGGCGCTTTTGCGCGTCACGTCCATAGACATGAATGGAAGTGAGTTTGCGCACCTGCGCGATGGCCTGAATCTGCGTTTCTGCTTGATGCCCGGTACCAAAACAACCCAATCTGGAAGCATCGGGACGCGCCATGTATTTCGTCGCCACGCCTGAGGCCGCGCCGGTACGGATCTGCCCCAGATTGCCCGAGCGAATAAAGGCGACGATGCCTTCCCCGCCTTTGTAGAGCACCACATCCTGCCCTTTGCCCGCACCATAGGCCTTGAAAGCCAAGTAGGCTTTGCGATCCATAGCGCCGAACATCATCATGAATCGGCGCCCCTGAAACGGCACGCGGCGGCGCGGTTGATTGGATGCGTGGCCTTCGGCCTTTTCGCGAAACATCTCCTCCAGCGCGGCAATACAGGAGGGCATATCCAACAAGCCCGCCACGCTTTTATCGTCCAGAAATATCGCCACTCAAACCTCCTGTTGTAATCAATTGATGCGCTGCGAATTTTATGCACTGCGAATTTAATTCACTGCGGGTTTCATGCCCCTCGAATTACCGACTTTCCTTTTCCCACGATGGCGCCACCTTCGAGAGCAGCGGAACTCCGGTGAGCCTCTGCAATTCATCCATGGCCAGGCCAGGCGCCAGATCATAGGCCATGAGACCCTGAGGGGTCACCTCGATCACCGCGAGATCGGTGTAAATCCGGTCTACAACGCCCACGCCGGTCAATGGATAAGTGCAGCGAGCGACGATTTTCGATTCGCCCCTGCGCGTCAGATGCTCCATCATCACCCAGACGGATTTAGCGCCTACTGCAAGATCCATGGCGCCTCCGACGGCAGGAATCGCATCCGGCTCGCCGGTGCTCCAGTTGGCGAGATCACCGGTTTCCGAAACCTGGAACGCGCCCAATACGCAGATATCCAGATGCCCACCGCGAATCATGGCAAACGAATCCGCGTGATGAAAAAACGCGCCGCCGGCAAGCAAACTGACCGGCTGTTTGCCGGCATTCATCAGGTCAGGGTCGATCGCCCCAGGTCCAGGCGCCGGACCCATGCCTAAAATACCATTTTCGCTATGCAGAAGAATTTCGCGTTCGAGGGGCAGGTAGTCTGCTATCAGCGTGGGCAGGCCGATACCCAGATTAACGCAGGCGCCCTCGTGTATATCGATTGCCACGCGGCGCGCCAGTTCGGCTCGGCTGCGACGGGTAACTGTCATGACCGCCCCACCGAGGCCGGTTCCGCCCTGCCAGGGGCCACTTGCGAGCCGCCAGATTGACGTGGCACATGGACCACGCGGGAAACAAAGATCCCAGGCGTGACAATGGCCTCGGGATCAAGCTCCCCCAATTCCACAGTGCGATGCACCTGCACGATGCTGCATTTTGCAGCGCTCACCATCACCGGACCGAAATTGCGCGCGGTTTTTCGATAAACGAGATTGCCCCAACGGTCTGCGGCTTCCGCCTTGATCAAGGCGAAGTCACCATGAAGTGGGTACTCAAGGACGAAATCGCGACCGTCAATGCGCCGAGACTCCTTTGCCTTGGCCAATTCGGTGCCAAACGCCGTCGGCGTGTAGAAAGCGCCTATTCCTGCGCCAGCCGCACGCAGGCGCTCAACCAGGGTGCCTTGCGGCACAAGCTCGAGTTCCAACTTACCGGAGCGGTACAAACCATCGAACACCTGGGAATCGGCATTGCGGGGAAACGAACAGATGATTTTGCGCACCCGGCCGGTATTGAGCAGCGCGGCGACGCCGGTCTCGCCCTGGCCGGCGTTGTTATTGACTATCACCAGATCCTTCGCCCCCTGCGCAATCAATGCATCGATCAATTCATTGGGCATGCCGGCATCGCCGAAACCGCCTATCAGGATGGTGGAGCCATCCTGCACACCCGCAACAGCCGCCTCCAGTGAGCTCACGATCTTGTTAATCATATCGCCCCAGGAAGCATCAATTCATAACTTTAAATTATTAATAATATTAACTGGCGGGCGTTAACAACAATATATTATTTTATTTATGGAATAAACCGCTAAGCCATCCGAAGAAAATGCTCGCGGTAGTATTTTAATTCCTCGATGGATTCCTGGATATCGGCCAGCGCCTCGTGCTTGCCGTGCTTGGTCATTCCCTTGGCAAGCTCCGGACGCCAGCGCTTCACCAACTCTTTCAAAGTCGAGACATCCAGGTTGCGATAATGAAAATACGCCTCCAACTTGGGCATGTAGCGGGCCAAGAAGCGGCGATCCTGACAAACCGAGTTGCCGCACATGGGCGAGATACCGCTGGGAACATATTGCGCCAGAAACGCAAGCATCAGCTGCTCGACCTCAGATACATCCCGGGTCGAGGCACGGACCTTCTCGATCAGGCCGCTACGGCCGTGGGTGCCCTTATTCCAACTGTCCATAGCATCAAGCACGGCGTCGCTCTGGTGCACCACCAGCACTGGCGCCTCAATAACGGTCTGCAAAGCCGAATCGGTGATGATGATCGCCACCTCTATAATCCGATCCGAATCAGGATTGAGACCGGTCATCTCCATATCGATCCAAGCCAAGTTGTTCTGGTCCTGCGGCATCTGTTGGCACTCGAGGTGTGTAGAATCGGATTGTCGCATAACGCTGTATAGAATTTTTGATGCACCCTTTCACCATCGCCTTCCTCCTCGCGCTAAGTCTGGCAACCGTCGTCAAACTCTGGCTCGCATACCGCCATGTGAGGCATGTGGGCGGCAATCGCGAACTGCTGCCCCCAGAATTCGAGGGGAGCATCACCCTGGCCGCGCATCGCAAGGCAGCCGATTACACTGTCGCCAAGACGCGTCTGTCGATGATTGAAACAGCATTGGGCGCCTTGCTGGTGCTAGCTTTCACCCTTGGAGGCGGCCTGGAAGCATTAAGCGTGGCCTTGACTCAAGTGTTTGAATTCGGCGGCTATGTACACGGTATTGCGTTGATTTTTTCGGTGGTAGTGATCAGTGCCGTCATTGATCTGCCGTTCAGCATATACCGCAGCTTCGTGATCGAAGAACGCTTCAATTTCAATCGCATGACGCCCGCACTTTTCATCACCGACTTTCTAAAGAGCGCAGCAGTAGGGGCGGCGCTGGGAATACCCCTGTTATTTTGCGTGCTCTGGCTGATGGCGCAAATGGGCGAACACTGGTGGCTGACTGTCTGGCTGCTCTGGGCGGCATTCAACCTGCTGGCTCTCACCCTGTATCCAACGCTGATCGCGCCGCTTTTCAATAAGTTCAGTCCACTGGAGGACGCCAGCCTTCGCGAGCGCATCGAAGCGCTGCTGCTCAAATGCGGATTTCGCGCGCAGGGTCTGTTCGTCATGGATAGCTCGCGCCGCTCGAGTCACGGCAACGCCTACTTCACCGGTTTTGGCCGCGCCAAGCGCATCGTTCTTTTTGATACTTTGATACAACGACTGTCGGCCTCCGAAATTGAAGCGGTGCTTGCGCACGAACTGGGCCATTTTGCCCACCGCCATGTGTGGAAACGCATTGTGGTGCTGTTTATATCGAGCCTAGCCACGCTCTGGCTTCTTGGTCAACTAATTGATTTACATTGGTTTTATACCTCTCTTGGGGCACAAGACAAGAGCACCGCCATGGCCTTGCTGCTGTTTTTCATAGCGCTGCCTTCGTTTATTTTCCTGGTCCAACCGCTTGCCAGCTATTTTTCGCGGGTACAGGAATTCGAGGCTGACGCTTACGCGGCCTCGCATGCGCGCGCCGAGGACTTGGTTCAAGCCTTGGTGAAACTCTATCGGGACAACGCTGCCACGCTGACACCCGATCCTGTGCATTCCGCCTTCTACGACTCGCATCCGCCGGCGATGACACGGATCGCCCGACTTCACCAGAGCCGAGCCTGATGAGAGATTTTTCACGCAGCCATTGCCGCCCTTTGATCAAGGGATCACCGCCTGTATCGGATGCCGAGATCACCGCCACGCTTGCCCAATTCGACGGCTGGGGCCTGGAGAACGGCGCCATAGTCAAAACCTTTTCCTTTCCCGATTACCAGCGAACGCTTGCATTCGTAAATGCCGTTGCCTGGATCGCTCAACGCGAAGACCATCACCCCGAATTGCAGGTCCATTACGACCGTTGCCGGGTGTTGCTCAATACGCATTCCATAGGCGGCATCTCCGAAAACGATTTCATCTGCGCGGCCAGAATCGAGGAGTTGCTTGCCTAAGCCGCAGGGCGCGAAAAGCCCGAATGGCAGCGGCGAGCGGCCCGAGACTCGGGAAGGCGAAGTGGTTGCGGCGCATGGACGCAACTTCCTGGTGGAGTCCGATGAAGGCGAAATCATACAATGCTTGACCCGCGGCAAAAGAGCCTCGATCGCATGCGGCGATCGGGTGCTGACCGCGGCCTCGGGCGATGGCGTATCGGTAATCGAATCGGTATGCACGCGGCGCAGTCTTTTTTTACGCGCCGCAGCGCATCGAGAAAAACTGATCGCCGCCAACGCCACGCAACTCGCCTTGGTGGTGGCCACCGAACCCAGCTTTAGCGATGAACTGGTGATGCGCGCGATCGCGGCTGCGCAATATGCCGGATTGAAGACCCTGGTGATTCTCAACAAATCCGATATCGCCGACAAACTCGATCAGGCACGTGCGCGCCTGAAAGGCCTCGAAAATGCCGGCTACCGGGTGATCGAAACCTGTGCGCTTGGCGACCTTCGAGCATTGGCTGCATTGCTCCATGGCGAGAAAAACGTGTTAACGGGGCAATCGGGAATGGGGAAATCCACCATCATCAACGGTCTTTGTCCGGGAGAGAATGCAGCCACACAGTCAATTTCGCATTTTCTTGCCTCGGGCCGCCATACCACCAGCGACTCGCGCTTGTATCGGGTCGATGCGCAGACCTCGATCATCGACTCGCCAGGAATGCAGGAATTTGGCTTGGCGCATCTGGGCCGCACCGACATAGAGGCATCCATGCCGGAGTTTGCGCCCTACCTTGGACAATGCCGATTTCAGGACTGCCGCCACGGCCCTGAACCGGACTGTGCATTACGCCAGGCAGTGGAAAAAGGACACATTGATGCGCGCCGCTTCGAGTTGTACCACCGGATCATAGGCGCATCATCAAGAAATTAATAATGCGCCCGCATTGGCTGGACAATTGATCGTCAGTGCAATAGAGCAGTGCCATAGATCAGCGCAATAGGTCAGCGCAATAGGTCAGCGCAATTCGGCTGCGCAATACTTCAGCGCAATAAGCTGGCAATGCCCAGCAGAAACAGAATCGCTAACCACAACACCAGCGTTCTCCACACCAGACCGACCGTGCTATCCAGGTGGGCAACATCGGGTTCGTCGCCAAGCCCCAGCTCAGGCCGTTCCACCGGCTGCCCATCGAGAACATAAGGATTACCCAGGCGCACGCCCAAGGCGCCCGCGCCGGCCGCAATGACGATACCCATAGTCGAATCCATCCAGCGTGTGGCCTGGGTACGCCAACAATAGATGGCATCCTCGAAATCCCCGACAATGGCGAAGGTCAACGCGGACAAGCGCGCCGGAAGCCAATCGATTAACGCGAATGCGCGGGAGGAGAACCGACCAAACGCAGACAACTCAGGTGAGTCAGCACGCCCCCAATGTTGGTCCAGATAATGACTCAAACGATACAGCACAACGCCACCCGGACCGGGCAAGAGAACAAACCAGAAAATCACCGAAAATACGTTGCGATAGGATGCGCTCAATGCCTGCTCGATGGTCAGACGCACAACGTTTTCAATCGGAAGTTCGCTGCAATCGTGGCCGCGCCATTGCGACAGAACCGCGCGCGCCTTTGGCAAATCGTCCTCCACCAGCGCCGATTGGATATCGGTAAAATAATGGCTGAATTGCCGAAATCCCATGGTGAAATACAATGCGGCGACATTGAACGCCAGTGCAAGCAGCGGACTGATGGCAGCCAGCAATGCGTAGATAAGCCACATCCCCAGCAGCAAAGGCAGAACGGCGAGCAACCATGCAATGACGCCGTGCTGATTTTCACCAGCATTGAATTGATGTTCAAAATAGGCGGCATAGCGCGTGATCGCCGTATGAATAGTGCGGCGATCTGAGAGGGGTCGCCAATGCTCCACGAGCAGCGCGACGATCAGGGAGATGAGAGCCATATTTTGATCGAAGGTCTTCGGAGAAGATACCACAAAGGAATCCGAATGGCCGCTCTCACCGTCCATTCAAGCCGTCGAATCAAGCGCCCAGGCGCGCAAAAAAACCCGGCCGAGGCCGGGCTTTTTTATTTCATGGCGCCGCGCTATTTCTTCTTCATCGCATCTGCGGCCTTGGCCGCGGGCGTGGAAGTAGGCGCTGCCCGCGGCGGCCACAAGCCCACTTCACGGTAGAAGCGGATCGCCCCCGGATGGAATTCGATGCCGATCTGTATCTTGCTCATCATCTGCGGATCGAACAGGGCGAACGGCGGGAAGGTGTCCATCAGGTCCTTCTTGTTCTCGAATAAGGCTTTGGTGACGCGGTAAATGGTGTCATCGGAAACCTTGGCCGAGGTATTGAGATTCATATCGAAGGCGAGCAGGTTGGTCGGCTTGGTGACCCCGTCAGTGGCCGGAGATGGCGAAACGTTGATGGAATAGGCGCCGGGCAGAAAATCCTCAATGCGCTTCATGGCCGCAGGTGCTATGTCAACTTCCAGAACACGCAAGCCCCCGAGGGCCGCCGCGGCCTCCTTCACCTGCGGTGAACCCATCGCAAAAAACAATACGTCAACTTTGCCGCCTTTGAAATCCTCGGCCTGGCGAAACACATTCGGCGCCGGAATGCCTTTCACGTCTTTGTACGAAAGCCCGCCATTGGCCAGGTGCGCCGAAATGATGCGTCCGATGGTTTTTTGCGCATTGAAATCACTCGATACATTTTTGCCCTTCAAGTCGGCAATCTTCATGATTTTTGAGTCGGCTCGAACGTGCATGGCGACGCGGTAGGGCGTGAGCGCCGCAACGTGGCGTAGCAGCTTGCTCGGGCCGCGACTCGCGTACTCACCGGAGCCAGTGGCATAAAAAGTCGAATCGAACGAGTTGGACACAGTCAGTTCAGCGGTGCCGGCCTCCACTTCCTCGTAGCCCGAACTTGCCTGCGCCTGCACCGTCATGCGCAGCTTGGCCTTTTCGGTCACCACCTTGGCCATGGCGGATGCCGCCGAATTAGAGAACGTGCCAGCCGGTGTGGTGATGAGGCTGATGACCTGCGCGTGGGCTGCAGTTGCAACAAAGAACATTGCGCAGGACAGCGAAGCGAAAAACACTAGAACGCGCGCTGAAACTCGCGCAAAAAATCGCTGGGGTGACATGGATAGCGCTCCTCTACCTCGGGTTGAACATCGGGTTGAACATCGGGTTGAACATCGGGTTGAACTTCGGGTTGAACTTCGGGCCAGGAAAAATGCTTGTGGCAAAATGACCGGCTGTTTCGATATTAAACGAAAAATCATCAGGGCCGCGATGCGTTCATTTATCAGTGTTCTTGCTTTTATCCTCAGTTGCGCCATCCTCGCCGTGGTTATGGATGTTCCACGCATGCTGGGCCTGTCGGTCTATTTCGAGCAGTACCTGGCAGGCCTCTTGGCTCTGGCCATACCGCTCCTATTTCTGCAGGTGCCGGCCAGCAAGGGCGACGAAGGCGGCTACCGTTCGCGCAAAGGGCCGGTGCCGTGGTTCGACATGGTAGCGGCCGTGGTCTCGTGCGCAGCCGCGCTATTCATCATGGTTCGCTTCCCTGAGTACTCCGAACTGGTTTCAAGGCGCCCCTGGGACGGACTGCTTGTCGCCGCGCTAATGTTCTTATTTGTTCTTGAGGGTCTGCGGCGCACCACCGGCATGTCCCTCGTCTATACCACCCTTTTCTTTTTTGGCCTGGCGTTGATAGGCGGAGACCTGCCCGGCGAATTCGCCGCGCGCTCCATTCCGATCGAGCGACTAACCTATTACGTGCTCTGGGATTCCACCGCGAGCCTTGGTATCGCGCTCAAAATCGTCGCCACCATCGTGGTGGTCTACACCATTTTCGGGCACGTGCTGTTCAAATCCGGTGGATCGATTTTTTTCACCGACATCTCGATGGCGCTGATGGGTCGCTACCGCGGCGGCCCGGCCAAGATAGCCATCCTCGGATCATCGCTTTTCGGGACCATATCCGGCAATGTCGTGTCGAACGTTTTAACGGTGGGCGTGGTGACTATCCCGCTGATGAAGCGCGTCGGCTTCAAGCCGCACCTGGCAGCTGCCATTGAGTCGTGTGCCTCCACCGGCGGGCAGATCATGCCACCGGTAATGGGCGTGGCCGCCTTCATCATGGCCGAGTTTTTGCAGGTGCCTTACTGGGAGGTGGCGCTTGCTGCGCTGATTCCCGCGGTACTGTATTACGCGGCGCTATTCATTCAGGTGGACCTGGAGGCTGCGCGCAGCGACATCAAGCCGCTAGCCCCCGAGGAAATACCCAAGCTCTCCCAGGTACTCAAAGACGGTTGGTATTTCGTGATCCCGTTCGCGGTGTTGATATACACCCTGTTCGGGCTTAATTACGAGCCTGAGAACGCCGGCCTGGCAGCCACCGCAACAGCGCTGCTGCTTGGCGTCATCATTCCGTTTCGCGGCAAGCGCATCGGCTGGCGCGATTTCTACGAGATGCTGCGCGATTCGGGCAAGTCGGTATTGGATCTTTTCATGCTGGGCGCCGCAGCCGGCATCATGATCGGAACACTTAACTATTCAGGTGTAGGGTTTTCGCTCAGTCTGGTGCTGATCACCGTGGCGGCGGGAAGCCTGATCCTGCTGCTGATTCTGTGCGCACTCACCAATATTATTCTCGGCCTGGGCCTGCCGACGGTGGGCGTCTATATTGTGCTTGCCACGCTGGTTGCACCCACCATGATCAAGATGGGCATCACGCCGATGGCGGCACACATGTTCATCATGTATTACGGCTGTCTGTCAATGATCACCCCACCGGTGGCAATCGCATCGTTCGTTGCCGCTAACCTGGCCGGTGCCGATCAAAACAAGACCGGCTGGGCGTCCATGACCTTTGGCTGGACCATTTATGTGGTGCCCTTCATGTTCGTGTTCTCGGATACGCTGTTGATGAAGGGTGACCCGGTCTCGATCTTCCTGAATTTCGTCACCGCGCTGGTGGGTGTGTGGTTCATCTCCGCGGCGATGATGGGCTATTCCATCAGCAAGCTCTCGATGGCGCAGCGCCTGCTCTACGGCACAGCCGGGATCTGCATGATCATCCCTTTAAAAGCCTTCGAATCCGCGCTCTGGTTCAATGTGGCGGGCGCCTGCCTTGCATTGGCTGTATTTTTGCTGGAACGCAAAGCGCGCAACGCCGCGCTACTTCATTCGCGCAACGCCGCGCCACATCATTCGCGCAACAACGCGTAACTAACAGGAAAATTCCATGAGCAGTGATTCCGTCGCCGCAACTCAGTTGCAACGCCAGTTGCAAAGCGGCGCCTTTGTCATCACCACAGAAGTCACCCCACCGGTCTCCGCCGACACCAGTGAATTCATTGCAAAGGCGCTGCACTTGAAAGGCCTTGCCACCGCGGTCAATGTCACCGACGGAGCCGGGGCAAAAACGCATTTATCGTCGCTGGTGGCATGCCATTTTCTTCTGCAGAACGGCATCGAGCCCATTCTGCAACTGACCTGCCGTGACCGTAATCGCCTCGCGCTGCAGGCCGATCTCATCGGCGCCATGGCGCTTGGAATACGCAATGCGCTCATCCTCTCAGGCGACAATCCCAAGGTCGGCGATCAGCCCGATACCAAGGCGGTGGGCGATCTGGACAGCAAAGCATTGCTTGCCACTGCGCACCGCATGCGCGCCGAACACAAGCTGCCTTCAGGCACCGAAATTCGTGGCAACACCGCATTGGTGCTGGGCGCTGCCGACCTACCGATCGATCCGCCGCCGGACTGGAATCCGGCGAGTCTGGTGGGCAAGTTAGATGCCGGGGCGGACTTTGCCCAGACGCAGTTCTGCATGGATATGGGTGTCGTGCGGCGATACGCCCGTCGCCTCCTGGACCTGGGCATCGCGCAACGCCTGCCGATATTGATCGGCGTGTGCCCTATTCCCTCGGGCAAATCGGCGCGTTGGATGAAGGAAAAGCTGTTCGGCACAGTCATACCCGATGCTCTCATCGAGAGGCTCGACTCCGCCGCCGATGCCCGCGAGGAAGGCAAGAGGATCTGCGTAGAAATTCTGCGCGAATTGGTGACCATCCCAGGTATCGCAGGGGCACACATCATGGCACCGGTCAATCCCTCTGTCGTGCCCGAGGTCATCGCGGCGGCGGCTGTCACCGGATTGAGACGCGCAAGCGTTTAAAATATCGGGGCCAGCGCGCCGCAGTTCCGAGGCCGGCACGCCGCGGCATCCCGATGTGGGCACGCCGCCGCTTCTTGAAACAACATCAAGTATCAGGCACGCCAATCAAGGCCCGAACGCCCTACAATAGCTTCTTAGATCGCTCTGAAATTTCATTAGATCGCTCTGAAATTTCATAGATTGCTCTGAAACTGCGCGCGATCGCTCTGAAACCTACTATCGCCTTCTCAATAGGAGCCAAAATGGAAACCGCATTGTTAGTCAGTGTCGTCGCAGCGGTACTCGCGATATTCAGCGTCTATCGCACCGCCCGGGAAATCATCAAGAATATGACCGCTCTTGACGCCGAGCGGCGCAAGACGTTTCGAAAATTCATTCTGACCAGCAGCTCACTTGCCGGCGTACTCATCGTCATCATGCTTGGCGCTACTGCTTGGATAACGATGGAGAAGGAAGAAATCACAGAGATGCATGCAGGGGCCAGCAGCAAACTGCAGGAGGCGCAAGCCGGTCTGAGCAAGGCAAACGCCGAACTGGCAGCCGCGCGCCAACGCAGTGGCGAGGATTTCAACAAAGCGTACGCGGAGGCCTTCAAACGCGCCGAAGAAGCCGCCGCCAAGTCGGACGGCTTTGACAACGAGGACAATCGCAAAAAACTGGGCGACAAATTCGACGAGCAGCAAAAAACCGCAAACAGCGATGCACAAGCCAAGCTGAAGGCATTGGTCGATTATGTGGAAAAGGCGCGTCCGACCTCCGAGGGGCTGCGGGAACAACTGAGCACAGGCTCAAAAATGATCGACATTATGAGCAGCGGCAGTAAGGCCATCGAGGACGCGCTCGGAAAAGACGATCTGGCCGGTGCCACCAAGGCGCTCACCGCTCTCCGTGAAGCGCAGGATACCGAGGCCGCGAAACTCAAATCCGCCATGGAGGCAGCATCGGCCAAGCCTGCCTCTGCCACACCTGCACCCGCGGCCAAAGCCGACGCGCCTGCGAAGGCAGACGCCGCGAAGAAATAGGCCGAGCTTCCACTTAGTCGCGCGGCGCCCGGGAACCTCGGCATGTTCCTCTGGCAACAATGGTACGTGGCCGCCATGCCGAATGAAGTACAACACACGCCGCTAGGCCGCGTGATCTGCGGCGAGGCGGTGGTTATGTTCCGCGGTGAAGACGGCAGGGTCGTGGCATTGCAGGACCAATGCCCGCACCGGAAGTACGCGCTCTCCAAAGGCCGCGTGGAAGGCAGTGAAATCGTGTGCCTTTATCACAGCCTCAAATTCAATGGCTGCAAGATCCTCATCCCTGGCCGCGGCATTGCTATGATCCAGCCTGTTTTCCCGGACCAACACCCCGATCTTGAATTCGCGAAGTATTTGGAGAATTGTCATGAACCGCTTAACGCTTGCCTTTTGCCGTGTCGCCGCCGCGTCATGCTTGTGCGCGTTGACCGGCCTCACGCCGGCCCAGGAAGCCGCGAAAGCAGCCACGAAACCCTTCGAGCCTTACGTCGGCCTGCCTGGTAAAGACGTTATCTGGCTGCCCGCCGATCTGGTCATGGTCAACAAGATGATGGAACTGGCCAAGACAGGCCCTGGAGACGTTGTGGTCGATCTGGGTTCGGGCGACGGGCGCACCGTGATCGGCGCGGCGCGGCATGGCGCGCGCGGCATCGGCGTTGAGTTCAATCAGGATCTGGTGGAACACTCGCGCAGCAACGCCGAAAAAGAAGGCGTGAGCGACCGCGTCAATTTCATCCGCGAAGACCTGTTCGAATTCGATCTGAGCCAGGTCAGCGTGATTACACTGTTCTTGTTGCCCAGCATCAACCTGAAACTGCGCCCTGCGCTGCTGAATCTCAAACCGGGCACGCGTGTTATCGGCAACACCTTCACCATGGATGAATGGCAGCACGACGAGTCGATTCGCGACGAGAGTAAGCCCAATTGCAGTTTTAACTGCGTGGCCTATCTGTGGGTGGTACCCGCGAAAGCGGCAGGAACCTGGAAGATGCCCTCCGGCGAATTGAAGCTGGAGCAGACTTTCCAGATGCTATCAGGCACCCTCACCTCAGGCGGCAAGAGCGTGCCGGTGGCCGGCCGAATGCGCGGCGATCAGATCAGCTTTACCGCCGATGGCGTGCAATACACCGGGCGCGTCTCCGGCTTGGACATGGGCGGAACGCTAAAAACCAAAGGCGCTCCCGATGGCTGGCGAGCGGTGCGCATCGGCGGTTAGAGCAAATGCTGGAGACTTAGACAGATGATCGATCGTCGCGAATTCATTTCTGCTCTGGGAGCCTGGGGTATCCTGGCTGTCGCGCCACAGAGTCGCGCGCAAACCAATCCCCGATTCGCTACCGACCCTTTTTCACTGGGCGTGGCTTCGGGCTACCCCTCGCCCGACGGATTCGTGCTGTGGACACGTCTCGCGCCCATGCCCAATGATCCGCGCGGCGGGCTTGCCCCCGAACCCATAGCGGTGCGCTGGGAGGTGGCCACCGACGAGGCGATGCGAAATATCGTTGCCTCGGGCACGGAGTTGGCCCAGCCGGACTGGGCGCATTCGCTGCATGTCGAAGTGCGGGGCCTGTCCCCTGCCCGCCCCTATTGGTATCGCTTCACCTCAGGCGAGGCGACAAGCCCGATTGGACGATCTCGCACGGCGCCGGCGCCTGGCGCGCCTGTGGACAGGTTGCGTTACACCGTGGCGTCCTGCCAGCACTACGAACAAGGCCACTTCGTTGCCTACCGGCATGCCTTGCAGGACGATCCCGATCTAATGATATTTGTCGGTGATTACATTTACGAACAATCCTTCAACGCGCGTGTTCGCTCGCACGGCATGCCCAAGGCCATTACGCTGGATGATTATCGACGGCGCTATGCCTTGTACAAACGCGACCCCGACCTGATGGCCCTGCATGCTGCGGTGCCCTGGCTTCTCACCTGGGATGACCACGAATTCGAAAACGATTACGCCAATGATCGTTCTGTTTTTCTCGATGAACCGCCGGAACGATTTCTCGCGCGCCGCGCCGGCGCCTACAAGGCCTATTACGAGCACATGCCGTTGCCCCGCTCCATGCGCCCGCAAGGCCCGCACACACAGATTTATACGTCGCTGGCCTGGGGCCAACTGGCGCAGATCAACATGCTCGATGGACGCCAGTATCGAACCCCGCAGCCATGCCAGCGCAGCACCCGCGGCGGCGGAAACTATCTGGTGAATTGCGCCGAACGCACCAGCCCCGAGGCCACCATGCTGGGCTTGAAGCAGGAGGCATGGCTCGACCAGAGTCTCGGCGCATCCAAGGCACGCTGGAATGTGCTGGCGCAACAAACTTTGTTTGCGCAACTGGATCTATCCATGGGCGATACGCAAAGCTTCTGGACCGATGCCTGGGACGGCTATCCCGCCGCCCGAAAGCGCATGATGCAGTCGCTGCAGAAAAACCGCGTATCCAATCCGGTGATCCTGGGAGGCGACACGCACATGTTCTGGGTGAGCGAAACGCCGCTCGACCCGGATATTCCGAATTCGCCGGTGTTGGCCACCGACCTCTGTGTGAGCGCGGTCACCTCGCGCACTCTGGTCCCATCGTGGGCCGTGGGCGCCTTGCTCAATGAGAACCCGCATATTCAATATGCCAACACCGAATACCGCGGCTACCTGCGCGTCACGGTGACGCCCAAAGCCATGACCGCCGACCTGCGCGGCATGGTGGATGTGGACACACGCGATGCGCGCTGCAATACCATTGCGTCCTTTCTGGTCGAGGATGGCCGACCGGGTCCAAAAAAGTTATAGCAATCCACGCAGATATTGATCCAGAGAGATTTTGATCCGCGTTATTTCTTTTCAAAAAAAGGACGGCGGCAATGCCATCGACGTGATGACTGATAACACCCATTTCGTCGATTCCAACAAACACGAGGCCGGCGTTCACATCAAACCGGATTAAGAGACCTGCTTCAATCCCGGAAAAAGTAATTCCGCGTTTCCACGCTCGATTGCGGCCCGCTCAATATCATTGAGCACCCCCGGTGCATTCAGACTGCGCACTTCTTCAGGCACCACATTGGCATTGGCAAACGGCCAATCGCTGCCGAACAGAATGCGCGAAGGATCGGCAATCTCACGCAGCGCGGCCATGCTGCCGGCCCAAGGCGCAAGCGCCGTGTCATACCAGAAGTGGCGTAAGCCCGCAAAAACGTCCTCGCGCGACAATTGCGGCATACGCGGATCGATCATCGGGGAGACCGACAGACGCCAGGCGATGAAGGGCAGCACGCCACCCGCATGAGAAAGAATGAATTTAATGTCGGGATAGCGATGCAATGCACCGGTAAATATGAGATTCACCGCCGCGCGCGTGGTGTCAAACACATACTCCATCATGAATCCAGGCCAAGGCAGGCCTACCGATGCCATGGAAGGATGCATTGCCGGATGCACGAAAACCACAGCGCGCCGGCGGTTGAGTTCGGCCATTACCGGGTCGAATAGCGGATCACCAAGAAATCGTCCCTCACAACTGGCGAACAGCCACACGCCTTCGAATTTGAGCGTATCCAAGGTGTAGTCGATTTCCCGCAACGCACCTTCGATATCGGGCAGCGGCAGCGTCGCGAACGCGCCAAAGCGGCGCGGCCATCGGGCATGCATGTCAGCGGCGAAATCATTGCAACGCCGCGCCAATGCTCGCGCTTGCCCGTCGTCACCGAAATGCGTGCCGGGCTGAGACAGCGAAGTAATTGCGGTAGCGATGCCGTTGGCGTCCATCAGTTCCAGCGCCAGCTCAGGCGTGAAATCGGGAAAGGTTCCTCGCGCCGGCGCACGACCTGCCGCCAACGCGGCCTCGCTGTAAAACGCCGGGATAATGTGGAAGTGAACATCAATTCGCAACGAGGTATCAATCATTCTCTAGTCCCCTGACCGGTTTTGTTTTGCTAAGGTCTTGCCTCGAGCCTTATCGGATTCG
>CAMDFL010000031.1 GCA_945897475.1 Bordetella parapertussis
CGACGCGACTGGCGATTGTTCGAGGCACTCGGTCATCGATTGATTGCTATAGCGGTCGAGTTGCATCAGGGCGAGGACATTGGGCTGGGCTTCAAGGAACCACTCTACGCGTTGGACTCCACCACCATCGATCTGTGTCTGACACTGTTGCGGCTGCGAACCGCATTGTGCCGACCGTGCTCCAGATGATCGAGGAACGCCAGAATCAGATCGGGCTGGATGTCACTCAGCCGCAGGGCTGTCGGCGCCTTGCCCAGCTTGTGACTGGCGAAGTCCAGGAACAGCATCAATGCATCGCGGTAGCAGGCCACCGTGCACGCGCTGACCGCGCGTTGCGCGACCAGGTACTCCGTAAAGAACTGCTGAACTAACGAGGCGAACGACGGGGGCTTCGGTGCAGTGGCATTACGCATCGCACACCTCCGGCTGAGGCATGCAGGACTCGAAGCGTCCGGCGGCTAACCCTCCTGTTTCGCCGATTTCACGCCATCGTGACCGCGATTTTGCCGCATCGTGACCGCGATTTTGCCGCATCGTGACCGCGATTTCACCGCCATCGTGACCGACGTTTCGCGTCATCGTGACCGCGATTTCGCGGCCATCGTGACCGATTGAGGTAACATAAATAAAAATCCGTGCAGCAACCCGCCATCGGTCACGATGACGCGAAACGACCGGTCACATTGCGCGAAATACGCAGCACCATGGAACACTTATAACCGTGGCAAGCCTATTTCTCCGCGTCAAGTAGCAACGCGATTAAGAGGGTATGACATCGCAAGTAAGAATGTTCGGGCAGTAAAGTCTGACTGAGGTTAGTCAGGATGAGGGCTGGTGTGGAGAATGCTTGCTTAGAGGCTTAGCGGCTGACGATCAGCGCTTATTGGTCAGGGCATAGACCCGCCACAAATCTTCCCGCCAGGCGAAGGTGATCGCCCAAATGGCGGACAAGCCGAAAATACAATAGACGAATACGGTTGGCGCATAACCGATGCCGGTGACGATAGGCCCGAACAAAAGTATCCCAGGCATGTTGCTATAAATCATCAGCATGCGAATACCCATGACCCGGCCGCGATAGTGGGGGGCGGTGTGTCGCAGCAAAATGGTGGTCATCGGCACCAGGGCGGAGGCCTGCGCCATGCCTGCGAAAAACAGGGCTGGCGCGCCCCACATCGGTCCGTTCATTTGAGCGAATATCAGCAGCATCGCCAACCAGGCGGCGGAGGCGAGAATCGTCAAGCGAGCCGGGCTGATGCTGTTGGCAAAGCGGCTGACCAGTATCGATCCCAGCAAGGCGCCTAAGGATCCACACGCGACCAGATAAGCCAGGGTGGTCTGGGTGTCGTGATAGACCTCCCTCACCACATAAGGCAATAAACTCATGAATATCGGAAAAGCAGTTGCATTGAGCACTATGGCCAGACACATCACAGCTTTGATGTGCGGCGTTCGCCACACGTAGTTGACGCCTTCTTTGAGTTCACGCCACGGGGATTCACGTTCGATACGGGGGGATGCATCCATCGGAACAGCCCGCGCGCGGCCCGCTTGCAAGGTCAACCAGGCGCTGGTGGCGTACAGACAGGCAATCGCGACGTAGGCCTGCGCCATGCCAAGCATGGCGACCAGCCCGGCGCCGGTCAACGCGCCCGCGATTCGGGCGGAATCCTGCGTGGTGCGTTGAAAGCCTGCGGCGCTGAGCAATTGATTGGGCGGCATGATTTCGCTGATGACTGCGTTGCGCATGCCAATATCGGAGGGTCGCACCAATCCCGAAAAAGTGGCGATGAGCAGCACCAGCATCGGATTGATCACACCCATGAAAGCGCAAACCATGAGCGTGGATGACATCAGGGTATAGAACACGCGCATGGCGCACAGCATGGTGTGCTGGCCGATGCGATCACCGGCTACACCGAAAAACGGCCCCAATAGCGTGCCCAGATGATGCAGCGATACGTACACCGTGAGCAGGAACACCGATTCGGTCTCGACCAATACGTACCACCCAAGGATGATGACCTCCATCTCCAGGGCGAACGAGGTGGCCAGATCCGCCGGCCATTGGAAGCGAAAACTTTTGACTTGAAATGGAGCGAACGCCGAGGGGCGCGCGATGGCGTTCAAAGCAGCACTCAGTTTTTGATTTGTTGGATATTGATGCGCCGCATTTCCATTTGCCGCATTTCGATGCACCGCATTTCGATTTGTCGTATTTGAATTTGCCGCATTTCTAGATCACGGTCCCGGGCCAGCGATGCTCGGGGCTGGACAGATCGAAGATCACGCCGTCGGGTCCACGGTACTTGGTTTCGGCCTGCATCTGCGGCGTCGGTGCTTTATGAAACGTCGCACCGCATTGCATCACGTGCGCGCCTTGGGCATCGACATTGTCGACCACGAAACCCAGGTGATGCAGACCGTGGAAATCCTTGCCGCGTTCGTCGCCCGCCATCTCGTCGGTAGGAAATTTGAGCAAGGTTATGTTTACGACCCCATCCGACAAACTCACAGCGACTGGGTTTTCTCGCAGGCGATTCATGCCGAATGCCTTCTCGTAAAAATCGGCGCTGCTTTCCAGATCCGCTACAGAAATGGCGATATGGCGAAGCTTGGCCATGTGCTTCCTCTCGAGTCAATGACGATGCGATGCGCCGCATTGTACGTCCGCCCGTTAAGCGCCGCGCTGCCTCTGGCGCGAGGCGCGAAGCCTATGTGATGCCTTTTGGTGCCGGCGAGTAGAATGCCCGCTTTCGCGGTGGCATGAATATTTCTGGAGGACGAATGGCAGCGACATTTACCAATGAAGTGCTCGATGTATCGGGCTGCAAGATCACGCTCAAGCGTGGCGGCCAGGGACCTACTCTGTTGTATTTGCATGGCGCAGGTGGGGCAGGGATGGTCGATCCTTTTTTGCAGGAGCTCGCCAGTAATTACACTGTTCTGATACCGGAGCACCCCGGATTTGGCGGTTCCGACGAACCCGCCTGGCTCGACAACATCCACGATATGGCTTATTTCTATCTGGATTTCATCGATAAGCTTGATGTTCGCGGCGCGCACGTCGTCGGTGCTTCTCTGGGCGGCTGGCTGGCGATGGAAATCGCCATCCGCGATGCATCGCGATTTTGTGCCATGACTTTGATGGGGCCCTCGGGGATTCACGTGAAGGGATTGAAAAAAGGCGATCTGTTTATGTGGTCGCCGGAGGAACGGATCAAAAATCTTTTCCATGATCAGACCATTGCTGATCGGCTGCTTGCGATTAAACCCTCGCCGGACATGCAGGAAGTGTTGCTGAAAAATATCTTCACCACCGCGCGCCTGGGTTGGGAGCCGCGCCTGTACGACCCCAATCTGCATAAATGGCTGCATCGCATTGAACTGCCCACGCAAATCATCTGGGGCGAGCACGACAAGATTCTCCCTGCCGGCTATGCGCCGGCGTTGGCAGAGATGATTGCCGGTTCGAAATTTCATATCGTTCCTCAATGCGGCCATCTGCCGCAGGTGGAACGACCACAGGAATTTTTGCGTCTGTTCCGCGAATTCGCGGCGACTTTGCCCCGTTGAGGTGCCGACATGAACATTCTGCTATTTCATCTGATGCCCTATGCCGACCTCGATATGGAGGCAACCAAGGATTACAAGACGCCCTGGGTGACGCTGCCCAACAGCTTCTACGATCCAAAAAAAGGCCATCTGCTCTACAACCGTTATCTGGATGAGCTGGAGTACGGCGAAGAACTCGGTTTTGACGGTCTTTGCGTCAACGAACATCACCAGACCGCTTACGGCATCATGCCTTCGCCTGTAGTGACCGCCTCGGCGTTGTCGCGCCGCACCACCAAGGCCAAGATCGCGATTCTGGGCAGTGCGTTGCCGCTGCGCTCCAATCCGCTCACGGTGGCCGAAGAGCACGCCATGATCGATAACATCACCGGCGGGCGATTGATCTCCGGATTCGTTCGAGGTATCGGCGCCGAATATCATTCCTTCGGTGTGAATCCGACTTTTTCGCATGAAAAATTCCACGAAGCACATGACCTCATCATCCGCGCCTGGACCGAGCCGGGGCCTTTCGAATTTTTCGGCAAGCACTATCACATTCAATATGTCAATGTCTGGCCACGGCCTTATCAGCAGCCGCATCCGCCCATCTGGATACCGTCGCAGGGCAGCGGCGAGACCATTGAATTTGCCTCCCACCCTTCGCGCAAATATACCTATCTGCAAACTTACAGTCCGTTCAAGGTGCTGCAGCGTTTTTTGCAGATGTATCGTGATAAGGCGCAAGGCTTCGGCTATACGGCCGAGCCCAAGCAATTGGGTTGGTTGATTCCGATCTACATCGGCGACACCGACGAGGGTGCCTTGGCGGAAGCGGAAAAGCACTACCTGGCGTTTCGCGAGCGCTTCCTGCATATCCCCTTCGATATGCTTTTGCCGCCGGGTTATACCTCGCGCGAATCCTTCAAGGCATTGATGGGGCGGCGCGCGGCCATGGAAGCCCATATCAGCGTCAAGGAGTGCAACGATATTGGCCTGTTCGTCTGCGGCACCGCCAAGACGGTGAAGGAAAAGCTGATCGGCTACGTCAAGGAAGCAGGCCTCGGAAATATTCTCGCGCTGCTGCAATTCGGCACGCTGCCCGCCGACCTCACCAAACGCAATATGGAGCGCTTTGCCGAGAGCGTTATGCCCGATCTGAGAAAGGCGGCGAAGGAGATGCACGGAGAGACGGTTTTATAGCGGCACTGAAAAGGGGCCAGACTCGAATGGCAATTACTTAAGGGTTTTTGGCCCGTTTCCTCCTGCAGCGAGCGGTGTATTGAAGATCGTTGTTTGAAACAACGATCCGCACGAACGGATTTTTCGTTCGTGCAGGTTTTGGCAGCGCTGCCGCGGGCGAACCGCGTTTTTATACGGATAGACACCATCCGTATAAAAACGCGGTTTCTGAATAAAGCAGACTCGTTTTATTTTTTGTCCCACACATATCGCACGAAGCGTTGCCAACGGCCGTTTCCTTGCTTCAGGGCATTGCGTGTTTTTAATGTCGCCTCGCGGTCGCGCGCGATGCTCTTTTGCGTTTGTTCGAGAATTTGACGCATCGTCAGGCCGCCGGGGCCTTTGCGTTTATCGGGATCTTCTTCGGTCATCGTCGCGGCTCGGTAGTTGGGTACCCTCATGTTAAACTTCAATGACTTGCGTTGGGAATGTCAACATGTCCGGCAACAGCTTCGGCACGCTTTATTGCGTCACATCATTCGGTGAATCACACGGCCCGGCCATAGGCGGGGTGATCGACGGCTGCCCGCCGGGAATGGCCTTGACCGAGGCGGATATCCAGTTTGAACTGGACCGCAGAAAACCGGGGACCTCGCGCCACGTGACGCAGCGCCAGGAGTCGGACACGATTGAATTGCTCTCGGGCGTTCTCGAAGGCAAGACCACCGGAACCTCGATCGGTTTCGTGATCCGCAACGAAGACCAGCGCAGCAAAGACTATTCCGATATCGCGAATACCTTTCGGCCTGGTCATTCTGACTACACCTACACGCAAAAATACGGCTTTCGCGACTATCGCGGAGGTGGTCGTTCTTCAGCGCGAGAAACTGCGATCCGTGTGGCCGCTGGTGCCATCGCCAGGAAGTGGCTGCGCGAGCGCTACGGCGTTGAAATTCGCGGCTACATCGCGCAAATCGGTCCGCACGTTCTCGCGTTCAAGGGATGGGAGCATGTGGCCAACAACGCCTTTTTCTGCGCCGATCCAGATCGTGTACCCGAGCTTGAGGCATATATGGATAGTCTGCGGCGGGCGGGCGATTCCTGTGGCGCGCGCGTAACGGTGGTGGCCTCTGGTGTTCCTGTGGGTTGGGGCGAGCCGGTCTATGGGCGCCTCGATGCGGATATTGCCTCCGGGATGATGAGTATTAACGCGGTCAAGGGCGTGGAAATCGGCGCGGGATTTGGATCGATTACGCAGCGCGGCAGCGAACATGGCGACGAACTCACTCCCGAAGGCTTTGTTGGCAATAACGCCGGCGGAATTCTGGGGGGTATTTCCTCGGGGCAGGACGTCGTGGTCAGTATTGCTTTGAAGCCCACCTCATCCATTCGCATTCCGCGCCGCTCCATCGACCTCGAGGGCAAGCCCATCTCCGTTCAGACCACCGGTCGCCATGATCCCTGCGTCGGCCTGCGTGCAACGCCTATCGCGGAGGCGATGCTGGCCTGCGTGTTGATGGATCACGCGTTGCGTCATCGCGCTCAATGCGGCGACGTCACTACAGAGACGCCCAAGCTGCGCTAGCTACTCCGGCTTCAAACCTATGGCCCTCGCCACTTCGGCGAATCCATCGCGCATGCGTTTCATGAAGACACTTAACTCCTCGGGTGACATGGGATCGGGCGGCGTTACGCCAATCGGTGTCATGAATTTCTCGACGAATTGAACGTTACTCATCAGTTTATTGACCTCGCCGTTCAAGCGCGCGACCACATCCTTAGGTGTGCCGGTGGGCGCGAACTGCATGTACCAGGTGGACAGGGGCAGATCGATTCCCGCTTCGCGCAAAGTGGGCGCGGCGGGCATGAAGGGTAAGCGTTTTGCGCCCATCACCGCCAGCACTCGTAGCTTGCCGGCCTTTATCTGTGGCAAGGATTGGCCGACGGAATACAGATTCACCTGGACCTCCCCGGCGATCAGCGCCTGCTGCGATTGCGCTGATGACTTGTAGGGCACATGCAGGAATTCCGCGCCGCGTGTTCGCCTGAGCGATTCCATGAAATAAAAACTGCTGGTGTTCGTGCCGAACGAGGCCCAGTTGAGCTCGCTTTATCCTGATCGCATAGGCAAACTAAACCCAGCGATCCATCGGCCAGACACCAATGTCCTTGAGTGTGGCCACAAGCGCCTCTTTCTCTTTCGGATCAAGAGGAAGGTTGGGTTGTCTTGGCTGACCAATCGGTAATCCCTGCATTTCCAACAGCGCCTTCACTGCTGCGTGCATTTTGTATTTTTTGATGGTGATCAGCAGTTCCGACACTTTGTGTTGCAGTGGCATGGCCTCAACGAAGGCTCCGCGCTCGCACAGTTCGTATACGCTCCTCACCAGGTCCGGAAACAGCAGGTTGAGCACCGAGAACGATCCGACGCCTCCCATGCTCATGGTTTGAACCAGGTGTTCTATTCCCGCGAAGACCGCGAATTTTTTCGGCAATTTGGAAGTTCGCCTGACCACATCAGCGAAGTATTCCGTGTTCCAGCTGGCTTCCTTGATTCCTACCAGATGCTCATATTGCGAGGCCAGTTCGAACACGACCTGGGGTGAAATCTGCGCCGGCGATCCGTAGTATGAGGCTGCCGGGTTGTATATGAACAGTGGCAGCTCAACGCTATTTAGGAGCTTTTCGTAGTGGGCCTTGATTCCGGCAGGAGTCGGTCCCCAGTTGTACGGAATTGTGCAAACAATTGCGTCTGCGCCTGCGTCGCGTGCGTGCTTGGCAAAGCCTACGGCGTTGTCGGTACCAGGCGAACTGACGTGCGCGATTACCGGTAGCCTGCCGTTGTTATGATCAATCACCGTTTCCAGAGCACGCTTTCTCTCCACGTCAGACATCTCGAGTGCTTCGCTGACATGCATTGGATACGCAAGCATGTCCGCAGCCTTGCGTCTAACAAAGAAGTCCAGCTGTTCTCGTAGTGGTCCTGGGTCAAATTCGTTGGCGGCGTTAAAAGACGTTAAAGGGATGCCAATAATCCCTTTTAATTCTGGGGGCATCATGTTGGTTCTATCTCCATCGTTGAAAATAAATGATCACGACCTATTTTTGATCTTTTCAGTGAGAGTCGATTTCAATCGCCGGCTGGTTTTTCAAACTCTCAAGGGGGCATTCAAAAGTGAGAAAGAATGCTGGCATCACCGAAGGCGAGGTTTAATGCGTTCGCGTTACAAATCTGGCTTGATGCCCGCCTCCTTGATCACTTTCGCCCACTTCGCGAGGTCGGACTTGATCGCTGCGGCGAACTCAGCCGGCGAATTGCCGACTCCTTCCAGGCCGAGAGAGGCAAATTTGGCGCGAACCTCGGGTAGCGCTAGCGCCTTGACGGCTTCGAGATGGAGTCTGCCAATAATCTCAGACGGCGTTCTTGCCGGTGCTAACAATCCCTGCCACGCGGTAAATTCGTAGCCCGGATAGCCAGATTCGGCGATGGTCGGCAATTCGGGGATCGCCTGTGAGCGAGTCGAGGAGGTCACCGCGAGCGCTCGAAGTTTGCCTTCGCGTACCAGCGCCAGGACCGGAGACATCGGAATGAAACTCATGGTGATGCGCCCGCCCACCAGGTCTGGTATCGCCGCACTGACGCCTTTATAGGGGACGTGCACGATGTTCACGCCTGCCATTGATTTGAACAATTCCGCGGGCAGGTGTGATGCGCTGCCGTTGCCGCCGGAAGCGTAGGTGAGCACCTCAGGCTGTGCTCTCGCCATAGCAACCAACTCCTTGATGCTCTTTGCGGGGACGGTGTTGTGCACCACCACCATATTCAGCGATGCGGTTGCCTCCGATACAGGGGCGAAATCCCTCAAGGTGTCGTAGGACACCTTGTACAGGTTGGGATTGACTGTGAGTTGCCCCTGGGCCAAGAGGCCAAGCGTATAGCCGTCCGGCGCTGCTCTGGCGACGCGTTCTACTCCGATAGCGCCGGCAGCACCTGCAAGGTTCTCGGCCACCACCGCCTTACCCAATGTCTCGGAGAATCTCTGCGCGAGCAGGCGTGCAACCGTGTCCTGCGAGCTGCCCGGGGGGGACCCGACGACAATGCGTATCGGCTTTTCAGGATAGGCGGTTTGCGCGGCAGCGTTCCCCAGATTCAGCGACCCCAACACACCCGTCAGAAATCCCGCTAGCCGGAATGATTTACGTTGAAAACGGCTCATAATGCGCCTTCTTCCATGGAGGTAAGGTTTCTGCGTGCCGGCAAATTTTGCATGCCAGCTCCGATCAGTACCCCATCGCATCCAAGTAAGCGCGTTTGACCTCTTCAGGCTGCCCGATCAGAAATGGAAACTCCTTGCGTCCTGCGCCGCTCAAGGCCTCGCCGGGTTTTAGCGCTTTGATCTGCTCCATGGACAAGCCTTGGACCAACTCTTCGCGAGCTGCAATCGGCAGGCGCACGCATTCGTTGATCTTAGGATCGCGAATGATCCCCTTGGGATCGCCGCCCTTGGCGATGACTTCCAGATCGCTAAGGAAGCGCCTGCGCATCATGACGATGCCGCGATCGGACTGACCCAGATGCTCCTTGGTGCGATCAGCGAGTTGTCCCTGACCCACCCAGGCGACGAAATCCTGATTCATGATGTGTGAGGTAATCCAGCGGCCGGTTTTTTCATCCTGCACCGGGCTCTCCCAGCAGGGGATTTTTTCCTGGACGTAGGGTTCCTTTTCTTTGGGTACGCGGCTGAAAAACCAGCCGACCGAAAGCATATTGTTATCGTCGATGGGCACACGAAATTCGAAATGGTTGCCGGTGAACAGCGCGTGCGGCCACAGACAGACGCGGCCGACGATCCACAGCGGGTGAGATTCGTCGCCGCCTTCGCGAACGCGTTTGTATTGAATGCCGTAGTCCGATTCCTCGAAGTCGATTTTCAGGTGCTTGGGTACCCGCTCTCCAATCTTTCCTTTCAGCCGCAGTCCCCAGTTATCGTGCATCCATTCAAAATGCACCGGATCGATGGAATTTTCCTGGCCTTGAAACCAGTTGCAAGGCACCTCCGAGATCACGATCTGCACGAAACCGTTTTTCCAGGTGAAGGGTTCCCAGTTGGGAACCAGCGGCGCGGGCTCCGGACCCATGTAGGCCCACAACATGCCGGCGTGCGCCTGCACTTTGTAGGCTTTGAGTTGGATGCGGTCCTTCTGGTTGGATGCGGGATTGGCAGTTTCCTCAAAGGGTTGTTCGGTACAGCGGCCCGTGGCGTCATATAACCAGCCGTGGTAATTGCAACGAATGCCTTCTTTCTCCACAAAACCGTAGGAGAGGTCGGCGCGGCGGTGCGCGCAGTGGCGCTCGACCAGACCGAAGTTGCCGCTCAAGTCTTTGTAGAGCACCAGGTCCTCGCCCATCAGGCGTACGGCCTTGGTTTCCTGTTTGTCCATTTGCGTCATGGCGGCAAACGGATGCCAGTAGCGGCGCATCAGATCGCCCATGGGGGTGCCGGCGCTGGTTTCGGTGAAGACGCTGTTTTCGTTCTGGTTCATGATGGTATTGGTATCCTGCGCAATGAAATGATGAAACGATGAAACGATGAAATAATGAGATGGTGGTATTTGCTTATTCTCTAAGGTAGCATTTCTTGCGGTGTTATGTCATTGGTGAAAGAGAGATTCAAATTGACACATGAAGAAAACGAATTGCTGGTCAGAACCGGACCCGGCACGCCCATGGGTAATTTGATGCGACGCTATTGGATCCCGGCGCTGTTCTCCTTGGCCTTGCCCGATCCGGACTGCCCACCGGTGCGCGTAAAGTTACTGAACGAAAAGCTGGTGGCATTTCGCGATAGCACGGGAGCGGTAGGACTGTTCGATGAACGTTGCCCGCATCGCAACGCATCGCTGTTTTTCGGACGCAACGAAGAAAATGGTCTGCGTTGTGTCTACCACGGCTGGAAGTTCGATCTCGAGGGCAACTGCGTCGATATGCCCAGCGAACCCGCCGAAAGCAATTTTAAACACAGGATCAAGGCGACCGCCTATCCGTGCGTGGAGCGTGGGGGAGTGGTGTGGACTTATATGGGGCCGGCGGAACACAAGCCCGAGGTCCCGGATTTTGAGTGGGCTTCGGTGCCGGCCTCGCATCGCTATGGAACGCGCCACATCCAGGAGTGCAATTGGTTCCAGGCGCTAGAAGGCGGGTTCGATGTCAGCCATCTCGCATTTCTACACAAGGGCGATACGCCCGATGGCGGCATACGTACACTGCCCAAATATTACCAATCCGCGGTCACCGACTACGGATTTGTTTCGGGCAGTGGGCGCGATCTGGAGGACGGGCGCACCGCCTGGGGCGCGAACATTATGGCCTTGCCGTTTCACAAGGTCATTGCGCGGCCCGGCGACGTGCCCACCGGCACGCATGCCTGGGTGCCGATCGACGACGAGAACTGCATGATCTACAGCATCGAGTACCGCCCGCATCGTCCCTTGAATGACGAGGAAATGAAGGCGTCAATCGAATGGCGCTATATCCACGCGGAAACTGAACCCGGCTCTGATCATTGCGTGCGCAATCTCGACAACGACTTTCTAATTGATCGCGATTTGCAAAAAAGCGGCAAGTCCTTTACCGGTCTCAAGGGATTTGGCATACAGGATTGCGGCATACAGGAGTCGATGGGCCCGATCAGCGACCGCACACGCGAACAACTGGGAAGCAGCGACATCCATATTGTTCAATTGCGAAGGTTCATGCTGAAAACACTTAAGCATTTCATGGCTGGGGGCACACCGCCGGGATTGAAAGCGGATATGGTCCGGGTGCGCTCGGCAGCCTTTGCGCTCGACCGCGGGCAGACCTTCGAGCAGCACGCGCCGCAGCGGGTGCGCATCGACCTGCCTGCGACGGGAAAATAAACAACCTCCAGGCAGGCAGCGAGCATGAAGGCTTTTGAGAAATGGGTGGCGGGGTTGTTGATGCTGAGCGCGACGCAAGCCTTGCAAGCGCAAAGCTTTCCCTCGCAAACCATCCGTTTCATCGCGGTCTCAACACCAAGGGTAATTTCTACCAACTATGGCTTGGGAAGAGCCGGGGAGGCGATTTTTTTCCCGTGCCCTACAAGACCACCACGCAGGCCCGAGTAGTCGAGTGACGACTAACGAGCGTGTCGCGACTAACGCAGTCGCGATGCTGCTCATATTGCGCTAGCATTTACCCGGATTGATAGGGAATTTTGGCAAGGAGGCTTGACATGCTGACTCATGAAGAAAACGAGTTATTGGTAAGAACCGGCCCGGGTACGCCCATGGGCACCCTGATGCGGCGTTATTGGATTCCGGCGCTTTTTTCGGATGCGCTATCCGCGCCCGATTGTCCGCCGGTGCGGGTGAAGCTCCTTAACGAAAAGTTGGTGGCGTTTCGCGATTCAGAGGGGCATGTGGGAATGTTCGATGAGCGTTGCCCGCATCGAAATGCCTCGTTATTTTTCGGACGCAACGAAGAGGGCGGCCTGCGTTGCGTCTATCACGGGTGGAAATTCGATATCGAGGGCAACTGCGTCGATATGCCTAGCGAACCCGCGGAGAGCAACTATAAAAGCAGGGTGAAAATCGAGGCCTATCCGTGCCTGGAACGCGGCGGCATCATCTGGACTTATATGGGACCGCCGGCCTTGAAACCGGATTTCCCCGAGCTCGAATGGACCATGGTGCCGGTCAATCAGCGTTACGCGACACGGCATTTGCAGGAGTGCAACTGGTTCCAGGCGTTCGAGGGCGGCTTTGATACCAGTCATCTTTCGTTTTTGCATCGTGGTGAATCCAACGGCGCGGGGCGGGGATTGCCGCGGCATTACGAGATCATTCCCATGCCGTTCGGTTTTGTTTCCGGCAGTGGCCGCGATCTGGACAATGGAGGAACCTCATGGACGGCGAATGTCATGGCGATGCCATTCCACAAGGTGATCTCACGCATCCCCGGAATCGACCCGCCTATTGGCGCGCATGCCTGGGTGCCGATCGACGATGAGAACTGCATGATCTATAGCATCGAGTTCCATCCGGACCGGCCCTTGAACGACAAAGAGATGGAGCGATCCAAGAGCTGGGATTACATTCATGCGGAAACCATTGCTGGATCTGATCGTTGTTTTAGAAATATTGACAATGATTTCCTAATTGACCGTGCATTACAGAAAAGCGGCAAGTCGTGGACCGGATTAAAGGGATTCGGCATTCAGGACTGCGGTATCCAAGAGAGTATGGGGCGTATCAGTGATCGAACTCGCGAGCACCTGGGCACGAGCGACAATCACATCATCAAGTTGCGCCGCCAGATGCTTCGTACGCTCCGGGAATTGTCCGAAGGCATAGAACCGCCGGG
Source organism: Bordetella parapertussis (assembly GCA_945897475.1). Classification (GTDB taxonomy): domain Bacteria; phylum Pseudomonadota; class Gammaproteobacteria; order Burkholderiales; family SG8-39; genus 2-02-FULL-62-17. The sequence goes on from CAMDFL010000031.1 coordinate 13,118, forward strand.
GCTTGATCCGGCTAGCTATCGGGTGCGCTCGGCGGCGTTTTCTTTGGCGAAAGGCAAGGTGTTCGAGAAGGAAGTACACGAGTACCTTCGCACGGATGTAGAGGCGGTTAAGCAACTGGAGTCGGCGCCGGCATAAAAACCCCACGGACGATAAAGCTGTCCGTGCGGATCGCGCGCTTGCGCACCGATGATGATGCCATCCGCGCGCAAGCGACGATCTTTATATAAGACCGACAAATAAACACGGGCAACTAGAGCGGGTGTTGCTTCTACCTCGCCGAAGCTTAGCTACGCGACCGCATGGGGTAACGGGGGAGGGACTCCCTCTCACCCTGTTCTGACGCTTTCAAGGTTCTAGTTTTATTCCCGCCGTCTTGATGATCTTTGACCACTTCGCGGTTTCGCTGACAATGAATTTTGAGAATTGCTCGGGGCTGCTTGCGCCGCCCTCCAGTCCTTGCTTGATCAGCACTTCGCTGACTTCCTTGGCTGCAAGCACTCGCGCAACTTCGCTATTGAGTCGCGCCACCACGGCGCCCGGCATGCCTTGCGGTCCAGCCAGTCCGAACCAGGTGTAGGTCTCCATGGCAGGCAGGCCCGCTTCCGCTGTAGTCGGAATATCTGGAAAGGCGGCGATGCGCTTGGGGCCGGCAGCGGCCAGGGCGCGTAGTTTGCCCGAGCGCACATGTTGTTCCATTCCCGAGGGTACGATGAAGATCAGATGCACCTCGCCCGCCATCAGGCCCAGGGCAGCGGGGGCGGCGCCTTTATAGGGGACGTGAACGATGTCCACGCCGGTTATCGATTTGAATAACTCTCCTGCCAGATGGGGCAGGGCGCCGGTGCCGTTCGAGCCGAAATTCAAGCTGCCCGGCTTGGACTTGGCGAGATCGATCAATTCGCGAAGCGTTTTAGCCGGCAAGCCCGGGTTCACCAGCAGCATACTGGTGCCGATGGCGACCATGCTGACGGGGGTGAACGATTTGACCGGGTCGTAGCGAACATTGGGATTCAATATCGGTCCGGTGATCAGGGTGGAAAGGCTGCCCACTACTAGGGTATAGCCGTCGGCGCTTGCTCTGGCCGCCGCGTCTGTGGCGATGGTTCCGGCACCTCCACCTTGGACATCGATGATCAAGGGCTGGCCCAGGCCTTCGGAGAGGGTCTTACCCACGATTCGGCTCATCACCTCCGCAGGACCTGCCGCCGGAAATGGTACTAACAGTCTGACCGGTTTCGAGGGATAGCTCTGCGCTTGTGCTGCGCCGATCAGCAAGGCTGGGGTGAAGGCAAGAAGGGCGGTGAAGGCGACTAGGCCTGCGTGAACGGTGTTTCTTGACTGGCAACTATGCTGATGCAGGCAATCAACATTGGATTGAGGAAATTGCCTTAAAGGGTGTGATTTATGGGTCATGAATCTATCCGGATTGTCGGTTATTGAAACGGCTTTTCAGATTATCGAGAAGTTCGTCATTCATGATAAAAACATGCGTCCTGTGAGGCTGTCATGTTTTCGGGAGTGATCAATAGCTGAACAGGCATGATAGTGCGTAATATCGACAATGCTAGGATATTGTAATGAAAATATCCCGAATTATAGGCAAACTTAAACGCAAACTGCGGGCGCTCACCGTCGTGGTGGGAGTCATTCGGCAGGAATCTGATTCGATCGATAAATTCCCGGCCGGTAAATTCCTGGCCGCTAAATTCCTGTTGAAACCGCTTAAATTCACCTGCCAGGTATTGGCCATTGGATTAATACTTTGCGCATCGGCGCCAACGGCATTCGCCTGGGGGGAGGAAGGGCATCGCATGGTTGGCGATATTGCCTCTCGTTACCTTACGCCGCTTGCACGGCAGCGGATTACTGCCTTGCTCGCGAATGACCGGTTTGCCGACGGCCAGTCATCGGACAGACGCACCTTGGGACAGGTGGCCTACTGGGCGGACGAGATCAAGGACTACGAATGGGGACGGCGCAAGCGTCGCTGGCATTACGACGATATATCGTTTTGCACCAAGCCCGAGTATGGGAAGTATTGCAGCGACAATAATTGCGCATCGGCGCAGATCGCGCTGCAGCTTGCGATACTGGGCGATATAAAAAAATCCTCCAGACAGCGTAACGAGGCGCTCAAATGGGTGGTGCACCTTATGGGGGACATTCACCAGCCATTGCATGCCGCCACCCGGCGAGACAATGGCGGCAACAAAGTTCAGGCGTCATTTTTTGGCGAGCGGGATAACCCGCCCTACGGCAGCATCAATCTGCATGTCATCTGGGACATCCATATGTTGCGCAGGCTCATTGGGGAGAGAAAGGGCGAGGCGGGCATTGTGGCTATGCCACTGGCCGATAGGGATAAATTGGCCTGGGAGCAAGGTTCGCTTGCCGACTGGATCAGTGACAGTCATGGGCTTGCCCGCGATTTCGTTTATCCCGCGCTGCCGGTGGCGGCGACATGCGCGCGCGCCATCAAAGAAGTTGTGCAGATAGGAGATCTCTACTACACCCAGTCGGTTCCGATTCTGGAAATGCAAATCAGGAAAGCTGGAGTCCGGCTCGCGCGCGTTTTGAATGAAACCTTCGAACGATAAATCCAAATGGTTGCGTTAAAAGACTAAGCGTTGCGCAACCGCTGCCCGAAACCAGCTGCCTCGGGAACACGGTGAGCGTGGCATCACGGGTTGTGCAACATCCCGCATCGGCGCAGCGACGCAATCATCGATGATTGCAGCAGGAACTGGCGTGCCAGTTCCGGATCGGCAGCCTTGCGCCGGTATTCCGCGAACAGCGTAGCGCGTGCCGTTTCGTCTGCCTTGAGGTTGGTAATGTTCTGATCCGTTTGTTTCAGGATGGCATCCATGGCCTCGGGCCGGCGTTCGGCTTCATAGCCGTCGAGCTCCGTTTCGGGGGCTTCACCGGTCAAGACTTTGCTCATTCGTGTGGTGAGGCTGTAGGCGTCCTGCATGCCGCCGTTCAAACCCATGCCGCCTTTGGGATTGTTCAGGTGTGCCGCGTCGCCGGCGAGAAAGATGCGACCACGGCGATAAGTGGTGGCTACCCGCTGATGTGCGGCGTAGACCCCGCGTACCGGCAGCGGCGGCGTGCCTATTGTGGGCATCAACTTGTGCAAGCGCCCATAGATGTATTCGTCGGTCAATGCCAAATCGTCGGGCGTATCGTCGGTGAGCGGCAGGCTCATGCGCCACAGATCGGGGATGCGCAGAATATGCGCGTAATTGCCTGGATCAGAGATGTAATTGACTTCGCGCAGGTCGGGAAACAATGCCTTGAAATTGAACGGTGTGCCCATCACCAGAATGCGCTCGGCGTAGGTCTTGCCTTCGAACGCGATGCCAAGCTGGTGGCGCACCGTGCTGCGCCCACCATCCGCCGCGATGGCGTAGCGGCTGCTAAAACGACGCTCGCCCTGCGCTGACATTGCGACAATTTCTACCTGCTCGCCTTTGTCATTGATACCGGTAACTTCGTGTTGATACAAAAGCGTCGCATTGGGGTGTCGCCCAAGCGTCTCAAACAGATGTTCGGCCAATTTGTATTGTTCGCACTGCAGGCGATAAGGGTGGCGCGTATCGTCTTTTAACAAGGCATGGTCGAATTCCGCGACTTTGCCCTCATTCCATCCGCGAAACTGGGTGACGGGGCATTGCAGACCCATTCGCAGCAATGCTTCGGTGATGCCGGTCCCCTCGAATAGATCAAGCGTTGCCGCATGAAAGGTCGATGCGCGATAGTCTTTTTGGACCTGTGCTGCTTTTTCCAGGACGGTGACAGGAATGCCGCGCTCGGCGAGCAACCACGCCGCGCTCAAGCCGACCGGGCCGCCGCCAATAATTAAAACGCCTTGCTGTTCCATATAATTTCTTTTCTCATTCTCGATTTGATGTAATTCGGGATGTAATTCGGGGTGCAATTCGGGGTGTAAATTGCCGGTGACAATCATTTTCCCGAGGGTACCGTAATGGCGTTTCGTCAGTCGCGGAGGTAATATAGCGTGTTATTTTTATCGTATCAATAATGCACTCACCGGGCGGAGGACAACATGGGCAGCAATGACGTTAGTGCGGCGATTGCCGGGGCGCAAAATCTGGATGAACTTTATCCCATTTTCAACGCGGCTCGATTTACTGCGGGTTGGCATAAGAAGCGGCCCTCATTGTGGCCTAATCCCACCACCCAATACCGGCCGATGACGTGGCGCTATGCCGAGGGCAAGCTGGCTCTGGATCGCGCCGGGGATTGGATCAGCACCGAACTGGCCGAGCGGCGCAATCTCATCATGTACAACCCGGTGGGCGACAACGATTACAACACCGTCAAGACCATTATCTGCGCCTACCAGATGATCAAGCCCGGCGAGTACGCCAAATCGCACCGCCACACGCCCAATGCGTTGCGCCTGATGCTCGATGGAGGCGATGGCATCGCCACCGTGGTCAACGGTGTCAAGCTGCCGATGATCGCCGGCGACGTGCTGTTGACGCCCAACTGGTGCTGGCACAGCCATTACAACGAAGGCAAAGAGAACGGCTATTGGATCGACTTTCTGGATGTGCCGCTGGTGCATCTTCTGGAGCCGATGTTCTTTGAGCAGGACCATGCCGAGCCGCAGGCGGTGTCCGAGGAGCCTGCAACGCACGATTTCTGGTTTCCCTACGCATCGACTCAACAGGAGCTGGCCAAGGCAAAACCGGACGCGCGCGGTATTCGGACGATTTCCCTATCCACGCCGATATTCAAAACCATCGAGCTGCGGTTTCATCACATACCGGGTGGCGCGGCCACACTCAAGCGCCGCACCACCGCAAGCAGCGTATTTGCCTGCACAGCGGGCGAAGGCACGGTGCGCGTCGGCAACAATGAGCGCTTGGATTTTCAGCGTGGTGACGTGATTGCCATGCCTAGCTGGACGCCGTTCGAAATCGAGGCGCGTGGCGACGCGGTGCTGTTTGAATGCACCGACGAAATCCTGTTGCGCAAGATTGAATTGTTGCGAGAGGAGTTTGTTGTCTGATCCTGGCGTTCCAGATTGCCCCGACTCCATGTTTCAGCTGCAAGGGCGAGGCATTGGTGAAACAGGCAGGGCTTGCGGATAATTAGCGGGTGCGTATGTTCTCCGGGAAAGTGTCCAATTATGGATCCAATCCCTTCCCGTCCAGGGAGGCTGAATCGTTAAAAAAACCTTACGGGGTTTTAACTTTTTCAGACTCAAAAAATTCCTCAAAACGTGAATAAATTTGGCACTTATGTTTCGGTATTCAGATTTCAGTATTGCAAGCTTCTTCGCCATGTCGGAAAGCGCTGCCTTGGCCGCAGCGCTGCTGCTCACTCAACCGGCATTGGCCGAACAACCCCTGGTGACAGACGATACCGGCACTCAGGGGAAGGGCGGCCATCAAATCGAGCTCTCCTATGCGCATTCGCGCGAAACCCTCAGTGCCGCAGCGGGCAAGACGGTCAAACGCGATATTCCCCTGGTGTTGACCACCGGTTTCTCCGACGCATTGGACATTTATGTGGCTGCGACAGAGCAGCAGATTTTAATCAGCGGCGCAGCAACCAATTCCAGGGAAAGAGGCTTGGGCAATATTGCTATCGGCGCTAAATGGCGTTTTCACGAAAACAAAGATTCCGGCCTGAGCCTGGGTTTCAAACCCGAAGTGCGGCTGCCGGTCTCCCAGGGCCATGAGACGCGTGGACTGGGCACGGGCAGAACCTCTTATGGCGCGACCTTTATCGCGACGCAGGAAACCGGCTTTGGTCAACTGCATTTCAATCTCGCCCTGGGACGTTTCAACCATTCCGATCAGGTAATCAAAGATGCGGCCCGTGCAGAGCAATATCGGGTTTCCATGGCCCCGGTGTGGGGCGTGAGCGAAAAATTCAAGCTCGCCTTGGACTTGGGTGTCATGACCAACGAAGACCGGGCACAGAACAAAACCATGGGCTATGTCGAACTCGGCGCGGTCTATTCGCCCACTGATGAGATCGACCTTGCCCTCGGAGTTATTCGCACCACGAAAACGACGCCTGCCGCGAACGATGCCAAGACAACTCAGGGGCTTTTGGGGCTGACATGGCGTTTTAAGTAGTCATAGAAAAGGCATCCGCCTGCACTACATACAGCTACGCCGTGCGTTATATCTCTGGCTATTCCCCCAAAAAAACCTGTACTTCAACCGTCGTAATCCATCTGATGATTGTCCTGAATGATTCTAATTCGCGACCTCCCATTGAATGCAAATGCATCTGGAATTACCTTACTCAGCAGATTACTCTTTCGGTTTGTTTGCACTCAAGGTCGGATCGATATTTTGAGCGGAAAATATTCCCCATATAAACCCGACAACTGCCGCGATTGGGGTTGCCACACCTAGCAAGCCGCCTAGCTTCAAAGCTGTCCCGGTGCCGCTTGCGACTGAGCCCGCTTTCTGCAGTGTCATCCGAATTTCAGGCTCCATAGGTACGTAGTCAAGTGCCTTGCCAATGGCGCCTTTGTAAAACAGGTCGTGCAGTCTTTCTGCCGATTGAGGTGTCGGGGATGTGGTATCTACTAACTTCTCGTCGTTTCCTTGCAATGCGACCATCTGAGGTGCAGTTAGTTTCGAACCGACATCTGGAACACCCGATAATTGCTCCGGGCTTGTTGGCGAATTGGCGTTCGCGACCAAATCGATATTGGGGCGTGAATCAAAATATTTACCTGGAGATTCCCGCCATGAATCCTTGTTTGAATTGGCGAGAAACTCGCTGGCTGTCAGCAGATTGCTCGGTTTGAGATGGGTATCGGGGACATTTTTGGATGATGCCTCAGGTGTGAGCGTGCTGATATATCGGCCCGGGACGACAAACGGATGAAAACTATCCCCACCCGAGCGTGGGGAATTTAAAATTTCAGCCACCCTCTTGCCCGGGGAGTCATTCAGTACCGCCGTATTGAGCTTCTGACTCGGATAAATGCGGTTGCGGTCGGCGATCCCGTTATGTTCACCCAGCCGCGCCACCGCTCGCATGACAGTCGCTGGCGTCACCTCTAGTCCCCGTGCCTCCAAAACCTTTTTAGATATCCCATACAAAGTCTCTCCAGACCTTACGGTATGAAACTCAGGTGCCGGCCCTGGATTGGGTGAATTAGGTCCGGAGACTGGCCCGTTCGGTGCGCGACCTGTAAGGCGATCAAGCGTATTGATCGCTGCGCCCGAGTTCATGCTTGACGGCATCGCAGAATCCGTTTTGCGCCAGAGATTGTGCGAACCTTGCAGGCTCGCCGCACTTTCAGTCTTTGCCAATACCGCATGAAAACCAGGCTTCCCTGTGCTGATGCGTTCGAGGGTGTCATTGGCCCACTCCCGGGTTGGCGAAACGGCAGAATTGCTGTGGATGATTTCCATACGAGTCTATTAACAAAAACGAGGATTTCTGTCTCAGGCAGAAGTTCGCCGTTCGGTTCTGAACAAGTGGCAAAATTATGCCGCCAAGGACGCAGAATCTTTTAGATGCACTTGAAATGACAGGTTTCCAGGACCTCCATTCATCTTGGTCGTAATTAAGCAATTATTGAGCCAAATCACTGGCCACTTCGCGGATGGTTTTTAAGAGGGCTCGTTTCGTTTTGGGCTTGGACATCATGCGCAAACTTTCAGCTTGCCCAAGGGTTGATCACGCCCAGACCCAGATCCGCAAAATCCCGACCGCTGCGCGTGTGACCATGCTCAAGCCATGCTGCGCTGTGGTTTCACCACAATGACTGGTTGGTAATGGACGGCCTGCGGCAGCACGCAATCTAGCCTAAACCGGCGTAGCCGGAACCAAGCAGGGCGTCATTGAGGTCACCTTTCCCGCTAATAGGTAGGTTTGTAAAAAGCGCAAGCCTACCTATTAGCGGAACGTATTCAAACCTAATTCAAACCCTGGTTCTTTGCCAGAATTGTCAACACTTAGCTTGTAAGTGACGATTAAGGGTCAGAGCGATCTAACGGTCTGAAACCTGCGTGTCAAAGGAATGCTCGTTGCCTAAAGTGGATCCAGATCCGCGCAGTTGGACTTTTGAATATTGTCTTACTATGCCATCAAAATTCGCGACGTTTGACCAACAATTGTAATTTTCAAGGAGAGCGTTGATGGTCGGAAGGAAAAAGCCGAAAGCTTCCCGCGATGACATTGTGCGTCGTTCCAGCGCCAGTACGGCGCCTCGGGTCGGCGCCCATGCTTCGGCAGCAAAGGCAGCAAAGGCGCATGTTGCATCGTTCGGCATTCCCGCCCAATGGGATCTCGAGGCAGATGTGGTGGTGATCGGTTCCGGCGCACTGGGTTTGCCGGCGGCGATTCGCGCCCGTGACGCAGGCGCCTCGGTTATCGTCGTTGACACCAATTACGAGGTCGGTGGGCATGCCCTGGTGTGCGGCGGCAATGTTGCCCTGGGTGGCGGGACGAGCCAGCAGAAGAAATACAACATCGAGGATTCGCCGGAGATCCTGTTTCGCGACCTGACGGATTGGTCCGTGGTGGAGGTCAACGGTATGCCGGAATACCGTTATAACGACCGCGGCGTGCAGCGCGCGCTGGCGGACAACGAAGCTTTGAGCTTCGAATTTCTGATAGAAAACGGTGTCCGGTTTGTGGACAAGAGCCCGGATAACTTCGGCGCGCATGGCATCGGTATTTCTGCGAAGCGCGAACATCACTGCGTCTGGGACAAAGGCCAAAGCCTGGAGAGTCCGGCTGGCGCGGGTGGCACCAGTCTGATGCGGCCGTTGGAGGCGAGTGCGCGCAGAAAAGGCATTCGATTCCTCCTGAACTACCACATGGATGTGATTTTTCGCGAACAACCCAATGCGGGAAAGGTGCTCGGCATTCAGGCCAGCTACACCCCGACCATCCTGCCCGGAACCACCACGCCCCTCCAGAGTTTCTGCTACGAAGGCAATATCGCCATGAGCGCAAAAACCGTCACGGTGAGGGCACGTAAAGCGGTCATCATTGGTACCGGCGGCAGCACCGGCAACGTCAACTTTCGCAGAATTTTCGATGTGAGATTGACCGAGGAATTTCCTCTCGCCGGGGGGGAGTTCTCTCCTCAGGACGCCAGTGGCGAAATGGCCGCGATGGCCATCGGCGCATCTCTTTGGGGGACGGCGAACCAGACGTTCGACAGAAACGGCACCCTGCGCAAGCGCCCGATCATCGGCACACCTACCAATTACATTGGATGGAAGAAGGAAAGCCCGATATTCCCCAAGGTCGGTGCAACAGGGATTACCGTGCGCGACTGGCAGGACGCCATCATCGTCAATCAGGTGGGCAAGCGTTTCTATAACGAATTGCACGACGGCTATCCCGCCGGAACCTTTCAGGGTTCCCTCGATCCCTACCTGCCCGCCGATTGGCGCAATGCATCAAGGATCAAATACACGCCCATGAACTATGTCGATGCGGCGCTGGCCATCAACGAAGGCTCTGCGCCACCGGACTATGCCGCCGGACCGCAGTGGGCCATCTTCGATGCCGAAGCGGTTAAACGGGAGAATTGGGATTTGAATCCGCCCGCGGTTCGCCCCGATTATTTTTTCACGGCCGGATCGTTGGAGGAACTGGCGCCGCTCCTGACCAAGTGTGCGCACCAGAAGGTTGCAATGCCGGCGGCGAATCTGGCGGCGACGGTAAAAAGATACAACCAGCTGGTGGATCTGGGTGTGGACGAGGACTTCGGCAAACCTGCGCCGAAGTACAAAATCGAGACTCCGCCATTTTATGCCGCATGGGCCACATTCACGGTACATGACACATACGCGGGTCTCAGGATCAACATGAAATGCCAGGTGATGGACATGAAGGGCGAGCTCATCCCTGGGCTCTATTGCGGCGGCGAATCCGCCGCCGGGTGCAGCCAGCATGGGGTGGGGCGGGCGATCACGCAGGGCTACATAGCCGGGAAGGAAGCCGCCGCCGAGTCGGACTGAACATGTGTCATTCTTTGTGCCGAACAGAGTTCCGATGCCACTAGAGTGGACCCCTGAGTCAAGATAATTCTTCGGTGAATTTAAGCTGCGCGTTTTTCTCGTTGCATGTTGGCGCGCAATTGTGCGGTGGCTGGAAGGTCAAGGCAGAGTGTTGCTGCATCGACCACCACTCCGTAATCTCTCCTTGCCGCTTCCACCGATACGTAACCTTGCCGTACATCGTCGCAGACTTTTGCCGCCGCTCGCTTCAACGGCGAGCCGAATCCGCCGCCGCCGCCGCCGCGAACCATGACACGGTCGTTGTGACGCAGCAATTGCGAGGGCACTTTGGCATTGGGCAGATTGTCCTGGCGCACTCCGCCCACTTCCAGTTCAACTTTGTTTGCCAGGCCATCGAGCCCACCGGCCAGCCCCCAGGGCGCGCAATGTGCGCGATCAATGGTTGAGTTAATGGTGAGGTCCTGAAGCGAACGAACTGAACGCTCGGCGCCGATGCCGCCACGAAACTCGCCGGCGCCGCCCGAATCGGGCACCAGCCGGAAAAAATCCATCATTACCGGGTATTTCGCTTCCACCATCTCCACCGGGCTGGTGTGGGTGTCGCCATCATTCATGGCCACGGTGGCGCACATGCCGTCTTCGGTCATTTTCGCGCCCCATCCGCCGCCGGTGTGTCCCACGGTGCCGATAAAAAAACGGCCATCCTTGCGGGAGATGCCGGTGCAGCCGCACAGAATCAGGCAGGCATGGTGACCGGCGATGACGCGGTCGGGAATGGCCGGCGCCAATGCTTTGAACACGGTATCGACAACTGTCATCGGGTAGGTCATCCACAGGCGCATCGGCGCCGGGCGGATGGCGCTGATGAATCGGCCGGGCGGAACGATAACCTTCAGCGGTCTGAAACTGCCTTCATTGATGGGATAGTCGGTTGGAGAGGTGAGACACTTGAAGGCCACTTGCGCGCAAGCCACGCCGGTCGATGGCCCCGAGTTATAGAAGCCACGTACCTGCTTGCCTACATCGGTGAGGTCGATGGTCATTTCCCCATCCTTGACAATGACCTTCACCTTGACCGGTATTCGTTTGCCGATGTCCAGTCCGTCGTCGTCCATGAACGATTCGGCTTCGTAGGTGCCATCGGCGATAGAGCGCATGCGTGCGCGAGCCGCTCTTTCGGATTGATTCAAGATTTCGTCGATGGCGTTCAGGACAGGAATCCGACCGTAGCGGGCAATCAATTCCAGAAACCGCCGCTCGCCGGTTAATACGGCAGTAATCTGCGCGCGCAGATCGCCTTGTGCCCGTTCCGGGATGCGCACGTTCATCATAATGACGTCCACCAAATCCTGGTTCAACTTGCCCTGACTTTGCAGCTTTAGGATGGGGATCTGCAGTCCCTCAGAGTAGATATCGGTGGTGAAGCCGTTCAATACGCCGCCGATATTGATCCAATGCGCCATGCAACAGGCAAAGCCAACCAGATGTCCCTGGTAGAACAAGGGCATGGTCAGGGTTACGTGGTTCAGGTGGCTGCCGGTAAGGTAGGCGTCATTGGTGATGAGGATATCGCCGGGCTTGATGTTTTGATAGCCAAAATGTGCGATCTTGGCTTTGATGGTTTCAGCCATTCCTCGAATGAACATCGGCAGTCCCAATCCGATCGAAACGGTTTCTCCCTTGGGGGTGAAAAGTCCGACCGTGAAATCGAGAGCCTCGGAGATGATTACATTGTAAGCGGTGCGCATGAGATTGGTTTTCATGTCGCCGGTGACCGCCATGACGCCGTTGCGAACAATTTCAGTGAGGATGGGGTCGCGCTGTGCCGTTTTGCTTTTTTTCACATTTTTCTCCGCTAAACTCATTGTAATGATTGTAATCGGTACTAGCTGCTAATATTCAAAAGGTACACGCCAACCCTAGGGGTATATGTCGCTGGAGGGGAGAGCGAAAAAACATTGGAGAAGTACCGGCAATGAAGCCACGTGGCGAACGTATGGCTTGTTCGTTCAAAAGTCTGGATGGTTTTCATGGGCGCTTTTCGGTATTTCCTGGCGAGGCGCTAAAGTCTGTTGCCAGGATCGAGGAATTTGCTTGGAATAAAATGCCGGAAAAAGAAGTATCTGAAGGGAATGTCACTTACTTAAGCGCCGAAATCCTGGATAAAGAATAAACCGACTCTGCTTTATTCAGTAACCGCGTTTTTATACGGACGGTGTTTATCCGTATAAAAACGCGGTTCGCCCGCGGCAGCGTTTCCAAAACCTGCACGAACGAAAAATCCGTTCGTGCGGATCGTTGTTTTCGAGCGAATGATGAATCCATCCGCTCGAAAACAACGATCTTCAGCAAACCGCTGGCGGCAGGAGGGGACGAGTCCCCAACCCTTAAGTGCCATTCGTATCTGAAGGGGCTTGTTCAGTAATCTGTGATATGGGGATGACCGGTCGCGTATTGATCCTCAATACCTATCAACAGCGTGCATTTTCGCAGGTAAAACTGGAATCCCATTTTTATGGTGCGATACTATGGGGATTCAAGTCCATGAAAGTGGTCGAGGATGCCAAAATGATGGCCAAGCGATGTCTCTAATAAAGATTGTGATCTATTTGTTAATCGTTTTAAGTTTCGCCAGTTTCCCTCTTTAATTTCAGTTAATCGACAATGTCGGGCTGCTTCAGCCCGCCGAGCGGAGTATCATTTTGCCCCGTTTCACAATAGCTGGTGGACTATCTGGGTATGGCTACAAAATCTAGGGGATACAGCGCCGAAGATATAGAGATCTTAGAGGATCTGTCTCCAATTCTTCATCGGCCGGGGATGTATACCGATCCGGTAAATCCCAATCATGCGCTGGTCGAGGTCATCGACAACTCATCGGACGAAGGTCTGGCCGGTTTTGCGAAAAACATTTCAGTCGTTCTGCACGAGGATGGCTCGGCCACGGTCGAGGACGATGGGCGTGGAATTCCGGTCGACATTCATCCAAAAAAGAAAGTTCCCGCTGTGCAGGTCATCTTTACGACCCTGCATTCCGGAGGTAAATTCCGCAAGACCGACAAGGACGCCGCATATCGCATAGCAGGCGGATTGCATGGCGTGGGAATTTGCGTGACTAATGCACTGTCGACGCGCCTTGAAGTGCAGGTCACCCGCGATGGCGCGGTTCACGGCTTGGTGTTTGCCGACAATGGCAAGGTGAAAGAGCCGTTGAAAAAACTAAGCGCTGCCGGCCCGCGGGAGTCCGGCACGCGTATTCGATTCTGGCCTGATCCTAAATATTTCGATTCACCCAAGATCGTAGTGCAGGATATTTCCCTGTTACTGCGCGCGAAAGCCATGCTGCTGCCCGGCGTTCGATTCTCACTGGGAGTGGAAAAATCCGGCAAGATAGAAACAAGCACTTGGCACTTTCCCGAGGGAATTAAGGGCTATTTTGCGAGCGCGATTTCGGGCAAAGATCCGGTGGCGGAAACGTTTTTCGGAGAACGCTATATCTCGGCGCAATCGGAATCTGACAGTTTCACTGAAGGCGAGGGTGCGCTCTGGGCGATCGCATGGACTGCTGAGAGCGATGTGGTGGCCGAAGCTTATGTGAACATGATCCCGACGCGGCACGGCGGCACGCATGTCGCAGGGTTGCGCGAAGGTGTTTATAACGCGATTCGCAATTTTATTGAATTGCACGCGATGAGCCAGCGCGGGCTGAAAGTGGTGCCCGAGGATGTCTGGTCGAGGACCTCCTATGTGTTATCGGTAAAAATGCTGGATCCTCAATTCAAAGGCCAGGTCAAAAACGAATTGATTTCACGCGATGCGGTTAAGCTGGTGGCGCAAATGGTGCGCGATCCATTTGAGCTATGGCTCAATAAACATACCGATGAAGGCAAGCGAATCGCGGAACTGGTCATGCGCCAGGCTATGGCGCGCACGCGCGCCGCGCAGAAAGTGGAGAGACGCAAGTCATCAGGGGTCGCGGTGTTACCCGGAAAATTGACCGATTGCGCCTCCGATGATCCGGATCGCAATGAGTTATTTATTGTTGAGGGTGATTCCGCTGGTGGATCGGCGAAACAGGCGCGTGACAAGGAGTTTCAAGCGGTGCTGCCGCTCAAGGGTAAGCCGAAGAACACCTGGCAGGATGAAACCAGGACGCTATTTGCCAACAAGGAAATCGAGGCTATTGCACTGGCCATCGGGGTCGAGCCGCATGGTGGAGAAGTCGCCGCGGATCTCTCGGGACTTCGCTATCGCAAGATCGTCATCATGGCCGACGCCGATGTGGATGGCGCACATATCCAGGTGCTGTTGTTGACGCTTTTCTTCCAGCATTTTCACAAGTTGATCGAGTCGGGTCACGTGTATGTCGCGCAGCCGCCCTTGTTTCGCATTGACGTGCCCTCCGCGGGAAAAGGCAAACCTGCCCGCAAATTGTATTCACTGGATAAGGCTGAGCTTGCCGCAATCGAGGAAAAACTTGAGGACGAAGGCGTAAAAACCGATAGCTGGACCGTCAGCCGGTTCAAAGGCCTGGGTGAAATGAGTCCCGAACAATTGTGGGAGACCACGCTCAATCCGGATACGCGCCGTATGTTGCCTGTCAGTCTGGGCGATAGCGTGGCTGAGCCTGATCGCGACGTGTTCAACATGATGATGGCAAAGGAAAATGCCTCTATGAGGCGGGAGTGGATGGAAGCGTATGGCAACCTGGTCGATGCGGATATTTCCTGAAATCTGCAAAAGTTGAACTGTAATGGGCGATCAAAAAGATTTGTTCGAAGGAGTGGCGGTGGAAGTGAAGGAAAAACAATCAGGGACCGCAGTCGCCCCGGCGTCTTGTGGCAGCGCAGGCGGCGGTGAACCTCCTGCCCGATTTGCTCCTATGTCAGGTGAATTCGGAGATGCGCTCCCCTTGGGGCGTTACGCCTCCACTCAGTATTTGCAATATGCGATTGCCACGGTCAAGGATCGCGCGCTGCCGCGAGTCACAGACGGCCAGAAACCGGTGCAGGCACGCATTCTTTACGCGATGTGGGAAATGGGCGGGCGTGCCGGCACGCCGCGCAAGAAATCTGCGCGCGTTGTCGGCGATGTGCTCGGTAAATTTCATCCTCACGGCGATGCGTCTGTCTATGCTGCCATGGTGCGTATTTCGCAGAATTTCACGCTGCGCTACCCATTGGTGGATGGAGAGGGCAATTTCGGATCGCGCGATGGTGATGAGCCGGCGGCGATGCGATATACGGAGGCGCGTCTGACACGTTTCGCCGAAGTATTGCTGGCTGAACTGGATAGCGGTACGGTCGATTTCGCACCCAATTACGATGGCAGCTTGCAGGAGCCGCAACAATTGCCGGCGCGTCTGCCG
Organism: Bordetella parapertussis; assembly: GCA_945897475.1. GTDB lineage: Bacteria > Pseudomonadota > Gammaproteobacteria > Burkholderiales > SG8-39 > 2-02-FULL-62-17. Next base: position 28,470 of record CAMDFL010000031.1, read on the forward strand.
GTGGTGTTGCTTAACGGCGCTTCGGGAATTGCAGTCGGGATGGCCACTGAAATTCCCTGCCATAACCTCAATGAAGTGGCTGCGGCAGCCATTGCCTTGATTCGCGACCCGGAGCTTTCGATCGCTGGCATCATGAAATATATCAAGGGGCCGGATTTTCCGGGCGGCGCCCAGATCATCACGCCACGTGCCGAGATGCGAGAAGCCTATGCCGGTGGAAGGGGTTCGATTCGGGTACGGGCGAAATGGACTATCGAACGATTGGCGCGCGGCCAATGGCAATGGGTTGTACATGAGCTGCCGCCTGGAGCATCGGCGCGCCGCGTGCTGGAGGAGATTGAGTCAATTACCAATCCGCAGCCCAAGTCCGGAAAAAAATCTTTGACTCCGGATCAGCAACGCGAGAAGCAATTGATGTTGTCGATGCTGGATCGTGCGCGCGATGAATCCGATAGAACGCATCCGGTACGACTGGTGTTTGAGCCAAAGACATCGCGAATAGACGAGGATGAATTCGCCCAACTGCTTCTTGCGAAAACAAGTCTAGAAATCAATACATCCATAAATTTCGTGATGGTTGGACTGGACGGGCGACCTGCGAGTAAAAATCTGCGGCAAATCCTGGCTGAATGGGTTGAGTTTCGATTTGCGACGGTCGCTCGTCGCACCCGATTTCGTTTGGACAAGGTGCTTGATCGAATTCATGTGTTGGAAGGTCGGATGATCGTCCTTCTGAACGTGGACAAAGTTATTAAGATTATTCGCAATGCCGATGAACCCAGGACCGAGTTGGTCAAGGCGTTCAATCTTTCCGAACGGCAGGCGGACGACATCCTCGACATGCGCCTGCGCCAGTTGGCAAAGCTTGAGCATTTTAAAGTGGAGCAGGAACTGCAAGGACTGGCTAAGGATCAGAAAGTACTGGAGCGCATTCTTAACATTCGCAAGGCGCTTGAAGACTTGGTCGTCGAAGAAATAGAGTCGGACCAGAAGGCGTTTGGCGATAAGCGACGCACGGTCATTGAAGAGTCGGAGAAAGCCGTGCTGGAAACTCCGGTTATCGACGAACCAGTCTCCGTTATTTTCTCGAAGAATGGCTGGGTGCGGGCACGGCAAGGCTGGGAAGTGGACGCCAATTCGCTTTCCTTCAAGGAAGGCGATGGTTTGCAAAGTTTGCTCAAATGCCGAACTGTGGACCCAGTGGTGTTTCTCGATTCTGCGGGACGTGCTTATTCCGTGACGGCCGGCGATCTGCCACCTGCGCGCGGTGACGGCGCGCCGGCATCGTCGCTTGTCGATGTGCAGAATGGAGCTCGCATTTTGTATGCCCTGGCAGGCAAGGCCGAACTCAATATCATGGTGGCCTCGACAGGCGGCTACGGGTTTCTCTGTCGTTTGAGTGACATGATTTCAAATCGTAAAGCAGGTCGGGATTTCATGACTCTTGATTCGGGCGAATCGCCGGTTGCGCCCCTGGTCTATGAGGAATCGTCGGCAAAATATGTCGCTTCGGTATCTGCGGAGGGTCGACTTCTGGTGTTCGAAATTGGTGAAATGCGAGCGGTTGCGCGTGGCCGTGGCGTTATCTTGATGGGGCTGGACGATGGCGAGTTGCTGGTGGCTGCCACGCTTATTTCGAGCAAATCAGTGAAAGTGTTCGGCGTAGGCCGCGGCGGCAAGGAAAAAGTTGTCGATATTTCCGGAGGAAAATTCGAACACTACTTCGGCCGGCGGGCCCGCATGGGTCGCGTACTGCCGGATAAACTCAAGCCCATCGGCTTTGTATAACAGTCCCTGTTTGTATTTCTGTGAAGATCGCACCCGCACCTGTGCTAGAGTGCCTTTGGCGGGCCTCCCCGCATTGCAACGTGGTGAATCTGGTCAGGTCCGGAAGGAAGCAGCCACAGCTACTCAGTGCAAGTGCCGGGGGTCAGGCTCGCCACCTAATTGACTCCAGGAAGCCTGCGCTCCGGTCGCGATTGAGCGAACCGGCTGGCTTCCGTAGAATGTGCCCATGAGCTACCAGGTACTGGCCAGAAAATGGCGTCCGCGAGATTTTCAATCCCTGGTAGGGCAGGAGCATGTGGTTCGCGCACTCACCAACGCGCTTTCGCAGCAGCGCCTGCATCACGCTTATCTTTTTACCGGCACTCGAGGCGTTGGCAAGACCACGCTGGCTCGCATTCTTGCGAAATCCTTCAATTGCGAAACGGGCATTACCGCCATGGCTTGCGGAAAATGCTCGGCGTGCACGGAAATCGACGCGGGCCGTTTCGTCGACCTGTTGGAAGTAGATGCCGCCACCAATACCAAGGTGGAGGAAATGCGTCAACTTTTGGAGAACGCGGTGTACTCGCCGACACGTGGTCGCTTCAAAGTCTACGTTATCGACGAGGTGCATATGCTATCGACCTCTGCGTTCAACGCGATGTTGAAAACGCTTGAAGAGCCACCGGATCACGTTAAATTCATTCTCGCTACTACCGACCCACAAAAAATCCCGGTAACGGTTCTTAGCCGTTGTTTGCAATTTAACCTCAAACAAATGCCGCCAGCTTCGATTTCGGGGCACTTGTCCAAGGTGCTTGAATTGGAGGGAATTAAGGCGGATCGAGGCGCGCTTACCTTGATCGCGGCTGCCGCGCGCGGCAGCATGCGAGATGCGCTTTCCTTGCTTGATCAGGCCATCGCCTACGCCGGCGGGGACCTTGGCGAATCGGCAGTACGTGCCATGCTTGGAACCGTGGATGACGCCTTCCTTGTGGAAATACTTGATGCACTGGCGTGTGGTGATGCCGGGACTTTGCTTGAGGTAGCCGTCAGGATGGAATCCTTGTCAATATCCTTCGATGGCGCTTTGCAGGATCTGGCTTCGATGCTTCACGCGATCGCGTTGGCGCAAAGCGCTCCGGGGGCGATTCCCGATACTGAGGTTCGCAAAGCGAAGATTCTCGAGTTTTCAAACACATTCGACGCCGAAGATCTGCAGCTATTCTACGAAATTGCAATTCATGGACGCCAGGAACTTCCATTGGCCCCAGACGCCTATGCGGGGTTCACAATGGCATTGTTGCGAATGATTGCATTTCGACCCGATCGGCCTGGCGCTGGCGAGCTAACCAGGTCTGCGACGCACGTGCCGGTCAAGCCCGTGATTAATGTTTCTGCGCCGCCCGTGCTTGATGTGTCTGCGCCAATTGGTCTGGCCGATTGGTCCACGATGGTTCGTGGATTAAAGCTCAGCGGCGTCGTTAAGCTATTGGCGCAGCAATGTGCGTTCATGTCATTTTCGGATGACATTCTCGTATTGAAAATTACTGCTTCGTCTAAACATCTGGCGGAAAAATCCTATCAGGACAAACTGTGCGACGCTGTTTCACAGCAGCTTGGAAAAAAAATACGTTTGAAGGTGGAACTCGGAGATACGGCGGGGGCGAGCGTTCAAGATCGCGCAGTCGCGAGCATCAGCGAAGATGCGTTGGTACGCGGATTGGTGGAGCAATTTGACGCAACCATCGTGGAATCCTCTATAAAACCCGCGATAAAACCGCGATAAAACACGCGAAATAATCTGGATTCACTTCGACCCAATCAGAGACGGAGCAAAAATGATAAATAAAAGTCAATTGTCAGGCTTGATGAAACAGGCCCAGCAGATGCAGGACAACATGAAACGGGTTCAGGAGCAATTGGGTTCCATCGAAGTGGAAGGGCAATCCGGGGCAGGACTGGTCAAAGTCGTGATGACCTGCAAATACGATCTCAAGCGCGTCAATATTGATCCGAGTCTGTTAAAGGACGACAAGGAAATGTTGGAAGATCTGGTGGCTGCGGCTGTGAACGACGCGGTACGAAAAATAGAATCTACGGTGCAAGACAAGATGGCAAGCGCAACTGCCGGTATGCCCTTGCCACCGGGGATGAAATTGTTCTAGATAATAAGCCCTTCGCAAATTTTGCAATGAGTTATGACTTACCGCTATGGCTGCACCAGGATCGTTAGAGGAACTGATCGAAGCGTTGCGTTGCCTTCCGGGGGTTGGCCCCAAGGCCGCGCAGCGCATGGCCTATTACTTATTGCAACGAGATCGACCAGGGGCCGAACGACTGGCCTCCGCGCTGGGTAATGCGGTTCAGATTATCCGCCGATGTGCAAGCTGCAACAGCTTTACGGAAGAGTCGCTATGCGATTTGTGCGTCTCATCTAGGCGCGATGTCAGCCAACTTTGCGTGGTGGAGACGCCAGCGGATCTGCTTATGATGGAGCAGACACTGGCCTACAAAGGACTCTATTTTGTTCTGATGGGGCGTTTGTCTCCTTTGGACGGTATTGGACCCAGAGACATTGGGCTGGAAGCACTACAGAAACGCGCACTGAATGGGCATGTCAGGGAGGTCATAGTCGCCACCAACTTCACCAATGAAGGTGAGGCGACCGCGCACTACATAGGTGAAATTCTGAGAGACCGTGGAATCAGACTCACCCGTATTGCGCGTGGCGTGCCCGTTGGCGGTGAACTTGAATACGTGGATGCGGGTACATTGGCGCAAGCGATGGTGGAGCGTAGGTAGGTATGAACGAGACCCCCAAGCCACTGCACGGCATTCGTGTCGTCGAGTTAGGCCAGTTGATTGCTGGGCCTTTCGCTGGGAAATTCTTTGCCGAATTTGGCGCTGAAGTAATCAAGGTGGAACCCCCCGGCAAAGGCGATCCTCTACGATACTGGCGCGGCATGCACGGCGATACTTCCCTGTGGTGGTACGTACAAAACCGAAATAAAAAATCTCTCACATTGGATCTGCGAAAACCAGAAGGGCAGGAGGTCGCTCGACGATTGATTCGGGACGCCGATATCGTTATCGAAAATTTTCGTCCAGGAACTTTGGAGAAATGGGGCTTGGCCTATGAAGAATTGAGCAGAGAAAATGCGGGACTGATCATGCTCCGCATGTCCGGTTTTGGTCAGACCGGCCCGATGCACGATCAGGCCGGATTTGGCTCGGTGGGCGAATCCATGGGCGGTATGCGCTACGTCACGGGTTTCCCAGATGGCGCACCTGTGCGAATGAATTTGTCCATTGGTGACGCGCTCGCAGCCTTACATGGTGTAATCGGAACGATGATGGCTTTGCATCACAGAACTGCTCATGGTGGTAAGGGGCAGGTGATCGATGTCGCGTTGTTCGAGGCGGTGTTCAACATGATGGAAGGAACGCTGCCCGAATACGACATGTTGGGCGAGATACGCGGACGAACAGGGACTGGTTTGAGCGGCATCGTACCTTCAAATACTTATTCCACCTCGGACGGACAATACGTGGTGATCGGCGCCAATGCGGATAGCATATTCCGGCGGCTGATGACACTGATCGGGCGTGATGATTTGAGCAATGATGATTCACTCGCGGATAACGCGGGCCGATGCAAACGTGTCGAAGAGTTGGACTGCGTGATAGCAGAGTGGACCGCACGCTACACAGTTGATGAGGTCGTCGCCCTGCTGAACTCAGCGCAAGTGCCCAACGGAAAAATTTTCAGCATCGCGGATATAGCCCGGGACGCGCAATATCTCGCACGAGGGATGATTCAGGAAGTGACGTTGCCTGATGGCACATCGTTGAGGGTTCCGGGCATTGTTCCAAAGCTATCGGATACACCAGGCGGCCTCAATTGGGTAGGCCCGGATCTGGGGGAGCATACCCAAGAGGTTCTGCTATCCCTCGGATATGACGCGGCGCAGATAGAGGCAATGTGCGCAAGAAAAATAGTTTGAAATGTTCACACACGCACTGCAACAAATGTTTGACAAGTCAGTGATAACCCTGTCATAATCTTTCTTCTGGTTCGGAGCATGTTTGCTGAAACAGAACGGACGCGGGGTGGAGCAGTCTGGCAGCTCGTCGGGCTCATAACCCGAAGGTCATAGGTTCAAATCCTATCCCCGCAACCAAGCTCTTTAAAAATTGAACAGCCGATAGGTGTGGGCGCTGGGTGATGCAAATGATACGCAA
>CAMDFL010000032.1 GCA_945897475.1 Bordetella parapertussis
TCTTGCTGCTGTCCGTTTTTTCATCACCAGTTGGGTCCTATTCATAGCTTACTTGCCTCTGCCATAGTACGCGGCCAGATCCTCTATATCTTTATCCGACAGCGATTTCGCGATCGCGGTCATGGTGGGATGGCTGCGCTCGTCCGCCCTGTAGGCTTGCAATGCCTTCGCCACATACTGCGCCGACTGTCCGCCGATCATGGGTACCGAATAGACCGTCGGAAAGGCGGTTTTGTAACCAGCCAGTCCGTGACAGCCGATACACATGGAAACCTTATGGGTAGCGGCCGCAGCATCTCCTTTGGCGGCACTTTGCGCATGAGCGGTTCCGCCCAGGCAGAGCATCATGGCCGCAGCGGATGTAATCAGTAATTTCATCATCATTTTTCTCACGTATTTTCTTCGATCTATCTGGCGTCCGAAGACAGGGAAAGCGGGGAAAAGCGGGGCAATTCTAGCCGATGGCGCACATTCCGGTCAAAACGTAATGCAAAGCCTGCGAGGTAAGCAATCCCCAACACCGGCTTTACTGCCATTGATCGCCAAGCGACATGATAGCCAGCGCAAGCCCTCGCCCTCACCCTCACCCTCACCCTCATTCATTTTGCCTGGCATCGCGCGACAGCGGCCGCGACGGCGGCCGCCATCATTTGGCGGCGCGACGCGGAGGATAGCTCCAATTCCTCGTCGCGATTTACGATGACCCCGGCTTCAAACAGAATCGCCGGCGTGCGCGCATGCCTCAGCACCACCAGGTTGTCATAGTAATGAACCCCGTTTGGACGATCGGCGAATGGTTTGGATTCACCGAGAATCGGCTCCGCATGATAGAGCGAAGGCTGAAAACCGGCGCGCCGAAGAGTCGCGCCTATGGAAGAAGCGCAGGCGAGGCTAGCTGCCAGCTCGCGATTCTTGCGGGAAACGAAAAGAGAAAAGCCCGCGTAACGGTCGCTGTAACGCCGCGCCACCCCCTCCACGGACCACGGAAGAAGAAAATGCTCCTGCACCGAATCGTGATGCACCGATAGCAGCAAATGAGCGTTCTTTGCGGCGTGAACACGGTCCATCAAACGCTCCATTTCACCACGCTCGCCAATCATAAAAACTTTCGCATTTTCCCTCGCCAAGGCCACGGCGATATCCCCGGCAAGCGCGCGATTAAAAACATGTTCCGCAGTACCTCTGGCGCTGATGGCCCCTGGCGCCGCCTTACTATGACCAACATCAATGGCAATACCGCCGGCTGCGGCCACCGCCACGAAACTTGAACTCCCTATCGACAAGCCGAGGTAAAACAGAGATCTCACCGCCCAGCCGGGGTATCGAATCGCCCGCGTTGCATTCTTGGACCCCGGTCGCGCAGCTACCCCACGCAGTCGCCGGATTCGCGCTGCTCTAATTATTCGCACTGCTCTTATAATTCCACCTACGAATTTTTTGGACCAAACCATGCGCTTTAACGGCTCCGATACCTACATTGCGACAGACGATTTAAACCTCGCGGTCAACGCCGCCGTCATCCTGCAACGGCCACTGTTGATCAAAGGCGAACCCGGCACCGGCAAAACCAAGCTCGCCGAAGAAGTGGCGCGCGCCTTACATATGCCGCTCTACGAGTGGCACATCAAATCCACCACCAAGGCGCAACAAGGCCTATATGAATACGATGCTGTTAGCCGATTACGCGATTCGCAGTTGGGCGACCCTAAGGTTCAGGATATTTCCAACTATATCGTGCGCGGCACGCTTTGGCAGGCATTTACCGCGGACAAACCCGTAGTCTTGCTGATCGACGAAATCGACAAGGCCGACATCGAGTTTCCCAATGATCTGCTCCGGGAACTCGACCGCATGGAGTTCTACGTCTATGAGACCAAGGAACTCGTTCGCGCGAAGCACCGCCCATTGGTATTCATCACCTCTAACAACGAAAAAGAACTGCCCGACGCATTTCTGCGGCGCTGCTTCTTTCATTACATAAGATTCCCCGACAAGGAAACCATGGAAAAAATTGTCGCGGTGCATTTCCCGAATATCAAGAAAAACCTGCTACGCGAAGCCCTGGAGGCATTCTTCGAGGTTCGCGAGGCCCCCGGATTGAAGAAAAAGCCCTCCACCTCGGAACTGCTTGACTGGCTGAAGCTGCTCCTGGCCGAAGACATTTCGCCGGATGCCCTGCGCTCTGCCGACCGCAGGGCAATCATTCCGCCGCTACACGGCGCGCTTTTGAAAAACGAGCAGGATGTGCATCTATTCGAGCGGCTGATTTTCATGTCCCGCCAGGCTCGTTGATTTCGAGCCCGTTGATTCCATAATCGCAATCCGCCCCGCAACCACCAAGCCACCAACGTGCTCGCTGGATTCTTCCTCAAACTCAAAGAACACAAGATTCCGGTTTCGATCAAGGAGTATCTGGTCTTAATCGAAGGCATGGAAAAGCACGTCATATCGCCTTCCATCGATGAGTTCTATTTTTTCGCGCGCACTACCCTGGTCAAAGACGAGGCCAATTTCGACAAGTTCGACCGCGCGTTCGGCGAATTCTTCAAAGGCATCGAAAATCTAGTGGGACAAGGGCTCGAATTCCCGCTTGAGTGGCTTCGAAAACAAACCGAACTCACGCTGACCGAGGAAGAGCGTGCTCAGATCGAGGCGATGGGCGGTTGGGACAAGCTGATGGATGCCTTGAAGAAAAAACTGGAGGAGCAAAAGGGCCGGCATCAGGGAGGCAATCGCATGATAGGCACAGCGGGTACTTCACCATTCGGTGCCTACGGTTACAACCCCGAGGGCATCCGCATCGGTCAAAAGGAATCGCGGCATCGCCGCGCCGTGAAAGTCTGGGATGCGCGCGAGTACCGCAACCTGGATGGCGCCACTGAATTGGGCATACGCAACATCAAGGTTGCGCTTCGACGCCTGCGCCGCTTCGCGCGCGAAGGCTCGCCTGACGAACTCGATCTGGACAACACCATAGACAAGACGGCTCGCAACGCAGGTTGGCTCGACCTGCAAATGCGCCCGGAACGTCATAACGCCGCCAAGGTACTTTTATTTCTGGATATTGGCGGATCCATGGACGATCACGTCAAGCTGGCCGAAGAACTTTTCTCGGCCGCGAAAAGCGAATTCAAGCACCTGGAATACTTTTACTTCCACAACTGCCTGTACGACTTTGTATGGAAGGACAATCATCGCCGGCATACGGAACGCATCCGCACCTGGGACATCCTGCACAAGTACGGACACGACTACAAGCTGGTATTCGTGGGCGATGCGACCATGAGTCCCTATGAAATTCTGCAACCTGGCGGCTCGATTGAGTACAGCAACGACGAGGCCGGTGCTGTCTGGATCAGGCGAATGCTGGAGGTCTACCGCAGGTCCGTCTGGCTCAACCCCGAACCCGAGGACATGTGGCAGTACCGGCAATCGATCACGATTATTCGGGAATTGATGGGAGGGCGCATGTTCCCAACCACCATCGAGGGGCTTGAAAAAGCGATGAAGTCCTTGACCAAATAGATCTTGGTCATTGGACGCTACCCAGTCTCCCGGATTTTCTCTGAGGTGGGGGATATGCAAGGGGGCAGCGCCCCCTTGTTCCTGACCCTGCGCACGCTAACCCTGACCCGGTGGCGGCGCGACCGCCATGACTTCCTCGAAGGTGGTCTGGCCGAGGCCAACTTTCATGGCGCCGCTGATGCGAAGCGGCTTCATGCCTTCCTTGTAGCCGATCTCGCGAATTTTCGACAAATCGGCGGACTCGTTGATGAGCTTTCGCACGGCCGGGGACATCAGCAGTATTTCGTAGAGGCCTAACCGCCCCATGAATCCGGTATTGCGGCACTCGAGACATCCAACCGGACGATGAACGAATTCCGGTCGCTTCGCCTTCCAGGGCGCGACGAACTCCTCCCAGCTCATATCGTCGGCACGTAAGGATTCAAAGGCGACTTTTTGCTTGCAATGCTTGCATAGCGTTCTCACCAGGCGCTGCGCCATCACACCCAGAATTGTTGAATTGAGCAGGTAGGGCGCAATGCCAAGATCGAGCAGGCGAGTGATCGCGGATGCGGCGTCATTGGTGTGCAGAGTCGAGAGCACGAGGTGTCCGGTGAGCGCGGCCTGCACCGCCATCTCGGCGGTTTCAAGGTCACGTATCTCTCCGACCATGATGATATCCGGGTCCTGGCGCATCAGCGCACGCACGCCATCGGCGAACCCCAAATCTATGCCATGCGTCACCTGCATCTGATTGAAGGCCGGCTCCACCATTTCGATCGGGTCTTCGATGGTGCAGACGTTAACGGCTTCTGTAGCAAGACTCTTTAGCGTTGAATACAGCGTAGTGGTCTTACCCGAACCGGTCGGCCCGGTCACCAGAATGATGCCGTGGGGCCGCGCGGTCATGGCATTCCAACGGGTCTTGTCGTCCTCGGAGAAACCTAATTCCGAGAAATCGCGCACCAGCACCTCCGGGTCGAAAATCCGCATCACCAGCTTTTCACCGAACGCGGTGGGCAGCGTGGACAGACGCAGCTCGATTTCCAGTCCGTCGGCGGTGCGCGTCTTCAAGCGCCCATCCTGCGGACGCCGTTTCTCGACCACGTCCATTCGGCCCAGAATCTTGATTCGGCTGGTCATCGCCGCCATCACCGGCATCGGTATCTGGTAGACCTGATGCAACACGCCATCAATGCGAAATCTGACATAACCAACATCGCGCCGCGGTTCAAGATGGATATCGCTTGCGCGCTGATCGAACGCGTACTGCCACAACCAATCGACCACATGGACGATATGCTGGTCATTGGCATCGAGTTGCTTGTTGGTCCTGCCCATTTCGACCAACTGCTCGAAATTGCCCACGCCGCTGCGCTGATCGCCCTTGGCGGAGGCGCCCTTGATGGATTTGGCCAGGTTATAAAACTCGACCTGATAACGGGCGATGTCCTGCGGGTTGGCGACTACTCGCCTGATTTCAAGGCGAAGGATGGATTTCAGTTCCTTTTCCCACTCCTTGACATAGGGCTCGCAGGTGGCGATCACCACTTCGCGAGTGGTGACTTCAACCGGAAGTATCTTGAAACGCGTTGCGTACGCGTTGGACATCACATCGGTCACCGCGGAAAAATTGATTTTCAAGGGATCGATATGGTAGTAATCCAAGCCGGTTTTCTGCGCCAGCCACTCGGTCATCCATTCAAGGTGCATGAGCTTGGCAGGTGGATTGGGCATTTTCCACTTCTGGTCGGCAACGAGAACCAGGGGATGATGATCGCCGCGATGCATGCGCCGCTCGGCAATCAAGCGGTCCGCCTCGGCGCGCTCCAACAATTGATCGGCGACCATTTGATCAAGCACCTCGCCCAGCGTCAGGCGATGATCCGGGGCGATTTCAGCGGCGGTTTGCATTTGTAATCCGCATTTTTATCAATTTGAATTCTGAAAACAACCCCAAGGACATAACCCCAGAACTTTTCGGGAATAGTCGCACAAACACACCATACAAACGCACTATAGCCACGGCATTCCGCTGCGGCAAGCGTGCAATTGAATCACCAATCGCAAAGCGCTTTGACTTCCACTACGAACTGGGACATTCTTCGTCTCCATTTTTGAATCACACAAGGAGATCAGCATGGCAATCAAGGTCGGCGACAAACTACCAGAAGGCATCCTCAGCGAAACCGTGGAATTTGACGGCGCGGGTTGCCCGATGCCCCCAAATCCTGTCAACGTTGCCGAAGCGAGCAAGGGCAAGAAAATTGCCATCTTCGGCCTCCCCGGTGCATATACCCCGACCTGCTCCGCAAAGCATCTGCCCAGTTACGTGCAGAACTTCGACGCTTTGAAGGCCAAGGGCGTGGACGAAATCTGGTGCATAACCACCAACGATGCGTTCGTCCTGGCAGCCTGGGGCCGCGAACACAAAGCCATCGGCAAGGTGCGCATGCTCGCCGACGGCAGTGCCGATTATGTGAAAAAACTCGACCTTGCGCTGGACTTGACGGCGCGCGGCATGGGCGTGCGCTCCAACCGCTACTCGATGCTGGTGGTAGACGGCACGGTGAAAAACGTCAACGTGGAAGGTCCCGGCAAGTACGAAGTCTCCGGTGCGGAAGCGATGCTGGCGCAGTTGTAGAATCTTCGTCCCTAACAAGGTCGCGTTGAATTTCGACGCGACCTTTTCCTTTGGGCTATGACAACCTAATGAACCGATGTCCCAGTGTTGCCTGTGCAGGCGTCCTTATGCGGCCATGACGTGACAATGATTATGCGTTTTGCGACAGGCTCCATACCGCCGAGTCAGTTTCCACTTCCATCTTCTTCCACATACCGGACTCATCGCAATCCGGTCGATACTCCGGCCCGGTGCCGGCGGTATTCTCGGTTCGGATTTCGTCGCCAAAGCGACACTTTCCGCTTACCGCGTGGTTAAGCATCCAGCTGGACCGTCCCTACTGCACAGTCGCCCCAGTCTCCCGAATCACCCGTCCCCATTTTTCATACTCAACACGAATCAGCGTCGCAAGCTCCTCAGGACTGCCGGTGGATACTTCCAACCCGGTCGCGATGATGGCGGGTCGCACATCAGGCGCCCTCAACAGCTTGGTGATGTCGCCGTTCAGGCGCAATACGATGTCGCGCGGCATGCCAGCCGGTCCGAGCAGTGCCACCCAGATGGTGGCTTCGTAGCCGCTGACTCCCGCCTCATGCAATGTGGGCACATCCGGCATCTGGGAGGAGCGCGCGGGCGTGGATACCGCCAACGCGCGCAGTCGAGCGTTCTTGACCTGCGGTATCGCGATCGGTGTGCCGACAAAACCCACCTTGACCTGGCCGCCGATCACGTCCTGGGTTGCGCGGCTGCTGTCCTTGTAGGGCACATGGTTCATGTTGACACCGGCGATGGAGGCGAACAGGGCGCCCACCAGATGCTGGGTGCTGCCATTGCCCGAGGAGGCGTAGTCGATTGCGCCGGGCTGCGCCTTGGCCATGTCAATCAGGTCTCGCACTGTTTTCGCAGGCAAACCGGGATTCACCACCAGTACATAAGGACCATCGGCGACTTTCGCAATGGAAGTGAAGTCCTTCAAGGCGTCATAGGTGAGCGTCTTGTACAGGTTGGCGCTGATCACATGCGTTGGGGATGTGATCATCAAGGTATAGCCGTCGGGTTTGGATTTCGCGACCATCTCCGAACCGATGGTGCCGCCGGCGCCGGCGCGATTCTCGACCACAATCGGCTGGCCCATCGAATCGCCCAATTTGGCGGCGATGATGCGTCCGGGAACATCAACCAATCCGCCCACGCCAAACGGCAGCACCAGTCTTAGGGGCTTGTTGGGATAGTTCTGTGCGACTGCTGCATTCGCCGCAAGCAACATTGCGAAACCCAAAATTATCCGCATGAGATCTGCTCCTTTAATTTCGCGTTTTATCCCCGAAAGACCGGTTCGGGCTGACTGAAAAAGCTATGCAGGATGTGATAGCAAAGCAAATAGTTTTTCTGCTGGAAACTGGCGTGAGAAATCCCGGCCATCACCGAGAACTGCTTATCCGGATTGGGTAAACGATTGTAAAAATTACTCAGGTCTTCGATGCTGGCGATGCCATCCCACTGGCCGCGCATGATTAATATCGGCACGTTTAGCTTGGCTGGGTCGACCAGCGGCAACTTCGAACACATGTCCACGTAAGTGCCGGTGGGCACCGAATCATCCAGAGCGAGTATCGCCTTGGAGAATGCCGCGATAGTCGCGTCATCCGCGGTTCCCGGATGATCGCGCGAAAAAATGCTTTGCACGAAGGCCTCGTTGATCGGTCGCCGGTTCACGGCGACGTATTCGGGTAAGCGTTTCTTGCGATCCGCCAGGGTCGGACTACCCTCGCCGGTCCACACGAACGCGTCCAGGGCAAGCCTTGCGACGCGCTCGGGATGCCGCTGGGCAAACAGAGCGGCTTTGAGCGCGCCCGAGGAGATGCCATACACCAGCAACTTCCCGGCGCCAGTGGTCTTGCTAATGTAATCACTGCCCGCCACCAGATCGTCGGCGCCGTTGGAGATATCGAAATTGATCGGCCGCTTCTTGTCCGAGCGGCCGTAGCCCTCGTTATCCATGCACCAGGTATCGAACCCGCGCGCGGCGAACCAGTCCATGACCGACGAATCGGGACGGCCCGGAACACTGAGATCGAATGTCGGCTGCGAGGCCATTGAGGAACCATGCACGAACAGCACGGTTCCGCGTGTCGGCGCAGCGTTCGCTGTCTTACGCCAGAGAAACAGACGTACATCACCCTTATCGGTCCAATGCTCCGTGCCCGCCAAAACCGGCGCTCCTGCCCCATCGCTCATCAACGCTCCTCGATCCAAAATAATTGCATCCCAGGTCAGATATTACGACAAATAAATGGCCGAAGATGGCCGATTGACGGGCATCTCCAGCCATTTCTCCTCAAGTCGGCGTCCAGATTTTCCCGCCGCCACCGGCCATTTCCAGCAGCAATTCATTGGTGCGCTTAACGAACCCCGCAGGATCTTCCAGCGTCCCTCCTTCGGCGAGCAGAGCTTGATCAAATAAGAGGCGGCTCCAATCAGTGAATCGTTGCTTTTCGTCCTTCAACCGCTCAACCAGGGGATGCGCGGGATTGATCTCAAGGATGGGTTTGCTGGTCGGCACTTTCTGTCCCGCCGCTTTGAGAATTCGAGAGAGATTGCCGCTCATGTCGTGCTCGTCGGCGACCAGGCAGGATGGCGAGGAAGTCAGTCGATGGGTTACGCGAACCTCCTTTACCAGGTCGCCCAAAGCATCCTTCAAGCGCAGAGTCAGATCAAGGAATTCATCGGATTTCTTTTCCTGCTCTTTCTTCTCCGCTTCATCCTCAAGCGGGCCCAGATCCAGGCTGCCCTTCGCGGAGGATACTAATTGCTTACCCTCGAATTCGGTGAGGTGAGAAACCACCCACTCGTCCACCTTGTCGCATAGCAACAAGGCTTCGATGCCGCGCTTGCGCAAGGCCTCCAGATGCGGGCTGTTTTTCGCGGCGAGAAAGGTATCGGCAGTGGCGTAGTAAATCTTGTCCTGGCCAGGCTTCATGCGCGACAGGTAGTCCGCCAGAGAAACCGTCTGTTCCTCGGTATCGGTATGGGTGGTAGAAAAACGCAGTAATTTGGAAATGCGCTCGCGATTGGCCTGGTCCTCGCCAACGCCCTCTTTCATTACCCGTCCAAACTCCTTCCAGAAGCTCGCATATTTGTCCTTCTGGTTTTCCGCCAGGTCCTCCAACATCTGCAATGCGCGCCGCGTGTTTCCGGAGCGAATCGCGTCAATGTCCTTGCTCTCCTGCAGAATCTCGCGCGATACGTTCAACGGCAGATCGTTGGAATCGACAATGCCGCGAACAAACCTCAGGTAGGCGGGAAGCAATTGCTCGGCGTCATCGATGATAAATACGCGCCGCACATAGAGCTTTAATCCGCGACGGTGCTCGCGATCCCAGAGATCGAAGGGTGCGCGCGAAGGGATGTAGAGAAGCTGGATGTATTCCTGCCGGCCTTCTACGCGATTGTGGCTGTAGGCGAGCGGCGCCTCGAAGTCGTGGCCTATGTGCTTGTAGAACTCGTGGTATTGCTCCTCGGTGATATCGGATTTCGACCTGGCCCACAGCGCGCTTGCCTGGTTGACGGTTTCAATCTCGTCTTTTTCGATGTACTCGCTCTTGTCCTTGTCCCATTCGAATTTTTTCATGACGATGGGAATGGCGATGTGATCGGAGTATTTACGGATAATTTCCTTCAGTCGCGAGTCGGACAGCAGCTCGTCCTCACCGTCGCGCAAATGCAGGATGACCTCGGTCCCGCGATCCATTTTATTCGCAGCATCAATGGTGTATTGGCCGGCATCACCGTTCATATCGCATTCCCAGCGCACCGCCTGATCGGCCGACACCCCTGCGCGGCGGGTGATCAAGCTGATCCGATCGGCTACGATAAAGCCAGAGTAAAAACCCACGCCGAATTGCCCGATAAGCCGCGCATCCTTCGCTTGATCCCCGGTCAACGCCTTGAAGAACTCTCTTGTGCCGGATTTGGCGATGGTGCCGATGTTGCTGATGACTTCTTCGCGCGACATGCCGATGCCGTTATCGGAAATACTCAAGGTCCGCGCGCTTTTATCGAAAGCTATTCGGATACGCAGTTCGGGGTCCGATTCGTAGAGCGCGTTGTTCGACAAGGCCTCGAATCGCAACTTATCGGCGGCATCGGAGGCATTTGAGACCAGTTCCCGTAAAAATATTTCCTTATTGCTATACAAGGAATGGATCATCAGTTGTAGAAGTTGCTTGACCTCGGCTTGGAAGCCTAGAGTTTCGGCGCTTGCTGACATAAATACTCCTGGATGGAAGGCTGAATTGAAGACTGAAATTAGACCCAGACACAATTGGGGCATGGATGGGATTTTTCAATCCCCCTCCTTGCCACGCCGCCTTTGCGCGCCTGCGCCAAAGCAGCCGCGTTTGACAGATTCAAAGGCTAAAATGCCGGTCTGAACTTTTACTCAACCGACAGGTCTGAACAGAGTCCATGAAACTGCCCCAAGGTCCCCTTTTGCGCTCCCCATTCCGATCCCCGTTCCGATCCCTATTCCTGGCCGTTGCGATGATTGTTAGCGCGCACGGCCAGGCTCAATCTCTTGGCGCCGTGGTGCCACTCCCGGCGCCGGTTGCCGCGCAGGTTCCCAACATCCAGCGGCTGGCCTCGTTGGAGGGGATCACCGAGTACCGGCTTGCGAATAATGGATTTCGCTTCCTACTCCTGCCCGACGCTTCGGTTGACACCGTCACCGTCAATATGACCTACCTGGTTGGCTCACGCCAGGAAGGCTATGGCGAATCCGGCATGGCGCATCTGCTGGAGCACCTGCTATTCAAGGGGACACCGCGATTTCCCAATATCCTGGCTTTGCTGCAAAAGCGTGGCGCCCAATTCAACGGCACCACCTCCTACGACCGCACCAATTATTACGAGACTCTGACCGCGAGCGCCGACAACCTGGATTGGGCGCTCGCCCTGGAGGCGGACCGCATGGTCAACTCGCATGTATCTAAGCAGGATCTGGACTCGGAAATGACGGTGGTCCGAAACGAGTTCGAATCCGGCGAGAACAGTCCCATGCGTATATTGAGCCAACGAGTCGCCGCCACCGCCTACCAATGGCATAACTATGGGCGCTCCACCATAGGCGCGCGTTCGGACATCGAAAACGTAACGATAGAGCGCTTGCGGGCATTCTACAAAACCTACTACCAGCCGGACAACGCGGTTCTGGTCGTTGCCGGCAAGTTCGACGAAACCGCCACTCTGGACATGGTGCAAAAGCATTTTGGCGTGATTCCGAGGCCCGAGCGCGTGCTCCCGACCACCTATACCGCGGAACCCGTCCAGGACGGGGAGCGCAACGTGGTGCTGCGCCGGGTCGGCGATGTGCAACTGGTTGGCGCGTTCTATCACCTGCCACAGGGTTCGCACCCGGATCACGCCGCGCTGGATATTCTGGTCGGGATTCTGGGCCATACGCCAGCGGGAAGATTACATAAGGCCCTGGTTGAGCCCGGCATGGCGAGTTCGGTTTTCGGGTGGGAAGCCCAGTATCGCGAAGCGGGGTCTGCTTATTTCGGTGCGACGATTCGCCTTGGGCAGTCCCTTGATTCCGCGCGCGACACGCTGATCAAAACCTTGGAGGAGTTGGCGCTAAACCCCATTACTGAGGACGAACTCGAGCGGGCACGCACTCGACTGTTGAATGATATTGATCGAACCGTCGCAAATGTACGCTCGCTTTCTCTCACCCTGACCGAAACCATTTCCATGGGCGACTGGCGATTGCTATTCCTGCATCGCGACCTGTTGCGCAAGGTCAGCCTGGCGCAGGTGCAGGGGGTTGCGGCACGGTATTTAAAGTCCTCCAATCGGACCGTTGGCCTGTTCATACCAACCGCGAAACCAGACCGCGTAGAAGTCCCACAGGCGCCAGATATCGAGGAGGTCCTGCGTAATTTTCAAGGGGATCCGCGTGTCGCGCAGGGCGAGGCTTTCAATCCAACACCTGAAAATATCGAATCAAGAACCACACGCCGCACGCTGCCCGGCGGCATGCGGCTCGCCATGCTGCCTAAGAAAACACGCGGCAACACCGTTGTCGCCCAAATCGGCTTGCGCTGGGGAGATGAACAAAGCAAGGCCGGCAAAAACGTCGCCTGCGGCATCGCCAGCGCCATGCTGCAACGCGGAACCCAAAAAAGGACCCGTGAGCAATTGTCGAACGACTTCTCCCGTCTCAAAGCCACCGTGGGCGTGAGCGGCGATGGAGCCTCGATCCAGACCATTCGCGAAAACCTTCCAGAGGCCATGCGTCTGATCGCGGAGGTTTTGCGGCAACCGACTTTCCCCGAGACGGAATTCGAACAGCTCCGGCTCTCGTCGATCTCTGGGCTGGAGGCACAACGCAGCGAGCCCAATGCCCTCTCCGGTCTGGAAATGAGACGGCATCTGGACCCCTACCCGCCCGAACATTGGCTCTACAACACAACTCTCGATGAGAGAATCGAGCGCCTCAACAATGTTCGCCTGGAAGACGTGCGTGCCTGCTATCGCGATTTGTTTGGAGCGAGCAACAGTGAACTTGCCATCGTTGGGGATTTCGATATCGACGAAATGGCGCGCCTGGCCAGCGAGCTGTTCGGCGACTGGCGGAGTCCACGGACTTATATTCGTATCGCCTCGCGCCACCAGGATGTGCCCACAATTAACAAAGTCATTGAGACTCCCGACAAGGCCAACGCCATTTTCCGGGCGGCATTGGGCCTGAAACTCCGTGACGATCATCCCGATTATCCCGCCTTGCTTCTGGGTAACTATCTTCTGGGCGGAGGTGTGACGTCCCGGCTATCCAATCGTATTCGTGAAAAAGAGGGTCTCTCCTACAGCGTGGGATCCTACCTCACCGCCAGCAGCCAGGATGAAAAAGGCGAATTCGGCGTATCGGCGATTTATGCGCCGCAAAATCGCGAGCGTGTGGAAGCCTTGATCCTGGAGGAAATAAGCAAAGCCTTAACCCAAGGATTTACAGACGACGAAGTAGGCGCGGCCAAAAAAGGCTATCTGGAGACGCGCCAGATCGCTCGCGCCCAGGACGGCTCGCTTGCCGGACGGCTGCTGTCCTACCTGGTGATCGATAGGCGTTTCGATTGGGATCGTCAAATGGAAGATCGTATCGCCGCGCTCACGCCAGCGAATATCCTCGAAGCGCTGAGGAGACATATCGACTCCAAGCGCTTGTCGATGATCAAGGCCGGGGATTTTTCGCCGCGCGCGACTCAAACCGCGACAAAGCCGCCGGCCGGACGCTAAGCAAGCAGCTAAGCCTTCGAGCGCTAATCGAGCGTTTTGTAGGTAACGCCAAGGACATCAAGCCGCTCGATGCCCGCCGGCGTCTGCAATCTGACGGTATCGCCTTCGCGCGCGCGCAGCAAAGCCTTGGCGATCGGCGAAACCCAGGAAACACGCCCCTTCGCGGGGTCTGCCTCATCCACGCCGACTATGCTTAGCGTGTGCTCATTGCCGCTACTGTCGGAATATTCAACCGTCGCACCAAAAAACACCTGCTCTTGATCCTGGTCGCCCGGATCAACGACTTCTGCGGACTCCAGTCGCTTCATCAAATAGCGTATCCGCCAATCGATCTCGCGAAGACGACGCTTTCCATAAATGTAATCGCCATTTTCCGAGCGATCACCGTTGGACGCCGCCCAGGATACCGTTCGCACCACCTCGGGACGGTCGGTTTCTACCAGGTATTTGAGTTCTCGCATCATTCGAAAATGACCCGCAGGCGTCATATAGTTCTTGCCGCCCGGCAGTCGAGGTTCCGAAGCGATAACTTCCTCGGCTTCGCCTTCAGATTCCTTGGTAAACGCTTTGCTCATCGAAGCTTTCCCGGGGAAACACCTATTGTCCTGTCCTCATTATAATTCCTGTTCTTGTTGGCATATCCGGTATCGGGCGCAGTAACCATAAACAAGGGGGAGTCATGCAAATCGGCAACCGCACACGCGAATGGGTATTGGTAGCGCTGGTCATGTTCACTTCAATTCTGGCGAACATGCCAGAGGATATCCTGGCCCAATACAACATCAATCGAGAGTACCTACTGGGTTTCCTCGCCTTGATTGTGTTCATGGCTCTGTTCTTCTATCTGAAATTCCAGTTCTTCTTCCTCGTGGTGCTGCTGGCAATTGGAGCGAACATGCCCGCACAGATATCGGATTCTCTGAATATTTCGAAGTGGCCGCTGGTTATAGCCATGGCATTGATGGTGGGCATTTCACTGATCAACTATGTTGTCGCATTATTGCCTACCGGCCTTGAGCCCAAACCCAAGGAGAAAAGCGCCGAGGGTATCAAGGCGCTTTTCTATGCCATCGAAAAAGGCAATGTGGTCTATGCGCAGAAAGTGCTTTCAATGAATTTCGATCCCAACATGATCGCAGACAACGGCTATACGCCACTGATGTACGCGGCTGCGCGCGGTGATGCCAAGATGGTGGATCTTCTGTTGCGCAATGGATCCGATGTCAACATGATGAGCAAGAGCGGCGATACCGCCATTGAACTTGCACTCAAGACTGGCTTCACCGAAGTCGCCGATGCGCTGAAAAAAGCACGTGCCGAGCAGCTCGCCCGAGAAGAAGCCGCCCTGGTGGAGAAGGACGCGAAAGCCGCCTGAAAGGGCTATGAGATAGCTCTGATAGGGTTTTGAGACAACGCTGAGACGGCCATGAAACGACCCCGAGACGACTCTGGATCGCCTCGGATAGGATTGCATAGGGGGCGGCAAAACGATGAAAGCTGTTAAGTATCAGAGCGGTCTCATGACCAAGTGCGACGCATCAATCTTTCTCGTCACCATGCTCGTTGCCGCGTCGCATGCGCTGGCGCAACGCCCGATCGCTGAGCGAATCAAGCTGCCACCGGGTTTTGAAATCAGCGTATTCGCCGAGAACATTCCCAACGCCCGATCACTCGCCCTGGGCAAAGGCGATATGGTGTTCGTTGGCACCCGAAGCGCTGGTCGTGTTTATGCGGTTCGCCATCGCGATGGCCGCGGCATACAAACTGTGACCATAGCCAGCGGCCTGAACATGCCCAATGGCGTTGCGCTGCGTGAAGGCGCCCTGTACGTCGCCGAGGTCAATCGGATTCTTCGTTACGACGACATTGAGAAGCGGGTCGAGGCTGGAACACGCCTGCCCCCACCCGTTGTCGTCACAGACAAATTCCCGAGCGATACCCACCATGGCTGGAAATTCATTCGTTTCGGCCCGGATGGCATGCTCTACGTTCCGGTGGGCGCGCCCTGCAATATTTGCGCGCCAGACGCGGATCGATACGCCCTGATTTCGCGAATTCATTCCAACGGAACGGGGCATGAAGTCGTTGCACGCGGCGTGCGAAACTCCGTCGGATTTGACTGGCATCCGCAAACCGGCGAACTCTGGTTTACCGACAATGGACGGGATTGGCTGGGCGACGACTTACCTTCGGATGAATTGAATCGGCTCACCAAGGCAGGGGCGCATTTCGGTTATCCGCATTGCCATCAGGGCGACCTTCGTGATCCTGAGTTCGGATCGAAGCACGCTTGCGGCGAATTTACCCCCCCCGCGCTCAAACTCGGACCTCATGTCGCCGCCCTGGGAATGCGTTTTTATACCGGCACGCAGTTTCCCGCCGAGTATCACAACAATATTTTTATTGCTGAACACGGGTCATGGAACCGATCGAAGCGAATCGGCTATCGAATCAAGCGCGTCGTCTTATCCGGATCGACGGTCGTGAGACAGGAAGTGTTCGCGGAAGGCTGGCTCGATGGCGATTTTGTTTCGGGGCGCCCGGTGGATATCGAGGTGATGCCCGATGGTTCCCTTTTGGTATCAGATGATCACGCCGGTGCAATTTACCGCATTCGATACCGCGGAAAATAAAATCAATTGCAACGGGGCCGCGCGATGGCGCGTGATTGCGATTAAATCGGGCCAAGGCCTCTGATGGCAACCAGGCAAAGCTGCATCAACGGTCCGGGAAACAGGCCAAGAATAAGCACTGCGAGGCCGTTGATGGAAAGAAGCACACTCATATCCAGGCGCGACACCAATGCAATATTGTTCACCGGGCCGTCGAAATACATCAGCTTCACAATCCGCAGATAGTAAAAAGCCCCAATCAGGGAAAACATCACGGCAACCACGGCGAGCCAGATTTGATCCGATTGCACAACAGCGGAGAGCACCGAAAATTTGCCGTAGAAACCGACCATCGGCGGAACGCCAGCGAGGGAGAACATGACAAGCAACATCACAAACGCGAACCATGGACTGCGTTGGCTCAATCCTTTGTAGTCATCCAACTCCTCGGCTTCGAATCCGGATCGCGACATCAGTAACACAATGCCAAAGGCTGCAAGCGAAGCAAGAACATAGGTCAGCGCATAAAACATTGCCGCGCTATATGCATCCGAGCTTGAAAAAACATTGCCGTCGACCACGCCCGATAACAGGCCCAGCAAGGCGAAACCCATGTGGGATATTGTTGAGTAGGCGAGCATGCGCTTGATATTGGTCTGCGCAATAGCCGCTAGATTTCCAACCGCCATGGACAATACCGCCAGAATTACCAGCATCTGCTGCCAATCCACGGCAAGGGATAGCAAAGCGCCTGCCAGCAGACGCATGGCCATAGCGAAAGCCGCGAGCTTTGGAGCGGTACCGATCAGCACAGTCATGGCGGTGGGCGCACCGTGGTAGACATCCGGGATCCACATGTGAAATGGCGCCAGGCCCATCTTGAAGGCCACGCCGGCGACAATAAATACCAGGCCGAGTGTCAGCAGGGTTTTATTGGCAATGCCCGCCTGCAGGGTCCGCGCAATTGCCGGGATTTCCAGAGTGCCAGTCGCGCCGTAAATCATGGACATGCCATAGAGGAGCATGCCCGAGGCCAGCGCACCCAAAACAAAGTACTTCATTGCCGCCTCGGTGGACAGTGCCGAATCTCGATTGAGCGCAACCAGCGAATACAGGCACAAGGACAGCAGTTCAAGGCCAAGATATAAAGTCAGGAAATGATTGGCGGAAATCATAACCATCATTCCCAGCGTCGCGAACAGGGTCAGGGCAAAGTATTCGCCGCGGTACAAGCCACGCTCCAATAAGTAGCCGCGTGAATACACGAAGCACACTGCGACGCTTAAATAGGTTCCGATCTTCAACACGCTTGCCATCAAATCCGAAACAAACATGCCATTGAAGGTATAGGCCACCTGCCCATCTGTCGCCGAACTCACCATGACCGTGCAAAAAGCAGCACCAAGCAAGGCCGCGATCGATAGCACGTAGGCCAGGTCGCCACGCCATTTATCGATATAAAGGTCGAGCAAAAGGATAGCGCAGGCCGCGCACAGCAGAAAGATCTCCGCATAGGCCGGCAACATGATGGGGAGGCTCGATATCACAGCTTGCTCACCGAAAGGTGTTTGAGGAGTTCATTGACCGAAGAATGCATGATTTCGGTGAATGGCGCGGGGTGTATTCCCATCCATAGCACTGGAATTGCGAGCAGGGTCAACACTAGAAATTCTCGGCCATCCAGATCTTTTAACGCCGCCACATTTGCGTTGGCGACAGCGCCGAAAATGACACGCTTGATCATCCAAAGGGTGTACGCCGCGCCGAAGATCAATGTCGATGCGGCGGCGAAGGCAAGCCAGAAATTCGCCTGCATCGCGCCCATAATGACCATGAATTCGCCCACAAATCCACTGGTGGCAGGCAGTCCGCAATTGGCCATGGCGAACAACACCATGAACGCCGAGAACTTCGGCATGGTATTTACTACCCCGCCGTAATCAGCAATTTGACGCGAGTGCATGCGGTCGTACATCACACCAACGCATAGAAACATCGCGGCCGAAATAAAGCCGTGGGAGATCATTTGTACCAGCGCACCTTCGATTCCCAGCGCATTGAAGATAAAGAAACCCAGTGTGACAAATCCCATGTGCGATATCGACGAATAAGCAATGAGCTTTTTCATGTCGGTTTGCACTAGCGCCACTAAACCGATATAGACCACCGCGACCAGGGACAAGGCGATCATCATTGGGGCCAAAGTTTGGCTCGCATCCGGAACAATGGGCAGCGAAAACCGAATAAAGCCATACGCGCCAAGCTTGAGCATGATCGCGGCAAGCACTGCGGACCCACCTGTAGGCGCCTCGACGTGTGCATCGGGTAACCAGGTATGCACAGGCCACATTGGAACCTTGACGGCGAATGCCAACAGAAACGCGAAAAACAGCGGGATCTGCGCGCTCATCGGCAGTGGCAGCGAATGGAAATCGAGCACGGAAAAGCTGCCGCCCGCCGTGAAGTACAGATACAAAAACCCCACTAGCATCAGTAGTGAACCCAGCAGCGTATAGAGGAAAAATTTGACCGCCGCATAGACGCGATTCGGTCCACCCCATACCCCGATGACGATATACATCGGAATCAGGGTCGCCTCGAAGAACACGTAGAACAGCATCGCATCGAGCGCCGCGAAAGTGCCGTTCATCAGCCCCGACATGAACAAAAACGCCGCCATGTATTGCGCGACGCGCTTTTCGATGACCTTCCAGCCGGCGATGACCACAAGGACCGTAATAAAGCTGTTGAGAAGGATAAACAGCACCGAAATGCCATCGATGCCGAGGTGATAATTGATATTGAATCGCTCTATCCACGCGTAACGCTCTACGAATTGCATCTCACTGGTGGCGGTATTGAATCCTGCAACCAGCGGGATGGTCACCAAAAAGCCGAATACGGCAGTGACCAGAGCGAGCACGCGCGCGATGCCGGCATGTGCATCCCGCCCAGTGGCGAGAACAAGCACACCGCCGGCGATCGGCACCCAGACAGCGAGAGATAACCAATAACTGGCAATAGACATGCTTATGCGAATACTTTGAAATTCATGCGATTTGAAACCCTCAGATGTTTCTCAGGTAGAGCCACCAACCCATGCCGAGGAAGACGGCAAAGATCATGCTGAATGCATAGTGGTAGACATAACCGGTTTGAAGCTCGCGCACCAGGCCGGATACCCATCCAACAATGCGCGCCGATCCATTGACCATCAGGCCATCGATCAAGATCCGGTCACCAATCGAGGAGAAAACGCCCCCAATCTTGCGCGCTCCTCCGGCGAATACGCGCTGGTTAAATTCATCGAATCCGTATTTGTGCTCCAGCACCGATACCAGAGGCGACAAACGCTCCCTGATTCGACCAGGAGTCTCCGGCCGGAGAATGTAGAGGTACCAAGCCGTAGCTACTCCGGCGATTGCAAACCAAAAGGGCAAAGTTGTGACCGCGTGCACCATCATCGCCGAAACGCCATGGAAATTCCGCCCCATTTCCTGGATCCAGGGATGCCCATCGGAGACCACGATCGCGGACCCGAAAAAGTCACCATACACAATGCTACCAATCAACCAACCCGCGCCTAAGGAAGGGATGGCTAGCAAAATCAGCGGCACCGTCACCACCGCGGGGGATTCTTGCGGGCGATGTCCATGATCAGAATGTCCATGATCGTCGTGCGCATCATGTCCATGAGAAGCTGCGGCAGCGCCAACATGCCCGGCATGAGCGTGTTCACCCTGACCAAACCGCTCCTTGCCGTGGAAAGCGTAGAACACCAGCCGGAAAGAATACAAGGCGCCCACGAACACACCGAAAAGCGCCGCAAGATACGCGATTCCAGCCCCCGGAGTTGTTGATGCATGCAGTGCCTCGATAATGGTGTCCTTCGAGAAAAACCCTGCGAACGGCGGCAATCCAGCATTGGCGCAAGCGCCAATCAGCATAACGGCATAGGTAATGGGCAGGTACTTTCTCAATCCGCCCATCTTGCGCATGTCCTGCTCATGATGCAAAGCAATGATCACCGACCCGGCGCCAAGAAACAACACAGCCTTGAAGAACGCATGGGTCATCAGGTGAAACATGGCCGCGGAATAAGCCGACGCGCCCAAAGCCATGGTCATATATCCCAATTGCGAAAGGGTTGAATAGGCCACCACTCGCTTGATGTCGTATTGCACCACCGCGACAAGCGCCATGAAGAACGCGGTGATAGCGCCAATGACCAGCACCACTGACAAGGCCGTCTGCGATAGCTCGAATAGCGGTGACATGCGTGACACCATGAAGATGCCCGCGGTCACCATGGTCGCGGCGTGGATCAAGGCGGAAATAGGCGTTGGGCCTTCCATCGAATCAGGCAGCCACACATGCAGCGGAAACTGCGCCGACTTGCCCATGGCGCCAATGAACAGACAGATGCAGATTACCGAGATCAGCATCCATCCGGTATCCGGGAAGATCTCCACGGTTGTGGCGGCAAGCTCCGGCGCCCGGGCGAATACCTGCGCGTAGTCGAGCGTGCCGGTATTCGCGAGGATCAACGCGATCCCCAGGAGAAATCCAAAATCACCCACCCGGTTGACAAGAAAGGCCTTCATATTGGCGAAAATTGCAGTGGGCAGGGTGTACCAGAAACCAATCAACAAATAGGAAACAAGGCCCACTGCTTCCCAACCGAAGAACAACTGGACGAAGTTGTTGGACATCACCAGCATCAACATCGAAAAAGTAAACAGCGATATATAGGAAAAGAAGCGTTGATAGCCGGGGTCTCCGGCCATGTAGCCTATGGTGTAGATATGCACCATCAAGGACACGAACGTCACCACCACCATCATCATGGCCGAGAGACGGTCGATCAAAAATCCAATGTGGAAGGTCGAATCACCAGAGACGAGCCAGGTATAGACCGGACCATTAAAGGTGTTTCCCTCCAGAACGTCCATCAACACCAATACCGACCCGCAAAAGGAGACCACCACTGACAGTATGGTCACCCAGTGCGCACCGGATCTGCCGATGACACGACCCAACAATCCGGCAATGAGAGCGCCTATCAGTGGCGCGAACGGCACTATGAGGTAGACGGACTTCATGCCACGCCACCCATCAACAGCTCAAGCAATCGCGGCCAATTACAGGTGCTGGTATCGGCTGATCGAATAATCATCCTTTGAGTCCATCCATGTCTTCGACGTCAATGCTTGCCAGACTACGGAACAAGACCACCAGTATTGCCAGGCCGATTGCGGACTCGGCGGCCGCCACAGTCAGTATGAAAAACACAAACACCTGTCCGGCAATATCATTGAGATAGTACGAGAATGCAATGAAGTTGATGTTGACCGCGAGCAGCATCAGTTCGATCGCCATCAGCAAAATAATGACGTTTTTGCGATTGAGAAAAATGCCGACGACGCTGATTGAAAACAGAATCGCGCCAAGCACTAGAAAATGTGACAACGAAAGCGACATACTCCCCTATTCCCCTTGATATTGAAGCCCTACCCGCTCCGCGCCGAAAAAAACGCGGTCAAATCAGCAGGTCGGCTTCAATTTTCTTTTTTCTCCACCGGCATTGAAACTAGCCTGACACGATCACGGCTGCTCGCCCTGACCTGGTCCGATGGTCGTTGATACTTGGTGTCCTTGCGCTTTCGCAGCGTCAGCGCTATCGCCGCAATCATCGCCACCAGTAATACTACCGCCGCCAGTTCGAAGGGATACAGGTACTCGGTGTAGAGCACCAGGCCCAGTTCATGGGTATTACTGTAATTCGGGCCGGGGTCCGCGGGAGCCGGGATTGAACCGATAAGTGATCGCGGGCCGGCAATCGCCAGCGCCATTTCAATGGCGATAAGTATGCCGATTGTGGCCCCTAGCGGCAGATAACTCCAAAATCCCTGGCGTATGCGATCAAGGTTGATGTCAAGCATCATGACCACAAACAGAAATAGCACCATCACCGCGCCGACATAGACCAAAACCAGCGCAATTGCCAGGAACTCCGCGCGCAACAGCATCCAGATCCCTGACGCAGTAAAAAACGCGAGCACCAGAAACATAGCCGAATGAACGGGATTGCGCATCGTAACAACGCATACTGCTGCAAGTAGCAGGATGGTCGAGAAAAAATAGAAAATAAAAGCTTCCATAATTTGTTTTTATCTCTGTCGCTAGCGATACGCCGAATCGCGTGCACGATCCTCGGCAATGTTCTGTTCGTATCGGTCTCCAACCGCCAGCAACATCTCTTTGGTGTAGTACAAATCGCCGCGACGCTCACCGTGGTACTCGAACATTCCGGTCTCCACGATGGAGTCTACCGGGCAGGATTCCTCGCAAAAACCGCAAAAGATACATTTCGTCAGGTCGATGTCGTAGCGCGTCGTGCGACGCGTCCCGTCGTCGCGCTCAGCGGTTTCAATGGTGATTGCCAGCGCGGGGCAAACCGCTTCGCATAGTTTGCAGCCGATGCAACGCTCTTCCCCGTTGGGATAGCGGCGCAAGGCATGCAGACCGCGAAACCGCGGGCTGATGGGGGTTTTCTCCTCGGGAAACTGCACCGTGATGCTGCGGCGAAACAAATGCCGCCCAGTCAGCAGCATCCCTCTGAGCAACTCCAAGAGCAGGAAGCTTTTGCAAAAGTCGCGCAGTCGTTCCAGTCGGGTTTGTTCAATCATGCTCCTGCTCCTAGGCCCAAATGCTCAAGGTTGTTTGCATCCAGACGCCGATAACCACTATCCACACCAAGGTGATCGGAATAAATACCTTCCAACCCAAGCGCATGATCTGGTCGTAGCGATATCGCGGGAAGGTGGCACGGAACCACAAGAACATGGACACCACCAACACCGCCTTACCCAACAACCAGAAAATAGAAGGCACCCAGGCGAGCACTGCCCAATTCACCGGCGCCTGCCATCCGCCGAAGAACATTATGACGGTTAGCGTGGCGATCAGCCACATGCTGGCGTACTCGGCGAGGAAGAACAGCGCGAACATCATTCCCGAGTATTCGACCATGTGTCCGGCGACAATCTCGGATTCACCCTCGACCACGTCAAACGGCGCCCGATTGGTTTCGGCGACGCCTGAAATAAAATAGACCACCAGGATGGGAAACAATGGCAACCAGTTCCAAGAAAGAAAGGTGAGTCCCATGTCGGCAAAAATGCCTTGTCCCTGCCCACCTACAATCGCGGAAAGATTCAGGCTGCCAGATACCATCAATACGACTACCAGTGCAAAACCCATGGCGATCTCGTAGGCGACGATTTGCGCTGCTGAGCGCATCGCGCCAAGAAACGCGTATTTCGAATTGGATGCCCATCCGGCAATGATTACGCCGTAGACACCCAGGGAGGTCATCGCCGCCAGATACAGCAAGCCTGCGTTGATGTCCGCAAGCACTACCTCAGGGGCAAACGGAATTACTGCCCATGCCGACAGTGCAGGTGCCAAGGCCATGATGGGCGCTAGAATGAACAATGCCTTGTTTGACCCGCTAGGGACGATGATTTCCTTCAGGAAAAGCTTTATACCATCGGCAATTGGCTGCAACAGGCCCAGCGGACCTACACGATTGGGGCCGAGGCGAATCTGCATCCAGCCGATGAGCTTTCGTTCCCATAAAGTGAGGTAAGCGATCGAGAGCATCAAGGGGGCTACGATGCAGCCGATCAGCACCAGTGTCTTGATCACCGTGTAAATAGGCGCCCCGAACTCAGGTCCAAAAATACTCTCGGACAACTGACTCGCCCAATTCGGCAAGGAGGCGATTGCATCCATCAAACGGCTCGCTCCAGGCTGAGCTTGCCAAACATCGGACCCAGGCCCGAAGTCACAGCGTGTGCCGCCGCCAGGCGCACACAATTGGCAGGCACCCGTTCATCAAGCTCCAGGAACACCACCGCCTCCCCTTTTCCTTGGCTAAGCTTGACTTTGACTCCTGCGGTCAAACCCAATTTTTCCGCGGTCGCCGAATTAAGGATGGCACGTGGTTCCCGCGCGTCCTTAGTCAATTGCAGAGACTCAGCCCGCCGTACAATGCCATCGGAAAAATAAATCGGCACATCCGCGATGCGTTCCAGGGAATATTCACTCTGGGTAGATGGCAGATCAACGGCGGTGAGATCAATAGCGGCAAAATCAATGGCGCCAATGTCATTGTCAAGACGCGAAGCGATGTCATCCGAGCGGCATACGCTATCGCGCACCGCTTCACTCGTGTCGAATTCGAAACCAGGAACACCGAGCAGATCGCCCAGCACCCGTAAAACCTTCCAAGCCGGCCGCGAATCGCCCAAGGGCTTGACCGCCGCATTGAAGCTTTGCATGCGGCCTTCAATATTAACGTAGCTGCCCGAGGTCTCGGTAAATGGCGCGATAGGCAGCAAAACCTCGGCGTATTCAACGGCACGAGTTCGAAACGCACTCATGACAATCACCGAATCAGCTGCCTTCATTGCATGCATGGCGGTTCTGGGGTCGTGTGCGTCCAGCTCCGGTTCCAGATTGAGAAGCACGTAGACTTTGCGCGGCGCCTCGAGCATCGATCGGGCATTGAGGCCACCCTTATCACCGGGAATGCAATTCGCGAGATATCCGCCAACGCTATTGGCCGCCGTGCCGAGAAATCCAAGCCTTGCATCGCATAAGCGCGCCATCTCCTGAGCAAGTACGTGCAAGCTGGCGGCCTGTGGGTGCTGCTCGGCCGTGCCACCCAGGAAAATGCCAGAAGCACGCCCGGAGGCCAGACTGGCCGCGATCGCTCGGGCTTTGTCATCGATCGATATATCGGCGAGTCCCTCTGGACGCGCATGATTCTTGATATCTGCCAGTGCCGCGACGATACCTCCAAGCGCAGCGGTAAGGCCGGATGGGCTGACGATTAATTTATTTTTCACCTTGATCAAAAGATCATCGTCCGCCACATGCACCAGGTTGACCTGTTGTATTCGATTCGCGGCCTGGCGAAAACGATTTGCGAGCAGCGGATGGTCTTTTCGTAGGAAAGAACCAATCACAAGAACGCGATCAAGAGCGCCTAGTTCGGAAATCTTCATACCCAGCCACGGAACTCCAGCGCGCATACCATCGGCGGAAAAATCGGTTTGCCGGGGACGACAATCGATGTTCTCGCTGCCAAGGCCACGAATAAGTCGCTGGGCCAGAAACAGCTCCTCGAGGGTTGACTGCGGGCTGGCAAGCAATCCGATTGATGCCGGCCCGTGCTGATCTTTGCCCGCCGACAAGAGCTTGGCCGCGTGTGCGAGCGCGGTCTGCCAATCGACTTCGCGCATTTCACCGCCTTGACGAATCATCGGACGCGTCAATCGATCAGGCGAATTCAGGCCCTCATAGGAAAACCGATCGCGGTCCGATATCCAGCACTCATTCAACTCTTCGTTCTCAAAGGGCACCACTCGCATTACGGTTGTACCCTTGACTTGCACGACCAGATTGGAACCCAATGAATCATGCGGCGCCACACTTTTTTTGCGAGTCAGTTCCCAGGTCCTCGCGGAATATCTGAATGGCTTGGAGGTAAGCGCGCCCACCGGACATACATCGATCATGTTGCCGGATAACTCGGAGTCCACCGACTTGCCCACGAAGGAGACAATTTCAGAATGTTCGCCGCGGCCTATCATGCCCAACTCCATGACGCCGCCGATTTCCTGACCGAAGCGCACGCAGCGTGTGCAATGTATGCAACGCGTCATCTCCTGGGCGCTGATCAGCGGACCCATGCTCTTATGCATCACCACGCGCTTGGGTTCGGCGTACCGCGATCCGCTCGCCCCATAACCCACCGCGAGGTCCTGTAACTGACATTCACCACCCTGATCGCAAATGGGGCAATCCAGAGGATGATTGATTAAAAGCAATTCCATTACGCCGTTTTGAGCTTGCTTGGCCTGATCGGAGTTCGTCCAGACCTTCATGCCCTCGGTGACTGGGGTGGCGCAAGCGGGCAGCGGCTTGGGCGCCTTTTCCACCTGAACAAGACACATCCGGCAGTTCGCCGCGATTGACAATTTCTTGTGGTAGCAGAAGTGCGGAACGTAAATGCCCAACTGAGTGGCAGCATCCATCACCGAGGCGCCGTGTCGTACCTCGACTTCGCGTCCATCTATTTCAAGTTTAAGCAGTGCGCTCATGCCACCACCTCTTGTTTTGCACCACTGCCCACCATGCAACACTTATGCTCGATGTGGTGTACGAATTCGGCCCGAAAATGCTTGATAAAACTCTTGATCGGCATGGCCGCCGCATCGCCCAAGGCGCAGATGGTGCGTCCGGCGATATTGTCGGAAACATTGATCAGCGCATCCAGATCTTCGATACGGCCTCGACCGTTTTCGATCCTATGCACCATGCGATACAACCACCCGGTGCCCTCACGACAAGGCGTGCACTGCCCGCACGATTCCTCGTGATAAAAATAAGCTAGCCGTTCCAGAGCGCGCACCATGCAGGTATTCTCGTCCATGACGATGACCGCGCCGGAGCCCAACATCGAGCCTGCCTTGGCGATCGAGTCATAGTCCATGTCCATGTTCATCATGATGTCAGCCGGCAATACCGGCGCCGATGATCCGCCAGGAATCACCGCCTTCAGCTTGTTGCCGCCACGCATGCCGCCAGCCATCTCTAAGAGTTTCACGAACGGCGTACCCAGGCGAATCTCGAAATTACCCGGACTGCTCACATGGCCCGCAATGGAAAATATTTTCGTCCCGCCATTATTGGGTTTCCCCAGATTCAGGTACGCCTCACCGCCATTGACGATAATCCATGGCACAGCGGCGAAAGTCTCGGTGTTATTGATGGTGGTTGGCTTGCCGTAAAGGCCGTAGCTGGCCGGAAACGGTGGTTTGAAACGCGGCTGCCCTTTTTTTCCTTCAAGGGACTCAAGCAATGCGGTTTCTTCTCCACAAATATAAGCGCCATAGCCATGATGGGCATGGAGTTCGAATGAAAATTCGCTGCCCATAATGCCTTTGCCCAGGTAACCCGCGGCACGCGCCTGTGCCAGAGCTTCCTCAAATCGCTCATAGGTTACCCAGATCTCGCCGTGAATGTAGTTGTAACCGACGGTAGTGCCAGTCGCGTAGCCCGCGATCGCCATGCCTTCAATGAGGATGTGGGGGTTGTAGCGCATCAGATCCCGATCCTTAAAAGTGCCGGGTTCGCCTTCATCGGAATTGCACACCAGGTATTTCTGGCCGGAAAACTGACGCGGCATGAAGCTCCATTTGAGCCCCGTAGGAAAACCGGCGCCGCCTCGTCCACGCAATCCCGATTTCTTTAATTCGGCGATGATCGCCTCAGGCGGCATTTTCTCATCGATAATTTTGCGCAAGGCTCGGTATCCGCCACGCGCTTCATAATCGGCAAGACCCCAATTAAGACCCGTCAACCCCGCCATGATCAAGGCGTCTGGACCGAAAATGGAGGGATCAAAAGGCGGATGTGCGGAATTCATTTGAGTTCGGCCAAGAGCTTATCCAAGGACTGTAGCGTCATGAAGCTTTCCATGCGCTTGTTATTTACAAGGACCACCGGCGCATCTCCGCAAGCGCCAAAGCACTCCCCTTCCTTCAGCGTGAAGCGGCCATCAGCAGTAGTTTCATTGAAATCCACTCCCAGTTTTTCCTTCAGATGCCGCGCCGCGTCCACCGCGCCGGACAATGCGCAGGGAAGGTTGGTGCAAATGGTGAGTTTATATTTCCCGCAGGGCGACATGTTATACATCGAGTAAAACGTGGCCACCTCGTAGACGGCAACCGCGGGCATGTCAAGATATTCGGCGACAAAATCCATTACCTCGGGCGACAACCATCCCTTTTCGTCCTGGGCAACGGCAAGCGCGGCCATTACCGCAGACTGCTTCTGGTCCGGCGGATATTTCGCGACCGCCTGGTCGATTGTCTTCAGGGATTGTGAACTGAGCATTTTTAATATTTAAGCAATTATTTTTAGTATCTAAGCAATCATTTTTAGTATCTCAGCGATCATTCTTAGTATCTAAGCGATCATTAGGTGGCTTATGCGCTTATTAGGTGGCTTATGCGCTTTTATTAGGTGGCTTATGCATTTATTACCGGTCGATCTCGCCAAAGACAATGTCCTGGGTACCGATGATAGCGACCACGTCGGCGAGCATGTGACCGCGCGACATCTCATTCAAGCCCGCCAGATGCGCGAAACCAGGAGCGCGTATCTTCAAGCGGTAAGGTTTGTTAGCCCCATCGGAAATGAGATAGATGCCGAACTCCCCCTTGGGATGCTCAACCGCCGCGTAGGCCTCGCCCTCGGGGACATGAAAGCCCTCAGTGAACAGCTTAAAGTGATGGATCAAGTCTTCCATGCTGGTTTTCATTTGCACCCGCGATGGCGGCGCGATCTTGTGATTGTCGGTGATTACCGGCCCGGAATTGGCACGCAACCAAGCCACACATTGACGCACAATGCCATTGGATTGGCGCATTTCGTGGATACGGCAAAGGTACCGGTCGTAGCAATCGCCATTGACGCCAACGGGAATATCAAACTCAAGACGATCATAGACTTCGTAAGGCTGTTTTCTGCGCAAATCCCATTCAATGCCGGAACCCCGCAGCATCGGTCCGGAGAAACCCAGCGCAAGCGCCCGTTCCGGAGTCACCACGCCGATGCCTACGGTGCGTTGCTTCCAGATACGGTTGTCGGTGAGCAACTCTTCATATTCATCGATGTACTTCGGAAATCGGTCGGTAAAATCGGCGATGAAATCGAGCAAAGATCCCTGGCGAGATTCATTCAACTTGCGCAATGTCGATTCATTGCGAAACTGCGACGCCTTGTATTGCGGCATGGAGTCGGGTAGATCCCGATACACCCCGCCTGGCCGATAGTAGGCGGCATGCATGCGAGCTCCCGACACCGCCTCGTAACAATCCATCAGGTCTTCGCGTTCGCGAAACGCGTACAAGAAAACCGTCATGGCGCCGCAATCCAGCGCATGTGCGCCAAGCCATAGCAGGTGGTTAAGTATCCGGGTGATCTCATCGAACATCACGCGTATGTACTGGGCGCGCAACGGCACATCCACGCCAAGCAGCTTTTCGAGTGCCAGGCAGTAGGCATGCTCGTTGACCATCATCGAGACGTAATCCAGACGGTCCATGTAAGGAAGCGACTGAATGAAGGTTTTATGTTCGGCCAGCTTCTCTGTGCCGCGATGCAACAAACCGATATGCGGATCGGCGCGCTGCACCACCTCGCCGTCAAGCTCCAGCACCAGGCGCAATACGCCGTGGGCGGCAGGATGTTGCGGACCGAAATTCAGCGTGTAATTGCGAATCTCAGCCATTATTTCTTCGCCCCCAGAGCGCCGTAGTTTTCCTCGCGAATGATGCGCGGCGTGATTTCACGTGGTTCGATAGTGACTGGCTGATAGATCACGCGCTTCTGCTCAGGGTCATACCGCATTTCGACATTGCCTGAAAGCGGGAAATCTTTGCGAAAGGGATGACCGACGAACCCATAGTCGGTCAGGAGGCGCCGCAAATCGTCGTGCCCGGTGAACACAATGCCGAATAAATCAAAGGCTTCTCGCTCGTACCAATTCGCATTCGGCCATACGGCAGTCAAGGAATCAACTATGGGGAATCCTTCGTCATCGGCAAAGACTCGCAGCCTGAGACGCCAGTTGTGCTTGATCGAGAGAAGGTGCGATACCACCGCGAAGCGTGCGCCCGCCCATTCGCCGTCGCGGTAAATCGAGTAATCGACACCGCACAAATCGCTGAGCTGTTCGAAGCCCAGCGTCGTGTTGTCGCGCAGGATCAGCGCAGCCTGCGAATAATCCGATGCTCCTACCTCGAGGGTCACCTCGCCAAGTGCCTCTTTCATCGCCACGACACGTACCCCTAGCGCCGCGTTTAGCGCCTCAAAAAGCCGTTCGGTGAGATTTGACATTTGGGATAAACCAATAAATAGGCGCGCTCAGCGCGCGATCGTCTCGGTTCGCTTGATCTTATTCTGCAATTGCACCAAGCCATAGAGAAGCGCTTCCGCTGTGGGTGGACAGCCCGGCACATACACGTCCACAGGTACGATACGGTCGCAACCGCGCACCACCGAATAGGAGTAATGGTAGTAGCCGCCTCCGTTGGCGCAGGACCCCATCGACAGCACCCATCGCGGCTCCGCCATCTGGTCATACACCTTGCGCAAAGCCGGCGCCATCTTGTTGCACAGGGTGCCCGCGACAATCATCAGATCGGATTGCCTGGGGCTGCCGCGAAACACGATTCCGAATCGGTCCAGGTCATAGCGAGCAGCGCCCGCGTGCATCATTTCAACCGCGCAGCAGGCAAGTCCAAAGGTCATCGGCCACAGTGACCCGGTGCGCGTCCAATTGACAACGGTGTCAATGCTGGTGGTGACAAAACCCTGTTGCATCAGGCCTTGATCATTAGCGCCCATGCCACCTCCCGGTTGAAAGCACTTTCGGTTTCACTCCCATTCGAGCGCCCCCTTCATCCATTCGTAGATGAAGCCAACCACCAGAATGGCCAAAAACACCATCATGGAAACAAACCCCAACAACCCGATCTCCTTGAGCGAAACCGCCCATGGAAAGAGGAAAGCAATTTCCAAGTCGAAAAGTATGAAAAGGATTGCCACCAGGTAATAGCGAACATCAAATTTCATGCGTGCATCCTCGAACGCCTCGAATCCACACTCATACGGGGAGAGTTTCGCAGCATCCGGGCGGTGCGTACCCAGCAG
Organism: Bordetella parapertussis; assembly: GCA_945897475.1. Lineage (GTDB taxonomy): Bacteria > Pseudomonadota > Gammaproteobacteria > Burkholderiales > SG8-39 > 2-02-FULL-62-17. The sequence continues at coordinate 30,826 of CAMDFL010000032.1, forward strand.
GTAGCTCATGCCGGTGCCCATGCATATCGGCGCGACGCCGACCACGATCGCGACGGCAATAAAAAGCAGGATGGGGAAATAATTTTCGAGCACGTCGCTATCGAATCCCTTGATATGCCTGATGTCGTAACAGCTGTTTCGAATTGATTATTTTAGCGCTGTTCCGGATGTACGGCTTCACGTTCGCAGTTTAACTGTGACAGCTTTATTTTTCTACTCTTTAAATCATTGGTGCCGGCGGAGAGACTCGAACTCTCACAGCTTTCGCCACCGCCCCCTCAAGACGGCGTGTCTACCAATTCCACCACGTCGGCATACTTCTTATTCTACTATTTCGGGACCTCATTAGGCTTCTGATTCGCACCGCCGGATTGCGGGACGGGTACCGCATCCATCGCGGGCGCAGTACCCGCCGGGACTGCGCTACCTGGCGTCGGAATTGATGAATTTTCCTTCACGGCATCCATGACGCCAGTGGACTCATTGGTTCGATGCGTAGCCATATACGCCAAGCCAAGACTGGTTAAAAAAAACACCACTGCAAATACCGCCGTCGCGCGCGACAGAAAGTTCGCCGATCCGGTAGATCCAAACAGGCTACCGGAGGAGCCACCGCCAAAAGCCGCGCCCATGTCGGCGCCCTTGCCATGCTGGAGCAGCACCAATCCAATGATGGCCAATGCCGCAATCACATGGACAATCAAAACCAATGTCAAGCCAATGCCCATATCAACCCCTTATCTTCCACCGCTAGCGGCGCAAATTGCCGCAAAATCTTCCGCGACCAGCGATGCACCACCTATCAATCCGCCATCTACGTCCGGCATTGCAAATAGCTCGCCAGCGTTGCCCGGCTTTACACTACCACCATAAACAATCGTCAACTCCGCCGCCACCGACGCATCCAGATCACCCACTACGCCACGCAAATGCCGGTGCGCGGCCTGCGCTTGCACCGCGGATGCAGTGCGCCCGGTGCCAATCGCCCATACCGGTTCATAAGCCACTACCGCGCGGCGAAACGATTCGCCGCCACTTAGTGTCAATACCGTCTGCAACTGCCGCTGCAATATCAACTCAGTTTCACCAGCGTCGCGCTGCATGAGCGTCTCGCCAACACACAGGATCGGAATCAGCCCCGCACGCTGAGCGGCGGCGAATTTGGCAGCCACTTGCGCGTCGGTCTCACCATGCAAAACCCTGCGCTCGGAATGTCCGACCAACACGTAGCGGCAAAGAAATTCCGCGAGCATTGCGCCAGACACTTCGCCGGTATAGGCGCCGCTGTCGTACTCGCTGATATCCTGCGCTCCCCATGCAAGCGAGCCACCCAGCAAACTGTCAGAGACTTGTGCCAAATAGGGAAAAGGCGCGCAAATCGCGACCTCTAATCCATCTACCCCACTCAATGGCGCCAGTTGGGTTTTAAGCGCCTCAAGTAACGCGCCGTTGGCCGCCAAGCTGCCGTGCATTTTCCAATTGCCTAATACCAGCCTGCGCCGCATTCTTAAGCCACCTGTTAGAAGGCGCGCATTTTAGCGGTTTGCGAGGTTCCGGGTCAATCAAAGCGATGGATTTATCAGGAATTTTGATTTCAAATTTTTGTACTATTCATTTCGGCTTTTATTCGCGGTGACTTTGCGTGCCTCGCGCGGTTCACAAGTCCCTCGTCACCGCAAGCGCCAATCGGTTCGCCAATGCTTTGACCTTGGTGCCATTGTCACCTTCTACCATGACGCGAAACAAGGCTTCTGTACCCGACGCCCGCAATAGCACCCGACCGCTATCGCCCAGAACGTTTTCTGCCTGCTTGACCGATTGAACCAGCTTGGGTCGACTTCGCCAATTGAATCCCCTTGGCGCTGGAACATTGATCAGCACCTGCGGAAATAAGCTCAAGCCCCGGCTCATCTGCGCAAGCGTGGACCGACTTGATCGCAGCGCAGCTAGCACCTGCAAGGCTGAAATAATGCCATCACCGGTTGTATGCTTATCCAGGCAAATAATATGTCCGGAATTCTCGCCACCCAAGGTCCAAGAGCGCTGCTGCATAAGCTCCAAAACATAACGGTCACCCACATTGGCGCGCGCGAATGGCACTTCCATTTTCCGGAACGCCAATTCCAACGCCAGATTGGTCATAAGAGTGCCGGCGACCCCGGATGGCTTCTGGCGACCACGCGCAATCACGTAGAGCAACTGATCTCCGTCGTAGCGCCGTCCTCGCGAGTCAACCATGATGAGTCGATCGCCATCGCCATCGAGCGCAATGCCAATATCCGCGGCCTCGGATTTGACCGCCCGGCTCAATGCATCAGTATGTGTCGCGCCCACCTTGTCATTGATGTTGTAGCCATCAGGACTCACGCCAAGTGGAATAACTTCCGCGCCAAGTTCATGAAACACATGAGGCGCCACTTGATAGGCTGCGCCATGCGCGCAATCAACCACGATTCGCATACCACGCAGATCCAGTGACTGCGGAAAACTGCTCTTGCAGAATTCCACATACCTTCCGGCTGCGTCATCGATGCGCCGTGCCTTGCCAAGTTGGCGGGAATCCTTACAACGGATCGGTCGATCCAGTTGCGCTTCAATCTCGGACTCCACTTCATCAGGCAATTTCAAACCCTGTGCCGAGAAGAATTTCACCCCATTGTCGTCATAGGGATTGTGCGAAGCGCTAATCACCACGCCAATCTGCAATCGCAAGGCACGCGTCAGGTAGGCCACGCCTGGCGTAGGCAGCGGCCCCACTAGCATGACATCGACTCCAGCCGCTGAAAATCCCGCCTCGAGCGCCGCCTCCAACATGTAACCGGAAACGCGCGTGTCCTTACCAATCAGTACGGCTGGATGCTCGCCCTTTGCCATGCGCGAGTGCTTGACCAGCACGGTACCCGCGGCGAATCCCAGATGCATGGCGAACTCCGGGGTAATCGGCGACTTTCCGACCTTGCCCCGCACGCCATCGGTGCCAAAATACTTTCTGCTCATTGCCGTTCCCGGATCAAAGTTGGATAGGTTTCATTGACTCACCGCGCATCCCTAACCAGACGGCCAGGGCATCTCGAGTAGGCGCTACATCATGCACCCGGAGAATCGCAGCGCCACGCTCTGCGGCCAGCAGTGCCGCGGCGACGCTCGCATGCACGCGCTCGCCCACCGCACGGCCAGTCAAAGTCCCTAGCGTGGATTTTCGCGAAGCGCCAAATAGGACTGGCAAACCCATGGATGCGAAATTTTTGAGATCTCGAAGCAGACACATATTGTGTTCGACGGTTTTTCCAAAACCAAAACCCGGGTCGACACAGATCCGCTCGCGCGAGATGCCTGCCGCTTCGGCCGCCGACACGCGTTGCGCCAGAAACTCCTCGACTTCGGCAACAACATCGTTGTAGCTCGGTGTAATTTGCATGGTGGCGGGGGCGCCCCGCATATGCATCAGACACACGCCGGCGTCCGAATCCGCCACCACCTTCAATGCATTATCTGATCGTAATGCATTGATATCATTTATAAATGC
>CAMDFL010000033.1 GCA_945897475.1 Bordetella parapertussis
GCTGGTGGCGGCGCACCCACCGAGCAAGCAACATCAGCGACGCGGGGTGGCGCAGCAGCTGCGGCTCAACCAACGTCAGCAACGGCTGGTGGCGACGCACCCACCGATCAAGCAACATCAGCGACGCGGGGTAGCGCAGCAGCTGCGGCTCAACCAACATCAGCGACGACTGGTGGGGGTGCAGCTGCAGCTCAGCCAACGACAGCAACGCCCGGTAGCGGAGCAGCTACGCCTCAGCCAATCTCAGCAACGGCTGGTGGCGGTGCAGCTACAGCTCAGCCAACGTCAGCAACGGCTGGTGGCGGCCCACCCACCGATCAAGCAACATCAGCGACGACTGGTGGCGGTGCAGCTGCAGCTCAGCCAACGACAGCATCGCCCGGTAGCGGAGCAGCTGCGCCTCAACCAACGTCAGCAACGACTGGTGCCGGTGTCGCTGGGGCTCAACCAACATCCGCGACGGCTGGTGGCGCAGCAGCTGGGGCTCAGCCAACGGCAGCAACGGCTGGTGGCGGCGCACCCACCGAGCAAGCAACATCAGCGACGCGGGGTGGCGCAGCAGCTGCGGCTCAACCAACGTCAGCAACGGCTGGTGGCGGCGCACCCACCGATCAAGCAACATCAGCGACGCGGGGTGGCGCAGCAGCTGCAGCTCAACCAACATCAGCGACGCCTGGTAGCGGATCAGCTGCGGCTCAACCAACGTCAGCAACGGCTGGTGGCGGCGCAGCTGGGGCTCAACCAACATCCGCGACGGCTGGTGGCGCAGCAGCTGGGGCTCAGCCAACGTCATCAACGGCTGGTAGCGGCGCACCCACCGATCAAGCAATATCAGCGACGACTGGTGGCGGTGCAGCTGCAGCTCAGCCAACGACAGCAACGCTCGGTAGCGGAGCAGCTACGCCTCAGCCAACCTCAGCAACAATTGGTGGTGGAGCACCCACCGATCAAGCAACATCAGCGACGACTGGTGGCGGCGCAGCTACGGCTCAGCCAACGTCAGCAACGGCTGGTGGCGGCGCAGCTGCGGCTCAACAAACGTCAGCAACGACTGGTGCTGGCGCACCGACGGATCGGCCAACTCCAACGACGCCAAATACCGGAGCATCGATGGATCGACCAACTGCAACAACTCCCAATGCCGACGCGCCGACAGGTCAACCACCCTCGGCGACCTCGGTTAGTGGAGCACCTACGGGGCAGCCAACTTTTGATTCCACTGCTGGGAAACCGCCCACCACCGATATGGCCGCCCCCCGGACCGAGCAGGCGCCGCAGTCTGGTACAAAGCGCAAATCATGGATGGATCAGTTGAAGGACGCGCTGCCAGATGACAAGAAATTATAAACGGCCCGCCATGAGGCGCTTCATTCACCAGACTCATTCTCGAACCAAGCTTTTGCCACATGAATTGCGCGCTTGAACAACGCTAAATCGTATTCACTGGGCCGCATGGATTCCCCCACGATCGCGCACGGTAGAATGCGCATCGAACCCAAGCGCGTGCTTCCCGTCATTGCCGGGAGTTAAACTCCTCCCGAACGCGCTTCATGACCCAGCCCATGTCCCCAAGCTCACGCGCCGCGAACAGTCTGCTCGAAGACTCCATCATTTCACGCAGCCTCAACGAGAGCCTTGCGCGAATGCTGCGCAATGTGAAGGAATTGACGTTCGAGGCGGGCGAAATTATTTATTCCGCCAACGCCGACGCGAAGTTTCTATACCTGGTGCATCTGGGCACTGTGGAGCTCGCCACCCCGACCGGCAAGCGGGTGCGCATCGATTCGAATCGTTTTGGCGAAGAGGCGGCCACCGATGTCCCACATTACCTGTCCGATGCGATAGCAATTACCGAAACGGTGGTCTTCGCCATCCCCAGGGCAAGCCTGGAGGGACTCAATCAATTCAACCCCGGGCACCAGGCGCAGTTCTATTTTTCGCTGCTCGCCAATATCGGTGGCGAGCCCGTTCATGATCGAGATGCGAAGCCGCGCGCCAAGGATAGCGGCAAAAACGCCATTCATGCTTTCGGCTGGATGGCAACCATTCTCACCCCGCTTTTGGTGCTGGTTTTTGGCCGGGATTTCGGGCTGGACCGAGAAACCGCGGTTTTCCTCGCGATTTTTTCGGCGACCGTAATGATGTGGGTATTCGAACTGGTGGACGAATACATACCAGGACTGTTCGCTCTGCTGGTCACGCTTGCGCTCGGCCTCGCGCCCCCCAAGCTGGTGCTGGGCGGATTCGCTTCGGACGGTTTTTTCATGGCCATGAGCATCCTAGGCCTGGGCACCGTGGTGGTGCTGTCGGGCCTGAGTTTTCGCTTCCTCCTGTGGCTGCTGCGCTACCTGCCTAACACCCCTGGTGGTCACAACCTGGGCCTGCTGCTCACCGGCTTACTGCTCACGCCTATTGTGCCTTCGATCAATGCGCGCGCGGTTCTGGTGGCGCCGTTTCTCGTCGACATGTTGGAGACGGTCAAGTTCGGATTCTCCGGCATAGCAGCGACCCGACTCGCGGTTGCCGCCTTTACCGGCGCGACCCTGCTCTCGGCCTGCTTCATGACCAGCCGTTCGGTCAATTTAGTGATATTCGGGCTGCTCCATCCGCAACAGCAGGAACACTTTCAGTGGGTTTATTGGGTGTTTGCCTCGGCGGCGGCGGCGGCGGCGATGCTGCTTGTCTATTTCATCGCCGTCTCGTTCGCGTTCCCCAGCACCGAAGCGAGCAAGTTGTCCAAAGAGCAGGTCGGCGTGCAACTGTCGCTACTCGGGCCGATCAAACAGCGGGAATGGGCGGCAATCGCCGGCGTGCTGATCTTCGCCCTCGGCGTAGTCACCACTTCCATCCACAGTGTTCCACCCTCGTGGCTGGGCATGGCGATTCTTTATGCGCTTTTGCTATTCGGCACGCTGCGCAAAAACGAGTTCCGCGAAAAAACCGACTGGCCATCGCTTTTATACCTTGGCAGCCTGGTCGGCATTCTCAATGTGTTCGGCTATTTCGGTCTGGACAAGTGGATCAGCGCCCACCTCTCTGGATTGGGCGAAGTGATGCGCACCGATTTCAACGTTTTTGTCGCCATTCTGTTTGGCGTAGTGGCGGCGCTGCGCTTTGTCATCCCCAATACCGCGACCATCGCGCTGTGCGCCACCATCTTTATGCCGCTCGCCGCCCACGCCGGCGTTCATCCCTGGGTGATTGGCTTCATTCTGCTGTTGCTTGGCGATATGTGGATGCTTCCCTACCAGTGCCCGCATTACCAGCAATTCAGCGGACTCCTGCGCGGCAAGGGCGTCTATGACGAGTCGGCGTTTTTGAAGTTCAACCTGTTCATGAATCTAGTGCGCCTTTGCGGCATTTACGCCAGCGTACCGTTCTGGATCTGGCTGGGACTGCTATGAGCGGAAAAATCAAAAACCTGCTCATCTGGGTGTTTCTGGTCCTGACGCTATCCGCGGTGACTTGGTACAAGCTGAGCCAGCCGCGCATACTGATTCTGCATAGTTACGCGAGCGACTACTCCTGGGCGCGTGACATCGATATCGGCCTGAAGCGGGTGCTCGACTCGAAGCTCGGCTACAAGGTTCTGTGGCACTACATGGACACCAAAAACCATCCGGACAAGGAGTACAAGCGCAAGGCCGGGGCGATGGCGCGGCACGCCATCGCCGCCCTCAAGCCCAGACTGATTATCGCCATCGACGACGATGCCCACGTCTACGCGGTGAAAGAATTCGCGGGAAATCCGGAGATCTCCATCATCTTCGCCGGCATCAACGGTTCGGTCGAGCCCTATGGCTACCATAAGGTCGACAATGCCACCGGGATCTTCGAAAGAAAGCCGCTGCAAGACCTGCGCCGCGCACTTCTGGAAATGCGCGGGCCTGAGGACGCACAACTAGGACATCGAATCATGCAGCTTGGCGACCGATCGGATTCGGTGCAAACCGACATCAAGGATATCGAGGCGTTCGATTGGGCCCCTTTCAAGGTCGCCGCCTCGACGCAGGTGAGCAACTTCGATGACTGGAAAAAGGCGGTGCTGGCATCCAAGCAGAATGCCGACCTGATTCTGATCTCGAACTACCGCAATCTCTTCGAGACTGCCACCAAGGGAAAGCTTATTGCGCCCGCCGAAGTGATGAAGTGGACCGAAGCGAATTCACCAATACCCGTGGTCGGGATGGGCGGGTTCATGGTCGAGGAAGGCGGAATGTTCGCCGTTGGCGCATCCGGCTTCGAGCAAGGCAGAGTCGCCGCGCGCATGGCGATCCAAGTGATCGATCAAGGCGTGCTACCAAAATCCATTCCCCAGGCAATGCCGCAGCAATTTCTCATCTACATGCGGAGCCCGCTACTGGCCAAACACGGGATCACCTTGCCACCGCTATATGAAGCATTTGCGCGAGCCTCGAATAACTACTACGAGTGAGAGTTGGGGGCTGAAGGGCTTCCCTTGCAATTTCAACCCGGGGTGGAGATTTTCGCGGCCTTATGTGGCCACGAATTAACACGCGGAAAATCAAGTGCAGCCGCGAAGCACCTTAACAACTACAGCAGCTTGACGAGAATCCCGATCAACAAGCCGAACTTCAGAAACCGCAATTCCACGCGAACGACGCCCTCCTTGCGATTGTGCAACTAGTTTTCTGTGAAAAATGGCAGACAGATTCATCGGGAATGGAATCAGATTTTGATAGTGAGATAGATTTTCCGCGCGAGGTGATCGCCAAGTTCAAGACCATGCAGATGGTCTATGTGCGCATCCCAACCACGGAAGGGCTGGAACTGGTTCTGCTCTCGCGCTACACCCAGCCTGAGGCTGAGCACCGCATGCTGCTGGATCAATTGCGCCTGACCCTGCCCAAGCAACCTTCACCGAAAATCACCGCCAAACAAGCTCGCGAAACAACCCCGGAGCCAGAAACAATGTAGTGGAGACCTTCAGATTCCAACCATGCACAATCAACTACTTACCGGTCGTATTGGTACTCAGTTGAGATAGATGGGCTAGTTAAGAATGTGCAGCTTTAAAATTATCTTGGCACAGGGGCCGCTATAAATTCAGCGCTTTTGACGTCGCCGCCCAGTCTGCCGTGTCATCCCGGAGAAGGCGCGTGATCTTGTTGGCTTTCAATGTCTGGCCGATCAAAATAATCATACTTCCCATACTCTCACGGACATCGGCCGCGGATGTCGTGCCGGTGGCAATTAAGAACGGATTAACCTGTTCGGCATACCAGCGGAAGAAAAGGACAATCGCACCGATATGCCGGATATTGCCAGCCCAGGGAATTTTACCTTCTTGGAAAATAGCATCGGACTGGCTGCTTCCCGTCTTTCGCGAAATCAATCTGAAAGGTTCATTTTCTAATCGCTCGATCAGCGCGTCCGGGATAGCGAAGCCATCGAAATCTTTTTCCTTTGGTGCTTTCTGGGCCATGAATACGGCGATCAGCTGTAATTCGATGAAGGGTTGAAGGGTTACTGAGTCAATAGGTGTCATTTTCCAAGCCTCCAGCGTCTGGAGCGTCGCGTTCGACAGAGCTGTGATCTTGTCGATGACGATTTGCGAAAGACCTGCGGGGTGCAGCCCGGGATAAAGCTTATTGACTTTCCTATAGAAATCCATGCTCTTGTCGGCCATGACATTCGGGGTATCGCCATAGACCTCGTGGACGCAGGTCTTGAACGTCGAGTTCATGGCTTCTATCGTAAATTTCTTCGCCGTATCAATGCGGTCATGAATCGAGGTGCCATTCGGAACTGCCGAATTTGGGACTCCGACTTTCGTCAGATCGCTCCCCCAGTCCTTCACCTCCTCAAATTTGGCACTAAACTTCGCCAGTGTTGGAATGTCGGAGTTGAAAAACTGCTTACCGCCCTGCTGGCGGGTCTGGGAGATGGTCTTGTCGACGTGAGCCAGGCCGCACGCGGCCTCGCCTATCTTGCCGACAATCGAAAGCGGAAACGGGGCGTATTCGGCGATGGCCCCGAACATCTTCATGGCCATCGCGATCTTGGCCTCCTCCGCGCAGGCCTGATCCTCAAAAAATTGCTCAAACTCTTTGTAGGCACCAGTTGCGGCAGTGTCGATGGACTGCATGTTGCTCAGGAAACTTGTAATCTTGCTCGTGAATTCCGCAAGCTGCCGGGTCTTGGCGTTGCTCCATGCTTGGGAGGCTACGTTGGTCACGTTGGAGGCAGGTGAGTCGAGAATCCGATTACTTTGACTCTTCACCGTCTGCTCCAGCCGGCTCAGGAACCCATCGGGGAAGTTAATCTTCGGCAAAATGAGCGGCGGGCGCTTGGGCACCACGATGTTCATAGCAACCCGGATTTCCTCCTGCAATGCTTGGAGCTTTGTCCGGGCTTGCATGTCAGCATCAATAAGCGCTTTGGCCGCATTGCGCAGACTGATTTTCAGTGCGGGTTCATCACCTTGCCACCGCGCCTTGAAATCCTCATCAGATTTCTTCGCCGGCAATGGTTTTTCTTCAAACAGATATTGCAAGTCATGAATGAACCACAGCGCACGCGTCATCTCTCGTCGGTTCTCGTCGTTTGAGTAACCTAGCTTGGAGAACGTGGAGACGGAGAACTCCGAACGTTTGGCCAACTCCGTGGCCTGCTCCGCCAAGTGGGCATCGAACATCTCCAGCAAGCGCGTCGAATGATCCAAAGGAACAGTGCCAGCAGCAAAGCCCGCCCTTATCTTCGTGATGCGTGGGGCATGCATGCTTAGATTGTTTGCCATCGCGCTCCTCCTCTCCAATGTTGTCCTGATGAACCAATTAAAATATGGCCTCTTGACACCCAGTCAGAGTCCAAATCAATTCTGGGAGTCTGCGCGGCAGAAGGAGAATAAAATGGAGACAAAAAGTTTCGACCTCTTAGAATCGCTCAGGATCGATTTTCACGAGTCCACCAAAGCGTAAGTGACCCTCAAAAATGACATTTTTGACTGCTGATTTCTTCTGCCGCTTAGACTGCTAGCGTATTTTTCTTAATGCAGAGCGTACATCCTAAATTTGGATCCTGATTTGAAGGCAGTGATTTAAGCTTCGATGGCGCTACCGTTCTTGCGGCCAATTGGCAGCGATGCACATCATGTTTGGTGAAACCACCCTAGCCCCACTGATTCTTCGGTTCGTCAAACGCGTTCTCGGCATAGGCTCGATCACGATAGAACTGACCCAGAGCGAGAATCACGTGGTCGATGTTGGTCACCAGCACCGCGTACTCATATCCGGTAATACCTTTGTCATCCTCGCGATTGGACTGCACAAATGCCAGTAATTGTTGGCCGTTGTCATCAACTTCAACTACGACCTCGCCTTTGAATGGCCGACGCAACACCACCACGCGGCGGCTCGAACCCCAACCGGTGAGCGCGAGCTCACTATCCTTGCCCTCCCAGCACTGCTGCGAATGCTCACTGGCCCAGTTTGCCCAATGGCAAAACGCTCGATTGGTCTGGCTTCCGGGTATGTGGCATCCTTCAACACAAGCATGAGTGCGCTCCGTCCCGGTTAATCAATCCATCCAGGCAAGGTATCAATGGTTTCGCACCGCTCGTATCATCGTATCTTCAAGTCCTGCAGCCCGAAGCTCAGGCAGGGCGGCTTGCGCTTCGGAACGGGCATCGAATGGCCCCACCCATACGCTGACCAGGTGTTGTTGCCCCGGTTGATCGACCGAGCCGGTTTGCGCGGCTAAATTGCGGCTACGCAGTTGTTCCACGATTTTCTCGGCACGGGCGCCGTTTGCATAGGCGCCTACATAGATAACGTAGCGGCGCATCTTGTTGTCGCCACTGTCCGCGCGAACCGTCCTTGTTGGCGCTGGGGATGCTGCCGCCGCGTTGCCCATTGGCTCAAGCGCAGGCGATCGCATCACCTCCATCTGCGCTGGCGGGCTGGCACTGGAGGACTTCAATGGTGGTAGTGCCGGTATCGCGGGAGCTTGGGGTAGGGCTGGAATTGCAGGCAAGGCTGGGATTGCGGGTACCGCCGGAGTTGCGGGAACGGACAGAGAAGGCGCCTCCAGCGGTCGAATCGCACCGGTCCAGGAGCGCACATCTGCCGGCGCCGCAGCCTTCACCGGCTCTTGAATGGCGGCTCCGCGTTGCGCCGCTTTGGCGCGCTCGTTGGCTTCGTTGCCCCCCCAATCGCGTCCAAGCAACAGCCCGGCGGCAAATATCAACGCGGCCAGCAGAACCAGGCCGCCTATGAAGATCCCGAGCATGCGCCCGGTCAAAGAATAATGATGTTCCACGTTTATTTTTCTTTAAGAAGATTTAAGGGTTACGGCACCATCGTTGTGAACTGCCCTGGCACGGATATCTGAATGACTCCGCCCCAATTGCACATCAGTTTTGATGAATTATTCAGCGCCGGCATGTTGCCGATCAGCACGGTGGGTGCCCCCGGCACCCAGGGTGCAACCGTGACCGGAATACAGGGCATGGGGGTGAGCACGCCCATTGCAGCGGCGGTTGCCGCGATGACCATGGGGTTGGCCGGGCTCATGCACATGGCGAATGGCGGAATATTGAGCATGGGTTTGTTATCCATGATGTTGGCCGCCGGCGTGCCGGTCATGGTCCGGTTCAAAGGCAGCACCACCAGGCTACTGGGCGCCGCGCCGAAGCTGCACATCATCATGGCGCCGGTACACACCTGAATTCCCATATCGCTATCCTTTTACCAGTTTTTCCAGGAAGGTTGATAACCTCGACTGCGTGGGCTGACCGTCCTCGCCAAGAGGCGCTTTGAGATTACCCGACTCGTCGTACTCCTGCAGCGGCGCGCAGGGCTTGCCCTCCTTGAATAGCCCGCTTTCCTTCAGTTTGCCATTGGGGTGATAGCGTTTGCGCTCACCCTCCAACTTGCCCTTGCGATAAGCCGCGTGCTCCTGCACGCCGCCCTTCTCATCGTATTCGATCGCTTCACCATCGAGCACACCCGCTGCATAATTTGCGCGCCTTGCCAGCTTGCCGCTTGGATAGTAATAAAGCGCTTCGCCATGCATCTTGCCCTGCTGATAGTTCAAGCGCGCACTGGGGTCACCGGTTTCCGCATAACTGACGAACTCGCCCTCCTGCACCCCCTTCTGGTAGTTCAACATCGCAAACATCCGGCGCTCGGCATACAGCAGCATCCGCCCGTCCGGAACACCATTCAAATAATCAGCCTTCTGCGCGAGCTGTCCGTCCTCGTCGTAGATGCACACCTCGCCATTCAATTCGCCTTGTCGAAAATGCGCGCTGCGCAGCAGCCCGCCCTCGGGAGTAAAGCTTTGCGACTCGCCATCGGGCATGCCGTTGCGCAACTGCGCGCGCTCGCTCACTGAACCGTCGTCGTGATAAGTCTCGGCAATATCGGTTTCCGCGTCGGAATTCGCTGGCGCGGCATCGCCTTTGGGAACGGTCCTCGATTCTTCGGCTTCTGCCATGGCTAATTTATTTTTACCAGTCCGCCCTTGAGCGTGAGCATGCCACCGCCATCTACGGTCTGGGTCGCGGCGGCCTTGTTGTTGAGTTGTATTCCGGCATCGTTGGTCAGGTTCATGGCCGCTTTGTTGGTCAGGTTCATGCCGGCATCGTTCTTCAATTCCGTTCCGGCTTTATTGGTGAGCGCGGTACCCGCTTGGTTGGTGAGCGCAGTGCCCGCCTTATTGGTGAGCTCTGTTCCCGCCTCATTGGTCACGGATTGCGCCGACTTGATGGTCACCGTGCCAGTGACATCGATGAGCAGATTGCCGGTCACCTTGAGTTGGTAGTTTCCGGTGACCGTCTGGGTATAGTCCGCTTCGTTTGTGTGCGTCTCATTGCCCGTCACTGTGAGGTCGCGCACTCCCTTTACCGCATAGGTTTCTTTGCCGGTTTCGACCTGCACCGTGCGATCACCTTTGGAGACCACCAGCTTTTCATTGCCCTCCTGAATAGTGGTGGTGCGGTCGTTCTTGATGGTGTTGATCTCGTCGTGCAGCACCTCTTTTTTGCGGTCATTCTCGACTTTGATGGTCATGTCTTTCTGCGCGTGGACATAGACCTCCTCCGCATCCTTCTTATCCTCAAAGCGAAACTCATTATTCCCGACGCTGCCTTTGGAGGAGGCGCTCTTGATAGTGCTCTTGGTCTGCTCGCCCGGCAGCGCATAGGGAACGGTTTTCTCGGCGTTGTAGACGCTGCCGGTAACGATGGGCCGGTCGGGATCGCCTTCCAGAAAGCTGACGATGACCTCCTGACCAATGCGCGGCAGGAACATCATTCCCCACCCTTGCCCGGCCCAACCCTGGGCCACGCGAACCCAGCAGGAGCTGTTCTCGTCTTTCACCCCCTTCTGATCCCAATGGAACTGCACCTTCACGCGGCCGTAACTATCGGTCCAGATTTCCTCACCGGCTTTGCCGACCACGGCGGCAGTCTGCGCGCCCATGACCCTTGTACGCGGCGTAATGCGTGCCGGCCGGAACGGAACCGTCAGCGGGTAGGCAGCGAAACTGTTGCTATAGCCTTCGTGGGTCGCCGCGTGGGCGACTCGGTGCAGCACATAGTCGGTGTTCATGTCCGCGCGAAAATGTTTGGTCATCGCAAATTTATATCCCGGAACGAAGGCGCGGCAATAGCTGTCACCGCGCACGGTGAGTGCGGGATGCTGCAATTCCTGCAAGCGGATGGCAGCGATGCCATCCCCACCCGCCTTGGCCTTGTGGCCGCCAGGATATTCGTAGACTTCCATTCTGCCGCTGCTGCCCGCCTTGGTGGCCAGCAGTTCGGCGCTGGGGGTCTCAAAGTTATAGTCGTCCGAGGAATACGTCATTGGCACCGCCTGCTGTTCCAGCGACCAGCGAAAGATGACGTCGAACTCGTGCTGCCCTCCGCTAGCCGGATGAAAGCGCGCCGTGGCCAGGTTGGGGCAGGCCACATTCGCCGAGGAGGCATCCGCAAGAACCAGTGTGTGCTTGCCGTCTTCATGCTCGAAGAAATAGAAAATACCGTCTTCTTCCATGAGCCGCGAAATAAAATCGAAAGCGCTCTCCTGGTATTGCACGCAGTAGTCGCGAGCCGTGTAGGTGGCGCTAGTGCTGTCCTTGAAATCGGTGAAGCCCAGATCCGAGAACACCGCCTTGATGATGTCCGGGGTGGTTTTCATCTGGAAGATGCGCGAGTCGGTGCGCAGCGTCAACCACCACAGCCAGGGCCGCAATTCGGCATGGTAGGTGGCGAATTCCAGGTTCCCCCCGGTCTGCACGAAACGCGTGACCACACCGTTGATACAACGCGCCTTGCTGTCATCCAGGTTCAGCGACACCGTTACCGATTTGCCCACGATCTTGCTGAAATCCACGGCCGGGTCGGTCGATACCATCTGTAGATCGAAATGGAACAAGCTCGATATGCCTTCCTCCCCGTGCAAGCCCGTCAGCAGCAGAATATCGGCGCCCAGCGGCGTTGTGACCGAGAGATAGGTGTTCGCTTGTGTATACGCGATCGCCATGCCGGGATCAGCTTGCCCCGCTGGCATGCGCCGATTGCCCGGCCTCGGCCGCGCTTGGCTGGCTGCTGAAGGCGTAGGCAAATCCGCCCGAGGGTTCGAGCGAAACATGCACCCTGCGATAGCTTTCAGCTACCGATAGGCGCTCGAGAATCTGCGTAGACAGTTCTGGCAGCAGACTGTTGGTCAGAATGTGATCGACGTTGCGCGCGCCGCTGTCTACCTCGGTGCAGCGTGCCGTAATCGCTTCAATCAGGTTTGCGTCGTAACTCAGGCGCGCCTGATGGTTTTTATGGAAGCGCTCCTGGATCTTGGCCAGCTTGAGCTCGACGATGGTGCGGATCTCGGCGTCGCCCAGCGGATAGTAGGGCACTGTCACCAGCCGGCCGAGAAACGCCGGGGCGAAGTGGCGCAGCAGCGCTGGCCTCAGCTTCTCGACCAACGTTTCGGGGTCCGGGCGCGTGGCGCGGCCTTCGCAGGCGTTGCTGATGATCTCCTGGCCTGCATTCGAGGTCAGCAGAATGACTGTGTTCTTGAAGTCCACCAGAACCCCCTCGCCATCCTCCATCAACCCTTTGTCGAACACGTTGTAGAAAAGCTCCATCACATCCGGGTGCGCCTTCTCCACCTCATCGAGCAGGACCACGCTGTAGGGCTTGCGCCGTACCGCCTCGGTAAGCACGCCGCCGCGTCCGAAACCGACGTAACCGGGCGGCGCGCCCTTCAAGCTCGACACCGTGTGCGCCTCCTGGAATTCCGCCATGTTCACAATAATCATATTGCGCTCACCACCATAGAGCTGGTCGGCCAGAGCGCCTGCGGTCTCGGTCTTTCCCACGCCGCTCGGGCCTACTAGGAGAAACACCCCGACCGGCTTGCCGGGATCGTCAAGTTCTGCGCGCGCCGTGCGGATTCGCCGCGCAATAGCGTCGAGCGCCTGCGGCTGCCCGATCACGCGCTCGCCCATGCGCTCCTTCAAGGTTAGTACCGTGCGGACTTCGTCGACCATCATCTTGCCAACCGGAATACCAGTCCATCCCGAGATCACCGATGCAACCACTTTCGGATCGACGCATACCGGCACCATCGGCTCATCGTTCTGAATCGCTTCAAGCCCCCGTTCCAGGCGCGCAAGATTTGTCGACAGATCGCTGACCTCGGCGCTATCCTCGCTTGGGTCAACGCCATCAGCGAGCGCCTGGTCAATGCGGCGCCGAAAGGCGAGGATCTCATCCACGGCGTGGCGCTCCTCCTTCAGGCGGGCAAGAAGTTGCTCACGGGATCTGCGCTGTTCCTGAATCGATTGGGTGGTCTCCTTGATGCGCCGTGCATGATCGGAACCGGTCAACGACTCCTGTCTCAAAATACGCAATTCCGCTTCCTGGCTTTCCAGAATTCGCGTGGCCTCCTCGATTTCCGGGGGCGTGCCCGTCTGGCCGATCGCCACGCGCGCACAAGCCGTATCGAGGACGCTGATCGCCTTGTCCGGCAATTGGCGGCCAGTAATGTAGCGATGCGACAAGCGCACCGCGTCGCGCACCGCCACGTCCAGGATGCGCACCTGGTGATGGCGTTCGAGGTTCTCGACCACGCCACGCAGCATGTCGATGGCAACCTCCTCGGTGGGCTCATCGACTTTGATCACTTGGAAGCGGCGCGCTAGCGCCGGATCTTTCTCCACGTATTTCTTGTATTCGGCCCAGGTGGTCGCGGCGATGGTGCGAAGTTCACCTCGTGCGAGCGCGGGTTTCAATAGGTTGGCCGCGTCACCCTGGCCCTCCGGCCCGCCAGCCCCAATCATTTGATGGGCCTCATCGATGAACAGGATAATCGGCTGCGGGGAGGCCTTGACCTCGGCGATGACCGACTTCAGCCGATTCTCGAATTCCCCCTTGATGCCAGCGCCTGCTTGCAGCAGACCCAGGTCGAGCGTACGCACCGTGACCTCGCGCAACGCTGGCGGTACGCCACCCTTGGCGACGGCCAATGCGAAGCCTTCGACCACGGCGGTCTTACCCACGCCCGCCTCTCCGGTGAGGATGGGGTTGTTTTGACGCCGCCTGAGTAGGATATCGATGATCTGCCGGATTTCCGCGTCGCGTCCGCGAATCGGGTCTATCGTTCCAGCTCGCGCCTGCGCGGTGAGATCAACCGTGTATTGGTCAAGCGCCGGTGTCGCCGCGGCCCTACCCGCAGTGCTCGTGCCTGTGCCTGTTGTGCCCGTGCCCGTGACCGTGGCAGCTGGGCGTGCGCGCGGCGCGGCCGACGAACCGACGCTCTCGGTCGACTCGGCAAGCAGCCCGGGTAGCGCATTGCGCAACGATTCGCGCGGGATTTGCAGCAAGGCCGGGGCCGATTCCAACAGCATGCTGCGCAGGCTATCCACTTGGAGCAGTCCGAGCACCAAGGTGCCGCAACGAATCGTCGGTTCGCCCAGCTGCATCGACGCGACCAACCATGCTTCCTGAAGCAGCGTGATGAAGTGTGGTGACATAGCGGGCGTACGTCCGTTCCCGCGCTTGAATCGTTCGATCGCCTGAGTGAGCTGGGCGGCGAGCGATTCGGATTTAACGTCGTAATGACGCAAGATCACATCGAGATCGGGCGCAGGCAATTCGATTAATTTCAGCAGTAGATGCTCGATTTCGACGTTGTAATTTGTGTGGCGAACGCACAATTCGGCCGCCTGTTCGAGCGCACGGCGGCATTCGGCGTTGAGTTTGGCGAGCAGAGTACGTAGATCAATATCCATGCGGGGTTACCCGACTTTCGTTAAGTGTGCTGAGTTAGGGGAATCCGGTGCGCGCAAACGCAGTCGTACCGGTGTGTCATTGGATCGGCTTAGAGCCGCGTTGATCCAGGATGTCCAGCCGAGGCGGGCATTGGAGCCTAATCGGGTGCCAGAACTTTGACCGGCAGCCAGGGACAACTTCAATTCAATATCGACATCCTGCTGCAGATGCAGGCGCGCCAGCCGGTTCAATTCCTGATGCGCACCGCCAGTAGGCAGAAATTTCCGCAGGCCTAACAGATTCGGTAGCGCGATTCCTAATCGGATTCGCCCCATCTGGTCCCACGCGCGACTGCCCAATACCGTATCCACGCCAAGCTTGTGGTTCGCGCCAACACGCCGCCCGATGCGTGTTCGATCGCGAGCCTCTATCACCAGCCATCGGCCCAGCAGTTGTTCGCCGCGTACCGGTGTCTTGAAAAAATCTGAGAGCATCGTCTCCAAGGCGCTCATCGAACGGACTTGATGCGAGAGCATGCCCGCATAGCGCAGCAAGGAGCGCGCCCATTGTCGGGAATCCGCGCTCCTTGATGCGAATTCGAGTCCCGCGAGAGTGAACAGCCAGCGGGCAAATGCGGTTTGCTCCGGCGGCAGGTTGTTCAATGCCATGCGGTGCTTTTTGCGCGACCGGTAGAGAAACGAGATCAAGCGGTTGTTGAATATGTCGAGAAAGTCGCGCGTAGCGAAATCGCGCGCAGCATTTCGCTGCATGATCAGTTCGGTAAACGGCGTCGGTAGCGGCCCCGAGCCGCCGGCCAGGCCCATGAACGCGACCTTGATGCTGACCGGCTCTAATGGGTCCGTGGGAATTTCAACGTCGACGACGTCACTTGCCGGAAAATCCAGTCCGACACGCGAGTTAAAGCTGACAGCCTCGACGTTGCTGCCGCCATGCCCTGCCGGCATCAAGCCTGGACGCAGAAGTTCCGCCAACCGCGCCGCCTGGAAGAAATCGAAGCGGTAGGGTTCCTTGGTGAGCTGCTCGATCAAAGGACCGGCTGACGACCGGTCATCGGTTCCCATCGTTTCCATTCCTCTTCATCGCGCCGCACCACGACACGGGTAAACGAGTTGACCGACGTATACAACGCAAAAAAACGGTTGAGCACCGCCGCCAGCAGCAGCGCCGATCCGCCCGCGTAAGCGCCTTCGTCGAACTCGAGCGTAATCTCGTAACCCCGGCAGAAGCCGCGCCAGGCTTCGCGCCCAATGCGCCCGACCACGCTGGCGCACGTCATGTTGCGAATGCCGCGAATCTGCTCGTTGGCGCGGGCCGCGTCGGTGACGTTATACAGCGCCAGCATTTCCTGCAGCGTCTTTAATCGGGTGTTCGGATCGAGCAGCGATACGTTGTTCAACGTCAGCAAAGAAATCAAGCGCCAATGCTCCCGGCCTCCTTGCGGGCTCAACTGCGGTGTCGGCTTGTACAGACAGGTGATGCGCGAGGACCCAACCGCTGTTTCAGCTACCAGCGCGGCGCCCACCGGCACCTGTTCGGCCAAGTGTCGATTGGTGCAAAGCGCGTGCGCATAGACGACGGGGAAGTCCGGCTGCTGTGGGCGAAAATTCAAATCGAGAAAGGACAGCCACATATCGGTGCCGGCAATGTCGGGCCGATGGCAATCATCGCGGCGGGCGAACCAGTATGGCCCACCCGATTCATCGCGTTGCGCGTGATCGAAGGCGTAGTACGGCCACACTGTGGTAGCGCCCGCAGCTTCGCGGTCGGTCGCGGTCACATTGGTGATGGTGTGGATCTCGGTGAAAGCCTCATCGCGCCAGTCGGGAACCAAACGGTATTCGTATTTGCGCTGATCGATGCGCAAAGGCTCCGTGGTCTTACGGAACAGGTTGATGATCGGGGTGCAACCCAGCGCAAACGTGTCGCGATTTATGGATTGACCGCGCATCTGCGGCTTACTGAGCAAAAAAAGCAAATCGATCACCCGGTGCGGCCCGCGGGCGGCAGCGAGATGCTGGACGTCGAAAAATAGAAATTTCCGCGGGAAGGCAAAATATTCCTGCAACAACTGGTAGGCAGGGTGTACATGAGCGGGCCGCGGCAGCACTTCTTCGTCCGGACCAAAACCGACTTCCTGAAACGATCCCTCACGCAGGCGCGTCGCTTGGCCTTGTTCCGTGAGTACAACTATCCCGCGCAGGTTCGCGATCAGCAATTCGTACAGCGGCATGACCTCCATCGTTTCGCCCTGCATATAAAACCGAAGCCGGTCGAGTTCAAGCTCGGCGAAATCGATTTCTCCCATGCATTTCAAACGAATCCGCAACACCGAGGCAACGTCAGCATCATTTTTCAGAAAATCGTATTCACTGACGTCTACGAACCCGGCATCGGTGATCTCAAGCGGCCATAGCGTCAATGGATAACAGGTTCGAAAGCGGCATTGGAGGTTGCCCCCGGCTCTCGCGGCAAGTGAGGTGTGCTTGGGTATCTGGTAGCCGCTGGTGAGTTTGCCTTGCGTCGTATCGACTTGAAAATGCGCCACCGACATAGAGGGCAGCGGGCTCACCAGGCTCGGATAAAGGGATTCCAGCAGCGCCGAGGATATTTGCGGGAACTCGTTGTCCAGATCCCTGTGGACGCGAGCCGTAAGAAACGCCACTGCCTCGATTAAACGCTCGATGTGAGGATCGGAAGATTGGCCTGGCCCCAACTCAAGCATGTGAGCCACCTGGGGATAACGCTGGGCAAAATCCACGCCCTGTCCACGCAGATACGCGAGCTCGCGTTTGTAATAGTCGAGCAGGTCCTCCGCTGACCTAGCTGCCAATTCTGCTCCCTGTGAGGTCCTCGCCGCTCACCTGAAGAGCAAAGCTGACGCGATCCCTGATGCGCCCATTCGCCAATACGCCGGTTACCTGGACCAGCAAAGCTTTTTCGCTGTTTCCCAGGAGCTCCGTCTCGACGTTTACCTGGCCAAGCCGTGGCTCGAACGCTTCAACCGTTCGCCGCACTAGATCGGCTAATTTCTTCTTATCCTCTGGGCTGTGCGTATGCATCGCCGAATAATCTGGCAGCCCGTAATCGATCACGCTTCTCACAGCTTGCCCTTTTGCTTCGCTCGGGTAAGAACTGCGAGTATTCAAAAGGCGGGTCAATTCCCGCTGCAGGGATTCGCGCTGTCCGGCGCGATCCAACACGCCAGACGGAGAACGCGCACCCCTGACTTCTGGGGTCTCGGACAGGCGGTCGAACAGGGGTGCGCGCACCCCGTCTTTTATGCTTATGCCCGACATCAGCCTGCCTGTGTGATCACGCTACCTCGTTGGTGGAGATGTCGTAGCTTGCGACGACATTACCACTGCCCGCAGCGGTCTTGCCCTGCTTGGCATAGGTCCACTGAATCTTGCTGAAATTAAAAGTGATGTTCTCCATCGGCTGGTCGGAACCGCTGGCCGAGACGCTGGTCACCAGGACATTGTCCATCACGATGGTCAACAAGAGCTCCGGTGCGGTCCCCGCGGTGTCGGCGCGAAGCTGCCTCATGGTCATGGTAGGAATCAAGGTTCCCTTGCAGCAATGTTGCAGGAAAACCGGCGAGGTCATGTCGACGTATTTGGAAATCGAAAAGTCCTGAACGTTCGCCTGACCATGGGTGCGCTGACCTTCACTAACGCTGTGCGTGACCGGCATCGATACCCCATAGCTGTAGGATAACAACTCAATTTCGGCCACGCCGTGGGTACTTGTGCTGGCACCAGGTATGGTGCTTGGCTTGAGAAAAATCTGTTCCATGTTTTATCCTTTATCTGTTTTATCGAAACAATCGCTGCAGCCGCTGTGAGCGTGTGCTCATCAAGCCGCGCGCTCGGGCAATTCCGCCACCAACCGGATTGAAGTGGTTAGCTCCTCCAGTTGAAAGTGAGGCCGCAGGAATACCGTTGCCTTATACACACCGGGTTTGCCGGCAACCTCGCTGACATCCACGCGCCCCTCGCGTAACGGGTACTGAGCCTTGACCGACTGGCCAGCGCCGTCGTTCAACAGTACGTACTGGGAAAGCCATGAGTTCAGATATTCCTCGACGTTCTGCGCGGTCAGGAAACTGCCGATCTTGTCGCGCATAATGACTTTGAGGTAATGCGCAAAACGGGAGGCTGCAAGCACGTAAGGTAGGGCCGATGACAGCCGCGCATTAGCGGTGGCCAGATCCAGGTTGTAGACCTTAGGCTTGTTGACCGTCTGCCCACCGAAGAACGCGGCGAAATCCGTTCCCTTGGAGTGGACCACGGACAGAAATCCCAGGTCATTCAATTCTTTTTCGCGGCGATCGGTGATGGTCACCTCGGTCGGGCACTTAACGGCAATATCGCCCTCTTCGGTGAGGAATTTATGCGTTTTCATAGACTCGACCTTGCCGCCACCCTCGACACCACGTATCGCGGTAGTCCAGCTGTATTTGGCGAACGCGTCGGTGAGTCGCAAGCCGGCCAGATACGCCGCGTTGCCCCACAGGTATTTGTCGTGATCGCGCCCGTCGACATCTTCCTCGAAATTGAAATTATCTACGGGAATGGTCTTGGCGCCGTAGGGCAGCCTCAAGGCGTAGCGTGGTAGCGTCAAGGCCACGTAACGGGAGTCCTCGCCATCGCGGAAAGAGCGCCAGCCGTCGAGTTCCGCGCTTTCGAATATTTTCGACAAATCGCGTGGCACCGCCAGATCGGTGAAGCGTTTCATGTCGAATAAGGCCGGACTGGCAGCGGTGATAAACGGCGCGTGCGCGGCGGCGGCGACATGGGAAATTTTGTCGAGCAGGGTGATGTCCTGCGGATGGCGCCCGAAGTAGTAATCGCCGATCAGACAGCTATACGGATAACCACCGAAAGTGCCGTACTCCTCCTCGTAGATC
Source organism: Bordetella parapertussis (assembly GCA_945897475.1). Classification (GTDB taxonomy): domain Bacteria; phylum Pseudomonadota; class Gammaproteobacteria; order Burkholderiales; family SG8-39; genus 2-02-FULL-62-17. The sequence goes on from CAMDFL010000033.1 coordinate 19,167, forward strand.
TTCTTGAACAGGCTGCTCATGTCGTGATCAACGGCTTTTTCGAGATCGCGCAGGAGCTCCTTCTTGGTAACGTTGATGAGGCGCAGCTTCAGTCGGGTGCTGGTCTCAGTGTTCATCACCATGTCGTGCAGTCCGCGCCAGGACGATTCCAACGCCTGGAATTCGGGCGCATGCATGATGGCGTTCAGCTGCTTGGACATCAACTCATCAATTTGAGCTATGCGTTGATTGATCATGTCGACTACGCCCTGGTCCGGGCTTGCCTTCATGCCCTCGTCCAGAATCTGCACGGCGAACTGGCCAATCAGCTTCTTTGAGTACGCTTCCTGCGAAACCTCTAGCGCCATTTTTCCTTCCTGAACGATCGAATCGATCAGGCTCAATTCACTGGCTGTGGCTCCACTGCCTGCTGCCGCTTGTCCTTCTGCTTCTGCCATTTTTTCTCTCCTTCGATTTATGTGGTCCGATGCCGGCATCCGGCAGCGATTCCGAAATTATTAGCGTTTCAAACGGCTCAGGTAGGCGCCGCTTCCGGTTCGGTGGCCTTTTTCAACTCCTGCAAGCCTTCGGTATTCGCCACGATTCCCTCGAGCAGTTTGTCGAGTTCGTCGTTGCCATCCAGTTTGGAGAGCAGATCACGCAGCTGTTGCCTGGCCTCAAGCAGGCGGGCAAGCGCCGGCACCTGCCGCACGATTGGCTCGGGGCAGAAATCGTCGATGTTACTGAAATGAAGCACCGCCTTCATGCCGCCTTCGCCGGTGATCGCATTAGGAACCGTCAGGTCGAGACGTGGCCCGATCTTCGCCATGATATCGGTGAAATTGTCACGATCAATTTCCACGAAACGCCGGTCTTTCAGTTTGGGTAGCGGATTCTCAGGCATTCCCGAGAGGTCGGACAATATGCCCACCACCAGTGGCAGCTCGCGTTTCTCGATCGCTCCGCCGAGTTCCACGTCATAGGTGATTTGTACACGGGGGGGACGGTTTCTGCCTATCCACTTCTGTAAACTTTCGGCCATTGGAGCTTCTCCTTTGCGATACGGATGGTTGGTTCTGCGGTCCTGCGATGTTGCGAACCAAGCCCAGAATTGGGCTTGACTTTTTCCTACAATTGCTTGAATCAGCTTTAAGTATGCCCCAAGCTTCTCTGAATTTGCAAGGCTATTTATTTAAGTATGCTTTGGGCTTCCATGAATTTGCAAGTTAATTTATTGTGGCAATCGCCCTGCTTGGCTTATTCCTGAGGCATTCCAAGGAGGTTGTAGAGTTGCTTCAGATCGCCTTCGCTGTGCACCAGCTCCTGGAGTAATGCAGCGAGCGGCATACCTCCCCACGCGACCGCCCTCATCACCAGATAGGGCGTCGGGCTGTGCGGTTCGGTCCTGAGGAGAAAGTTGGCGGCCTCCGATAGGCGCCGATAGGCTTCCTCCCGGCTTCGTATGGTCGATGCATAGGATGGCCCTTGTTCCGCTAGCGGCAGATTCTCCGTCGTTTGCTTATCAGCCATTAGCTGCTCCTCGATGTTTCGTGCCGGTCCCTGACCGACTCTTGTTTGCGGCGCTGCTAGACTTTTGTCTTGAGTCTGGGTTGGCGCAGGCACGGCAACACCGCCAAATTCGCGGACCACTTTGCTGAGCGCTTCTAGCACTTCCCTAAACCGAGTGAGGCCGGGGGAGTCTTCCCCCAGCTTCTCTTTCATCAGCTGTTCCAGCCCGGTCGCGGCCTGTGCGCAATCAGCAAGATCGCCGAGCAAGGTATTGAAAAAAACCGCCGGGGTCAGCGAAACCGCGGCCATGAAAGCCGAACGGCTAAGCTTGCCACTCGCTGCCAGTTCTTTCTCGAGGCGCGCGTCTTTGCGAATCAGATTCTCTACGCGCAGCACGTCTTCCCACTTCGCCAGCGTCAGGCCGGTTTCGACCAGATCGCTGCTTCCTTCTGCGATTGTCAAGTTCAGACGCAAGGCAAGCGCAAGGTTGTCGTTTATCCAAACGAATGGCGCTACGCGATAGTCAATATCGCCCTCCTCGATACGCGGATGAATGCCGTCCCAGAAGTCCAGGCACAGAGACTCCAGGAGCTTCAATCCCCGTGCCAATCCTTCCAGCCCCTCCAGGTGTAGCCAAGCCTCGGTAAGCCAGGCCGCAATTTGAATATCCTTCGTCCGTCCGGTGAGGGCCTGCGAACACAGTTGCTTGACCTCGTGCCAATCCGATTTCTTCAGTGCGCGTTGCCAGGTTCCCTGCGGCAATTGGGGGTCATCCTCGCGACGCGCCTCCGCGATATTCTGGTACAAGGTCTCGTAGCGCAGTGATTCCCCGGCGGGGTCCGCGCCCGGAATCGGGGCAAGCAACTCAGGCGGAACGGTTGACATTGAATCTTTCATTGCGCTCGCACCGTTATCGGCTTAGGTATTGTTTTCGCTGCCGGTCGGCGCTCGGTGGGCATTCCACCATAGGCGTCTGGCCAACCCGCCCGCGAGCCCGGCAAAATTCCACCAAAACCCTCCGGCCAGCTCAATGGCGCAGTGTGAGTCGGCGCGGCGTTAGATCGCAGGCTGGTGGTGGGTTCAGCCGCCAGCCCTGGAACAGAAGTTGGAAACACTGGCAGGCTCAACACGTCCTTCTTGCCCCCCGGCGTGACGGTGACTCGCATGAACACCCTTGCGCGCCCTTCCGGGGCAACCGAGCGGAACTGCCCCGCAGAGCTCACCGGCTGGGTCGAGAATTCAAACTTAAGCAAATGTGGCCTGACTTCGGCGCGTGTCGGGGCATCCGCTGTCGCTGCCTGCCATTTCAGAAGACTGACGAGCGCCCAGTCACCGCCAAAGCGATAGCTCACGTTCTTCGCGTCTACCGTCAAGTGCGTCAAGGACCCATCGTTGACCGGCGTTGTGGGGGCATCTTTCGCCCAGCGCAGCGTCAATACAATGGGCAGACCGGGACGCCAGCGCATGTTGCGCGCCGGATCGCGAAGCTTCATCACCTGATCTCCAATTTCAAGATTCCAGTCAACGATTCGGTTGCCATCGACTTCCAAGGCCTGATTAACGCGGAATTCAACCGAAAGATCATAGCCTGGAGGGGCTGTTGCCTCATCGGGGGGCAGCAGCGGGCCCAGAAATGCGCGCACCCGAGTCATCTGATCGAGGAAGACGGCAGCGCTGGTCCTATCGATCGCAGATGACGAGGGTGCCACAACGCGTCCAATCGCGCGACCGCCCACAACAGGCGCCACCACCTTCGAGAGGCGCTCATACAGCCTCAAGAATTGCACGACGTCCTCGGGGTCGGCTTCGCCCCCCGGACCACGCACGGGGTTGGCGCCAAATGGAAACCTGCCGCGCAGCGGATCGAATCCCTTATAGATGGCGGCGTAGGCCTTGTGGGCCTCCGCCGAGGCCAACTCGACGCAACGGGCAAAGAGTTGCTGGCGTAGCACGATCTGGCGTTCAAGAAAGAAATCGGCGTCGCGCGCCACGCCAATTTTGGGCGCCATTTTCTCAATACAGTTCTGTCCATCTATTTCGGCCATTTCGGTGCGGATGAATGCTTCCAGCTCCACCACTGAACTCCTGGGATTCTTGTTCTTGAATCGGTCGACTTCACGAATAACGCCGCGCAAGCGCCTTACCGTCTGCGCCGTGGCCGTATCCAGGCGGATTCCGGCGTTGTCCACCATCGCGATCAGCGGCGCGCTGAGCGCAGCCAGCGATTCGATCTGCCCATATTGCTGACCGAGAAAATCGGCCAGCCCCTGCATGTCCGAAGCTCGAAACGCGCCCAGGCCCGGGTTGCGGTCGCCCTGCCACCATGAGAAATTGCCATCGCGACCGGAGTAAAGCTCGCTTCCCTCCAGCACTCGGTTGAGAGCGAGCAGGCCGCGCACCGCGTCGCGTCTGAGTAGGCTCGACAGGTCTTCATAGCTTGCTAGTGCGCCGATCTCTCTGAATAGAGTAAGCAGGCGCACCAACTGCGTCCCGGCCTTGTCGAAATCATGCGTGTCTGCGGAGGCATCGGCGCCAGACCCGCTGGTGCGCGCTCGAGGTGATTCCAGGGACAGTGATTGCGCTTTGGCAACCAAGTCGGTCATGCGGCGCCCAAGATGCCGGTCGGCGATTTCGCGCACCTCGTCCTGCAGGGCCACCGGGAATTTAGTGAGATTGTCCTTAAGAAAGCGGCGCTGTTCATCGGCCAGCGCAATCGCTTCATCAAGTCGCTTGGTATCCCAGCGCACCACGGTTCGCGATTCGACGCGCACCTCCAGAGTGCGTCCCTCTAAATCGGCCATGAATCGCTGTTTTAATAGCAGCGCCAAGGCCGACTGGAAACCGGAAACCTCGGCGGAGACCGCCCACCCTCCATCGGCGGCGCGAACCACGATGGAACCGATCACCTCCGAGGAGACTGCGGCAACGCTCTTTTTTAATTTTTCGATTTCTGCCTGTGTGCCGATTCGCGATTGCTCAGCGACCCTCGCGCCAAGCGACTCGACGTTCGCTACCTGCCGCCACAATTCCTCATAAGAGAGGCCCAGGTCGCGCTCACCGGTCGCGAGCCAGCGGTTACGCGGATTTTTTAGCAAGGCATCCAACGCCGCAATCTGTTTCAGCAAATCCGAGTACTGCTCTTCTTTGGCATCCGCAGCGGCAGCAGCCTCGGTCAAGGCGGAAATCCGCGCCGCGACATCTTGAGTCAGCACCAGTACCGGATGCTGTGGGAAGAATCGGGAATTGACCCGTGCCAGGCTCTGCCCAAGCGCGCAGGCTGCAGACTTTTTAAATTCATCGCCAGGATTCTTGTTGGCGAAAGCATAACCGTTTTGCATCACGTCGGTCTGGTAGCCACCGTTATCCAGGTTTTCGGGCAGCTCGACCTTCCAGGTATAGCGCAGTAGCGCGCGCAAGTCCGGTATTTCGGCCTCGCCATTACGCAATCGCGCAAACGTTGCCAGGTTGGATTCCAGACTTATCATTCCCGCAACCTGTTGGCGCAGTTGGGCGAAATCCGGTAGTTCCTCAATCGCAACGCCAACTTGCGCACCATCGGTCGAATCGTCTCCGATCCAGGGTAGGCACTCGCCGCTATCCCCAAGCTCGGTGGTGATTTCATGCCTTTTGATACCGGTGAGTTCTGAGACCTTGACGTTCAGTCCCTTGCGTACCAGGTTGAAAACAATGTCCTGAAAGCCTTTGGAGAGAACCTTCTTGATATCGCCGTCTAATTCGGTGAAGCTAGGCCATGATCCAGGTATTGCAAACGACCAGAGGCGATCGTTGCCCAGAGGCGCCATCTTGTCGAGTAACAGATTGGTGCCACGCTTGTACCAATCCACATTCAGGCTCTCGGCGCGGGCGTGCGTCGTGTCGCGCTCTTTGGTCGCCTTCACCATTACCGCCAGTGCCTGTTCATAGGCAACGCCGCGAGACTCGAGATTAAACGCAGCGAGCGCCAGTGCGCCCAACCATGCCAGACCGAGTACTGCCGTACTCCAGCGCAGCACGCGCACCGTGCGATTGCGGGTAGCAATCCCCTCGCGTGAAGCGCGCGCCAAGCCGAATTCGGCGAATATTTTTCGTTCGAACAAATCCTTGATGAATACCGGTTCGCGAACAGGTACGTCGGCCAGCAGCTCGGGTTCGACTTTGCCGTCCGGTCTCGGTGATTTGAGGGCAGCCGAAGTCGAACCCGATGCCGATGCCGATGCAAACGCGGCTTCGGCGTTAGCCGCTTGCCCGGCATCCCCGCTCAGGTAGATGCCACGAAAATAAAAAGTTTCATGGTAGGCACTGGGTCGGAACAGCTCATCGAGGTAGGCTCGTACGGCCTGGTGGGTAGCCGCGAGCTCGGACGGAAAAAGGACAAATGCATCGGCATCCTCGGTGACGCGACCTGCGGCCAACATTTCGGCCTGCGCGGCGGAAACGTCCTGCACGATGGCATCGATACCCTGCCTGGCCCATTCGCTCTTGTAACCTGCCTCAAAATCGCTGGGATTAGACCAACCGAGCATGCCATTGCGCAGGAGCGCAGGCAGCGCGCGGGCGAAGCTGGAAAATCCCGGAATGCGGTCGCACTGCGTGATCACTACGTAGACCGGAAAGCGAATACCGAAGCGGTTTTGCGCCTGCCACAGACGCCGATGCATCAGCTCGCCGCGCTGCACCAGGTCTTCGGTAGAGGAGCGACTCGCAGCGAGCAAATCCGCCGCGCTGATCGCAACGACCACGCTGTCGATCGGCCGTTGGGACCGATACTTTTCGGTCAGGCGCAGCAGCGTCTGCCAGGCGTGATCGGCCCCACCCCCGAGATATTCGCCGGCGACATCAATTACTACGCCGCGATTAAAGTAATTCCAGCCCACCCCGAGATGTTGCACGGCGCCGGGTGCGACTCTATACGCCCGGTCTATTCCGGAACAATCGATCAGGGTGCTCTTTCCGGCGCCCGGCTCCCCAAGCAGCAGAATCCATGGTATGCGGTAGCGGCGCCAACGGGAAGCCAGATTCGCCTCGATATGCGCAATGGCGCTGCCAAAGGACCAGCGCAGGCTGGATACGCTGCGTCGACTCGCCTCCTCCGCCACGCTGGCGGGTTGCGCCGATGCCCGCTTTCTCGCCAAATGGACGACATACCACAAGAGCAGCAGCGTCAACAGGATGAGGGCAGCGACGCCAATGACGTAGTAGTTCAGCACCGCGTTAAGCTCCGATGGCATGCCGTTCTTTTCATGGGGCCCATGGTTCTATTTTGTGGTGAGCCTGAGATGCTGCAACAGCGGGCCCGCCTTCCATTCCCAGACGATCTGCGATAAACCGAGCATTAAAATCATGGTGGTGACAAAGATAGTCACCCAGCGGCCGACATGCGGGACCTGCTGGGGGATGGAATCGCCGACCGTGTACGCATAGGCCTGAGGCGAGAGTTGGCGTGAGTGGCTTGCTGGATCGGGGTCGCGCCCAAATCGCAGTCGGTAGAGCGCTGCCCGGTAGCTCTCCATACGCGGTGCGCTGTCGGTTCCCCGGTAACGGCCCTCGAATCCCAAAGACAGCGCGAGCAGGTAAATCGAGCTCAGCTCGATGCGCGCCGGATCGCGTGTTCGCAGCAGTTCGTCGAGCCGATCAAAGAAAAGATCCCCTGCTACGCGCGATTGGAACAGTGATTCTTCGATCAGACAAGAAGTCCACACATCACGCCCAGGCCATTCGATGCGAAGCAGCGCCTCATCGGCAAGCGCCGCCATGATGTACTGCGCCTCACGATTGATGTCGAAGGCATGCACACCGCCCGCACGCTGCGCTTCGATCGCCTGCAATTCGAGCATGCCCAACAAATGCCGGCTGATCGATTGCGCCATCGCAAGCGCGGGCCCCGCTAGCGGCGAGGGCTCTAGCGGTGCGGCGCTATCGCGCACTTGCGCGACACGTTTTTTCACCACCATCAGCTCGGCGTAGAAGGCGCGAAACTGTTCGATCAGATAAGAGCCGCCAGGTGGGCTAATGGAAATATAAGTCGTTGCTACGGACATCAGACGCTCCTGCCAGCCGCGTCTGTGGCGTCGCAACAGACGTCAACCGCGCGGCAACTATTCGCTAACATAGAGAATGATTTCCGCAGGCCGCTGCGCGGCGGCATTTTCGCTTCGATTGGCAATCATCAGCGCGACACCAGGCAACACGAAACTCGGGTCGGCACGAACACTAAATAAGGTCATACCGGCCACACCGGCCAGGCCCAATTCATCGGCACGCTCGATACGAGAACGTGAAGCCCCGAGAATGCGCTTCTCGCGAAGCGCTCCCAGCAGGCTATCCGAGCCGATCAGAGCGCCTTCCATCCAGGCAATGATCTCGCGCTCCGACTGGCCTCTCACGCCAACGACCAGGCGCTCACCCATCCATTGCGGATCGATCGTCTGGGAAAAAACGCCGTTTTCCAGCTTGAACTTTATCTCTCGGTAGGTCTGACTGACCGCGTCCAGCATGGCGCCGACCTGTGCAATCAGGCTATCGAAAGTACTGCGCAAATCGAGATGCCGGTAGGGAACCGTCGCGGGTGGAACCGACCCCGGTCGCAAAAGGGACAGCGGTCCGAACAGACTGGACAGCGCGACATACAAAGGATAGGGAGGTATCGACTCCGTTCCCAAAACCGCTTCGAAATAGGGAAGCAGTACAACGATGCTGCGCAGCTGGTCGCGCAGTTCGAGGAACCGCAGGCGATCTTCGATGTCCGAGGACGGCACCGAGGTTTGCTTGGCCAGAAAAGTACTCTTTTCGCGCATCCGCGCGGCCAGTCCGCTGCACGCCAGCCACAACGGCGACTCTGTGCTCATGCTGAGCAAAGGAGGAACGAAATCGCCGAACTTAAACACACCGTTTTCGCGTTTGATCGCTGCTAGCGGAAAGCTCACATAGCGCGATGAGGGGGTATCCCCACCGAGCAATTGCAATTTCGGCCGAAGTCTCGGAATTTCAATAGCCTCGGTATCGGCATGCTCGTCGCTCACCAGGGCACCGGCAAGCGAGTTAAACCGATCCGCTCCGATCGCGACCGCAAGATAGACGCGCAATTCACCTGCTTCGAGCAGATCGGCGAAAGGCGCAAGTTTCAGCTCGAGCGCCACCTCGTCGCCTGACCCTGGCGCATGGGACACAAGCAGGCCATCGGGCATGACGGCCTCCAGGCGGAGCACTCGCAGCGTTCCGGCGGCGAGCATGCCAGGGTCAAAGACCAGCTCGCGCACGCCCCAGCAAAATGGCAGACCCGCAAGAACATGATAGGCGAGAAGCTGCTCCTGTCGCAGGGCAAGCTGTTGGAAATGCTGGGGCGCGAGCAACAGCCCCTCGTGCCACTGGATGGCATCAGGAATGTCTTTTGTGCTCTTCATCACCCCACCCTGCGGGGCGCAAGCCCTGCGAACAGCGTCGCCGCCGAAGTCATCGTGCCGGTACTCCCCGCGGACTCACGGTAAAGCCCCTTGCCAGCAAACGAATGATGGCACCATCCTGAAAGTTATCGATCCGCGCCCGGTGTTCGCCAGGTGTCAGATAATTTGCGAACACAACGACTGCGAATGCGCGCTTGTCCTTGAGGTTTTGACCGGCCAATCGAACATCCTGCCCGGGAACCAGTTCCCATTTAAAGGATTCAAATCCGCCCGGATAATTTTTACGAATGTCCTCGCGAAGCTCGAACCACTTGGCCGCTGTCAACTCGGAGATTTTCTTCAACGCGTCCGGATCCTGGACCAGCACGATCTCCAATTCAAGCGCCGTATTCAGATTGGCGGCAGTATCAGTAAAGACGTTGATGTCGCCGAGCTCGACCCTGGGTACTCTAGGAACGAACACATCCTTGACCAGGTCGATCGCGCCGCACGCGGAAAGCGTCACGCAAAACGCACACAGCGTGGCCACCAGTGCGCGCCTGCTTTGCAAACCCGGCCTAAATGTGGAAATCAATAACACGGCTGATGCCCCACTTCCAATGATAGCTGGAGAGAAATCGCCTCATCTTTTCAATAGGCAAGCTCAATCTCCTATAGTATTTTTTAGAAGCGTATCACAACTATTTGTATTTACGCTACTAATTAATATTCACACCGTGTCACTCAGGCTTAATCGCGCGCACGCCGGGACCGCGACAGTTTAGGCTGCGAGTTGGAGCACTACACCAACGAAACTAGCGGCAGCGCTCACCGAGTTGTTGGGGCAGCCTGTGGTGGTCGAGAACCGTATCAGCGGCGTCGGCGGAGCAGTCGCCATCCAGAGCTTGGCCCGGGCGCGACCGGACGGCCATACCCTGCTGACCGGTTTCTCGCCGTTGGCAACGGTGAAACATGTACACCGCCTGGAGGTGTACCTCCAGGCGGGAAAATTTCTGCGGAAATGGCTGATTCGCCACATCATGGTCAGCGACAAGCACTACGCCGCCTACCTTCTTGGAACGGGCGTCTTGCCGAATTGACGATCCCGTTGATTTGACAGTCAAGTATCATTGCCCGCACCTGCGCAGCCTGATGCCATTCACAAAGGAAAGCATGCGCAACACAGGTATCGAAGCCAAGGATGAGACTTTAAACGCCGAATCAGCGGCGGGCGAGGAACGTTACGTCCTGCGAACGCGGCGTGACATCCTGCCGCATTTGGTCGCGCTGTCGAAATCGCGCGCCCCCATCCGCCTGGTTGTGCAGCAGTTAGGCGTGTCGATTACCAGCAGCCTGATCGCGCTCAATCCGGAATTCGAGGAACTGGTTTTCGATGCGTCGGCTCTGCCCGGGGTCGAGCGCCTCAATGGCATCGCAGGCCTTTCCGCGGAAGTGCAGATGGACACGGTCTGGTATCGCTTCGAGGCGGGCCATGTCACCGTCGTTCAGGGTTACCCTCGCCCCGCATTTCGCGCCCGCCTTCCTGACAAAATCCTGCGGATACAGCGCCGTGATTCAATACGCTACCCAGTTCCCGGAGTCAACCCACCGGTTTGCGACATTCCCGCAAGCAACGCTGACGCTAAGGCACTGCGACTGCCGGCCATTGACATTTCCAACAGCGGCATTTCACTTCGCATTGACGATTCGCGCCTGAGCCTAGCCAGGGACACCGTTCTGGAAGGCTGCATGCTGCACTTGCCCGAAATCGGCGCGATAGCATGCGGACTTGTCGTGAAGTATCTGTCGCCCCTCGGCGAGGGCGACATGCGGCGCATGGGCTGCCGTTTCACTGATATTCATGCGCTCTCGCTAAATCACCTGACCCAATATGTTCTTCGGATCGAGCGGGCCTGGCAGGAATCGCGCAACCAGGCGTAAATATCTCGCTGCCTTGTTCGTGCAGGCCGCCCTGGCGCCAATCCGATGCCTGGGCGCGGCCTTTACGGAAGCGAACGTCCGGTCAATTCAGACAATGGCTGCGGCGGCGAAACGCCGAAACCCTGTCCATACGGGATGCCGATCTTGCGCAGCTTGGCTACGGTTACCCCGTCTTCCACCATTTCGGCGATGGTGGTGATGCCGATGGTATTCGCGATTCGACAAATGGCGACGACCTTGCACAGGTTGACTGGATCGCTGTGCAATTGAAGAATGACACTACCGTCGATTTTCAGGAAATCCAGCGGCAGGTCCTTGAGCACATTGATGCCTACCCTGTGGCGGCCAAAACCACTGAGCGCCACCCTGCACCCGGCAAGCTTGATCAATCTGACAAACTCATCCACATCGCCCCGATTTGACGACAGATCGCTCGCCGCGATTTCGAAGCAAAGCATCCCGGCGGGACAATTGTGCTTGTTCAGTTGATGCGCGACATAGTCGGGAAAATCAGCGTCGCAAAGCGTGGCCGTGGCGATATTGATGAAGAAAATCTCCTTTTGGCCGGTGTTATCTCCGTTCCCGCGGCTAGCCATCCGGGCCAGGAGATCGGCTACGACCCAGCGGTCCAGAGCGGGAAGAAGTCCGGTTTCCTCGGCCAGGGGAAAAAATGCGCCCGGGCTGATCATGTTGCTCTCTTCTTCCTGAAGGCGAATCAGGATTTCGTAGTGCGTCGTCCCGCCCGAGGCGGGGTCCAGCGGCACGATGCGCTGGCAGTAAAGCAAAAATTCGTTGCGCTTGATGGCGGCCAGAATGCGTGCCCGCGCGTCGGGCATGCCGGTCGCCTGCTCGGCGACCGAAGCATTGAAGTGCTCCTGGTCTTCCCGAGCCACCCTTGCAGCGGGCGATTCCGGTATGGCCGCTGCGGATTGCGCAAAGGCATCGCCCCCCCGGGTGCGAGGACCTTCGCTTGCGTCGCTGGTGATGGCAAAAAATCCATTTGGCTCGCCGCGCGTGCCCAGTACCGGCAAAAGTTGCGCATTGAGGCGAACGCTGGCGCCATCGGACATTTTGTGGGTGCGAAGGTAGCGCACCGTTTCGCCGCCGAGGGCGCGCGCCACATCAGGTTCGATCTGGGCATAGACCAGCCTGCCCAATGCCTCGCGCATGTGATGCCCGTCGATCCGGCTCGCCGGAAGGTCGAGCAGGCGCCCGAACGCGCGGTTGTGGTAGCGATAGATTCCCTGGTCGTCAATATAGGCAACCATGGCCGGCTGCTTCTCGTCGGCAAACTGCAGCTTCGCGTCCGCGCGCGCGAGCAGCGCCTGCATTTTTTCCGCCCGTTTGCCTGTCTGGACAACCTCATCCTCCAGCACCGCGAGCCTGGCGCCGCTGCTGGCCGCGGCAAATTCCGCGCGCGTCGCCCTGGTCACCACGGCAATCAGGCCGGCAAACAGTATCCCGGTGAGAAAGGCGATCCAGGCAAGATCGAGCAACGTAAAGTAGATCGCCACCACCAGCATCGATGCCGTGGCGATCACGGCGATAACCGCAATGAAGGGTTGGATCGTCCGTAGAAAATTTAGCGAATTCATCCTTCAGTACTCACCCCAGTCCGGCGGCGGGCGAGTCGGCAAAAGCCTTCAGCGTCTGCCGCGCCGCGGCAAAATCAAATTTCCTGATCTGGGCTGAAAACGCTCCGAACGCCGGCCCCATTGCGGCCCGCAACATGGCCGCATGCTCATCAAACAGCGCCATGGCGGAGGTATCACTTTGCGCAAGCAGGGCGTCGAATTGCCTGAGCAGCGCACGCAGTTTTTGCGGCTCCACCGCGGCAGCAGCCACCGCGTCTGCCTGGGCAGACTGCGTCGCCAGCACTGCCGCCAGCGCCGCAAGCTCGATGTCGAAGGCCTCCATGCCGGCACGCATGGCCGGCTCGCGCTGGCTGCCGGGCGGGTTGCCAAGCAGCGTCGCTTCCAGTTGCAGCACGGTCTTCGCCAGATGATCAAGGCCCAGAAGGCCTGTGGTGCCTTTGAGACCATGCACCACGCGCCGCGCTGCGTTCTCGTCGCCCTGGGCAAGGCTGGCGGCCAGGCTGCACATATCCTGGGCGTGTGAATCGGCGAACGGGCCCAACAACACGATGTATTTGGTGGCATTGCCGCGCAATGACGCCGTGCCGCGCGCCACGTTGATCCCCAATTCGCCGGCCAGGCGCGCAAGCGTGGTTTGCTGGTCGCCGGTGGTCGCTACCTTGGGCTCCTGTTCAGCGGGCTGCGAAGGTGTCTGGAGGCGAGCCGGTGGCGCGGCGCCGACGCCGGCGGCGACCCCCGTCGGTGCCGCGTGGGCGGCGCCAACTTTGTCGACGCGCACCGAGGGCAGCCACCTGAGCAACTTCGAATACAGCAGGGTCGGATCCACCGGCTTGACGATGAAGTCATTCATTCCCGCGGCTTCGCAGGCGCGGCGGTCTTCATCGAAGGCATCGGCCGTGAGCGCCAGAATCGGCGTGACATCCCAGCCCGGCAGGGCGCGAATGGCGCGCGTGGCTTCCAGTCCGTCCATATGCGGCATCTGAATATCCATGAGGATCAGATCGTAGTAGTCCGTCTGCGCCTTTTCCACGGCCTGCCAACCGTCCTCGGCGATCTCCACCGTCATACCCGCGTCGTTGAGCATTTCCAGAGCCACCTCGCGGTTGATCGCATTGTCTTCGACCAGCAGAATGCGGGCGCCGGTGCGGTTTTCGCGCAATAGTGCTTCGGCGTCCTTCACTTCCACGCGCACTGCTTCCGAGGGCATCTCTTGCAGCCCGCGTTGAAGCCGCGCCGTAAACCAGAAGGTGCTGCCCACGCCCAGCGTGCTATCCACGCCGACTTCGCCGCCCATAAGACGTGCCAGGCGGCGGCTGATGGCAAGGCCCAGCCCGCTGCCGCCAAATCTGCGCGCCACCGTCGCATCGGCCTGCTCGAAGGTGTTGAACAGGCGCGCGACCACCTCTGGCGCGATACCGATGCCGGTGTCCTGCACCTCGAAGCGAACCAACAGTTCGTCGCCGCTTTCTTCAATCATCCTGGCGCGCACAAAGATAGTGCCGCGCTCGGTGAATTTGACGGCATTGCTCGCATAGTTAAGCAGTGCCTGGCGCAGCCGCGTGGGGTCGCCCTTCAACCACACCGGCACGTTGCCGCGATCAACCTCAATCTTCAGCCCTCTGCTGCGCGCCGGCTCAACGATCATCGCGGCAACATTGTCGAGTATGGCCACAAGGCTGAAATTGCCGCTTTCCAGTTGCAGCCGGTCGGCTTCTATTTTGGACAGATCGAGAATGTCGTTGATGATTGAAAGAAGATGGCGGCCGGCGCCGTCGATCTTGTCCAGGCGATCAGCCTGCGGCGGTGTCACGCCCCCGCGCCGCAACAAGTGGCTCAAGCCGATGATCGCATTCATCGGCGTGCGTATCTCGTGGCTCATGTTGGCGAGGAACGCGCTCTTGGCCACGTTGGCCGTTTCGGCCCGCTGGCGCGCGACTTGCAGCTCTGCGGTGCGCGTAGTCACCAGATCTTCAAGGTGGAAGCGATGCCGGTCGAGTTCCTCGCCGATGCGCTTCTTCTCGGTAACGTCATCCTTTACTGCCACGTAGTGCGTCACCGTGCCGTCGGCCCCGCGCAGCGGGGTGATGATGGCGAACTCGTCATATTCGCTGCCGTCTTTCCTGCGGTTGTGCAAATTGCCCTTCCAGGGCACGCCGTTGCTCAGGGCAGACCACATCGCCACATAGGTCCCGCGTGGAGTCTTTCCCGAGTTCAGCACCCTTGGGTTCTTGCCGAGCACTTCGTCGCGGCGGTAGCCGGTCGAATCGAGGAAGGCCTGATTGACGTATTCGATGTTGGCGTCGATATCGGTGATCAGAATGCTCTCCGGGCTTTGCTCTACCGCCCGCGACAGCTTGCGCACCTGATTTTCGACGGCCTTGCGTTCGGTGATGTCGCTCATGATGGCGGTGACGAACCACTCCGCGCCGGCCCCCCATCTTGCGAGCGTGAATTCAAGCGGAAACTCGCGGCCGTCCTGGCCTAGCCCATGCAATTCAATGGCCTTGCCCGAGTGGCGCATCGCCTCGCCGACGCGCGCGCGACTCATTCCCGCCAGATGCGCTTCGCGGTAGCGCTGCGGCATCAGCAATGTCAGGGGTTTTCCCATAGCCTGCGCTTCGGTGTAGCCGAACATGCGC
>CAMDFL010000034.1 GCA_945897475.1 Bordetella parapertussis
TTTTTAGGTTGATTTAACCTGAATACCGCAGGTGGCTGATGCTATGGCGTTCCCTTATTTGGACCAAAACGATGGCCAGGAACAGAAAATGCGATGCTGATTTTTAAAAGCATCAGATCAACCTAATAAGACCGCGATGGTGTTTTTCAGGTTCCATTCTCTGGCGAAAACCAGGGAGGCATTGAGCAAACCTTGAGTTCTGGACATCGGTACGTCGAGCTTCCTGGCATAGCAAAACTAAACGCATGGAAACCAGAAGAAGAGAAATAAAAAAGAAAATAACAAGGGGGCAATGCCCCCTTGTTCAGTACGCCTCTAAATCGCCCATGGATATGATTGGCAAATTGGCTGCCTTCAGCCGACAATTGCTCGCTTGAGCACGCTCAAACGGGATTCCAACTCCGAAGGTATCCGTGGCTTCAGACTGGCGAAAAGCTCTTCGTGTGAAGCAAGCTCCTGCGCCCAATCTTCCCGAGAGAAGGAGCTTACGGTTAGGTACTGCTTTTCCGTGAAATCCGACAGGCCATCCCATTCAATATCGCCGAAATCAGGCACCCAGCCAATAGGCGTTTCCTTCGCCTTGGCAAGGCCTTGGCACCGTTCGACGATCCACTTCAACACGCGCATATTCTCGCCAAATCCTGGCCAGACGAATTTGCCATTGGCATCGGTACGGAACCAATTAACACAAAAAATTTGCGGGCATTTAGACGCAGAACGACCCAGTTTAAGCCAATGACTAAAATAATCACCCATGTTGTAGCCGCAGAACGGAATCATAGCCATTGGGTCGCGGCGAACCACCCCGACTTTGCCAGTCGCGGCGGCAGTGGTTTCAGAACCCATGGTTGCAGCGATATAGACACCGGCCTCCCAATCGGAGGACTGCATAACCAAGGGAACGGTATTGGAACGTCGCCCGCCAAACACGAACGCGGAAATCGGCACACCATTAGGATTTTCCCATTCCGGATCAATCGATGGACATTGTGATGCGGGAACGGTAAATCTCGAATTCGGATGCGCCGCCTTGCGACCGCAATCAGGCGTCCACGCCTGCCCCTGCCAATCGGTCAGTTTCTTCGGCGGTTCGTCGGTCATACCCTCCCACCAAACATCACCATCGGGCGTCAATGCAACATTCGTAAAAATTACATTTTCATTCAATGAGGCCATGCAATTAGGATTGGTCTTGAGAGAGGTGCCGGGCGCAACACCAAAAAATCCAGCCTCGGGATTTATCGCGTACAGCCTGCCATCCTTACCTGGTTTAATCCAGGCGATATCCTCCCCGATCGTCGACACCTTCCACCCTTTGAAGGCGGGCGGCGGGACCAGCATCGCAAAATTGGTTTTGCCGCAAGCCGAAGGAAAAGCCGCGCTCACATAGACCTTGTCTCCACCAGGAGGTGTTACGCCCAAGATCAGCATGTGTTCGGCAAGCCAACCTTGCTCCCGACCCATTACCGAGGCAATTCGCAAGGAAAGGCACTTTTTGCCCAACAATGCATTTCCACCATAACCCGAGCCAAACGACCAGATCTCTTTCGTTTCAGGAAAATGAACAATGTATTTTTGCTCATTATTACAAGGCCAAAGAACATCTTTCTTGCCATCGGGAAGTGGCGCGCCGACCGAGTGCACACAGGGCACGAAATAACCATCCGTACCGAGCACATCCCAAACCTTGGTGCCCATGCGTGTCATAACTTTCATAGACACAACCACATACGGCGAATCCGTCAGTTCGATGCCGATGTGGGCGATATGAGAGCCCAGTGGCCCCATGGAAAACGGCACAACGTAAAGAGTACGTCCTTGCATACAACCGTCGAATATATTGTCAAGTGTCTGCCGCATATCCACCGGATTGACCCAATTATTGGTGGCGCCTGCGTCTTCCTTCGATTTTGAACAAATAAAAGTCCGGTCCTCCATCCGCGCGACATCGGTGGGATCCGACAACGCGAGAAAACTATTTGGACGCAACGCGGGGTTCAAACGCTTGAACATGCCGGTGTGGACCATCTCTTCGCACAAACGGTCGTATTCCGTCTGAGAACCATCGCACCAGACGATCCGCTCGGGTTTAACCAGGGCCGCGATCTGGGCGACCCAATCAATCGCATGTTGATGCTTAATAAAACCCGGCGTTTTAAGATCCATGGCGGGTACAAAAGGATGATTCATGACGTTAAGCCTCGTCGTTTGGCAGACCTGCGGTCTCAATCGAATCCCCTAATCTGAATTCTCTCGAGCGAATGCCGCAAGCGGGCCGATAAAAGAAAGGGGGCGATTTTACAACGATATAACGGGCGCGGAAATACCACGACGACGAACAACGCGAACTTCACTTGCCGATACAAAATCGCGAGAATATTTCGCCAAGCAAATCATCCGCGACAAATTCTCCGGTAATGGTGCATAGCTCCAATTGCGCCAAGCGCAGCTCCTCGGCAAAAAGCTCCATGTGCGATGTTACCGTCGCGGCCCTATGGAGATATTCCGACCCTCTAGTCAGGGCTTCAAGGTGTCTGGCTCGCGCCATAAATACGTCTTCATCGCCCGATATCCATCCGGCTTTTTCCAACAATGCCGCGCGTAACAAATCAACACCTTCGCCCGTCTTCGCCGAAAGGCGCAGAACATCACCATACATTTCTATCTTTCGCTCGGCTTCGCCTGAGGTTAGATCCAGTTTATTGTGAACCACCATGCGAGCAATTGACTGCGGAAACTTGGACAAAATAACCTCGTCCTCATACTGGATACCGACCCCCGCTTCGACAATCAACATCACGACGTCGGCATGCTCGACCATCTCCCAGGTTTTGCCGATACCCAAAATCTCTACTTCGTCTGGGGTGTCTCGAAGGCCTGCGGTATCAATTATGTTGAGCGGAACACCCTCGATATTTATCGTTTGGCGAATAGCATCACGGGT
This sequence comes from Bordetella parapertussis, assembly GCA_945897475.1. Lineage (GTDB taxonomy): Bacteria > Pseudomonadota > Gammaproteobacteria > Burkholderiales > SG8-39 > 2-02-FULL-62-17. The sequence continues at coordinate 2,945 of CAMDFL010000034.1, forward strand.
AGTCCCGGGAATGGCGGTTACGATTGCCACATCTTCACCGACAAGGACATTGAGCAAGGAGCTCTTGCCCATATTGGGACGACCCACAATGACCACATTGAGACCATTTCGCAATACGCTGCCGCGACGCCCGCGCTCAATCGTTTGATCTATTGCATTTCGCAAACTCATCAATCGAGCAATCAGATCATTGCTGTTTTTCGCTTCGATTTCCTCCTCGGAGAAATCCAGCGAGGCTTCCACGAACATGCGAATTTCGATCAATTCCGCTACCAGCGATTTAATGCTCCGGGAGAAGTCGCCGCTCAATGAACGCATCGCACAACGAGCCGAAACCGTCGTGGACGCATTAATGAGATCGGCGACCGCCTCTGCCTGCGCCAGGTCCATCTTGTCGTTGAGAAAAGCGCGCTGGGTAAATTCACCGGGTTTCGCGGCGCGCGACCCCAGTTCAAGGCATCGATCGAGAATCATCTGCAACACCACCGGTCCGCCATGCGCTTGTAACTCAAGCGTGTCTTCACCGGTAAATGACGCTGGACCAGTGAAATAAATCGCAAGACCTTCGTCAAGCGACTGACCCTCAGCATCAAAAAACCCCGATCGAACAGCACGTCGCGGCTCAGGAATCTTTCCTAGAATGCCCAGCATCAGAGGGGCAATATTCTTGCCGGAAACCCTGACAATACCAATCCCACCTCTTCCTGGGGCGGTTGCGATAGCTGCTATGGATTCGGAATCAGACGGCACCGAAACCTCCCGTCGAACCTCGCGCCGCTGACAGTCACGCTATCGTTTGGAGACGATAGACTTGGAACCTTCAACCATTTTTGTGATCTGCCATTGCTGAAGAATAGACAAGATATTATTGACCAGCCAATACAACACCAACCCGGCGGGGAAAAAGAAAAACATAATGCCGAATGCAAACGGCATTATTTGCATAACCTTGGCTTGCACAGGATCGGGGGGCACCGGATTGAGTTTGGTCTGAATAACCATTGAACCCATCATAAGCGCCGGTAGAATGTACCAGGGATCTATAGCCGCCAAATCGTCGATCCAGCCGTAAAAAGGCGCATGACGCAACTCCACCGCGGCCAAAAGCACCCAATACAGCGCGATGAAGACCGGAATCTGCACAAAAATCGGCAGGCAGCCACCCAAGGGGTTGATCTTCTCGGTCTTATACAACTCCATCATCGCCTGATTCTGTTTCATACGATCATTTGGATAGATTTCCCGAATTTTCGTAAGTCTCGGAGTAACCAATTTCATCTTCGCCATTGATTTATAACTGGCTGCGGACAAGGGATAAAAAATCAATTTGATGACGACGGTGAGCAAAATAATCGCAATACCCCAATTCCCAGTCCAGTCAAAAAACAACTGAAGCACCCAAAATAATGGCGCAGCAATGACCGTAAGCCATCCATAATCCACTACAAGATCCAACCCGGTACCCGCCAATTTCAGCCGCGACTGTTCTTGCGGACCCACGTACACCGGTAGCGATTGAGCCGCCTTGCTGCCCGGCGCAATTGATACCAACGGAAAAATCATGCCTATCGCATAAAAATTATCAGCCAATTTGCATGAATAGACCTCTCGAGTATCTTTACCTTTAGGCAATAGAGCCGCAACAAAATGGTGTTGAATAATCGCAACCCAACCGTTATCTAGGGTTTTTGATTTTTGAGAGGGGCACCTCATTTTGTCTATATCAGAGAATGCGACTTTTTGAAAATTTTCAGTGTCGCTGTAGGTCGCTGCCCCGGTATAGGTTGGCGCCATTGCATTGTCGTCCGAGGGGGATTTACCATCCCGAACCAATTGATAATAAACATGCGGCGACAACGGTGACGCGGAGCCATTTTCAATTTCATGGCTCACATCAATCATATAGCTGTCGCGATGGAAGCCGAATACTTTTGTCACCTTGACCCCGTCGGATGAAACCGCTTCCAAGCGAACCTCCAAGGAATCCGCGCCCGACGCAAGTGAAGCCTCCTTTTTCGAAGAAGAAAACCGCGTGGTGTGATTGGGTAGATTTGCTTCTGTTAGACCACTATGCAGTCCATAGCGGTGTTCCGGACCGAGAAGCACTAAATTTTTGTCGCGCGCGTTTGCGTCCTTATGCCGCAATAACTCCACATAAACCAGATTTCCACCCAAAGTATCGATTTCGACGCGCAGCGTATCGGTATCAACACGAATCCGCTCACTTGAGGTCGCGACGATAGAGGCGTCACTGCGGGCACTCGTTGCACCAAAATTACCCGCAGTGGGAACACCGGCTTTTGATGCCGTTTGAGAGGAAATCTGGGGTGTTGGCGTGGTGGGTACCTCCGCCCTATCGGCGCCGGTCGCGACTATTGCTTGCGGAGCCTTAGACTCTTTTTGCCATGCCTCCCAAAGCAAAAGGATGGAAAAAGAAAAAACGAAAAAAAGTATTAGACGCTGAGTATTCACGCTGGTTTTCCAATTTCAAGGAACCGGATCATATCCTCCTGGCCCCCACGGATGGCATCGACACAAGCGCTTCAATACCATTCCAGAACCAAGATAAACACCATGCCGGTACAACGCTACCTGAGCGTATTCCGAACAAGAAGGATGAAAACGGCAATGCTGCCCTAGCAAAGGGCTGATCCCATATCTATAGGCAGTGATCAGAAACAAGAGCACCCGAATAGCCCAATTATGGGCAACAGCCAAAATTGCACCGACGAATTTTTGAACGAGGGTTCTTGTCATGCGGATACACCTAGCCGATCAAGATCCTCCACCACACGCCGCAATGCCGTACGGGGTGCCGTTAATCGGATCAGCACATCCCTGCCTTTCAGAGCGTTTTGCCGCAATCGAAACCATTCACGAGCCTGTCTCTTCACCAAATTCCGATCCACGGAAGAAGGCAAAAAACGCTTAGGAACAATTAGGCCAAGACGTGCAAGTTGTAATCCATTTTTACGGACTTGAACTTGAAGTGTTTCTTGGCGAAAGCGACGCCCCGCTGCCAAAGTGGCAGCAACATCACGGCTACCGAGTCGTTGTTCTCGGCAAAATCCAAACGGCCTGCTCAAATCGTGGCGTTAAACCGCGAGCCTCGCCCGGCCTTTGGCGCGACGGGCCCTGATAACAGCCCTACCGCCGCGAGTTTGCATACGAACCAAAAAACCGTGCGTACGCTTGCGCTTGACAACTGAAGGTTGGAAGGTGCGCTTCATTTCAATAACCCCTGGAAAGCATTCAATTTCGTAACCCTACATTTGACTACAATCGGGGTTCTGTTGTCAATGAGTATCCATACCAATACGCTAGATCAAGCTGTGGATAAGTCCACAAAACAAAGCTAAAATCAACCGTCGCGATCGGTATGCAAATTGGTAAAAACTCTATGGAAGATTTCTGGCTGACATGCTTAAGCCAATTTGAAAAAGACCTTCCTAGTCAACAGTTTAACACTTGGATACGGCCTCTAAGAATTGACTTGACCGAAGCTCAGCCTGGTGAATTTCGGCTGTGCGCGCCAAATCGATTTGTATTGCAGTGGGTCAAAGAACGATTCGTTCCAAAAATAGAAACCATGGGCGCAGATTATTTTACGGCACCATTCAAGTTGACATTAACACTCGAGACCAACTCCAATCGAACGGCGTCACCCACAGATAACAACGCCAAACTCGCCACAAGCCAACTCAGCAGGCTTGCGCCTATTTTTGACTCTAAACCAGCGTCAAATACGCAACCCATAGTGCATCGGCCAAATATCACGGCACGATCCAACCTAATTGCAGACTTCCGGTTCGATAACTTCGTTGCGGGGAAAGCGAACCAACTGCCCCGCGCTGCCGCCATCCAGGTGGCAGAACATCCTGGAACCTCCTACAACCCCTTTTTCATATATGGCGGAGTCGGACTTGGGAAAACCCACTTAATCCACGCAATCGGGAACTACGTTCTCGAGCACCGACCAGAAACAAATGTGCGGTATCTGCACGCCGCACAATATATATCCGATGTCGTGCAGGCTTACCAGCAAAAATCCTTTGATCAGTTCAAACGTTATTACCACGCCTTGGATTTACTACTCATCGACGACATTCAGTTTTTCACTGGAAAAGACCGAACACAAGAAGAATTTTTTTACGTCTTTAATGCGCTAATTGAATCGCACAAACAGGTAATTATTACCTGCGATACCTATCCCAAGGATCTTGCTGGCATTGACGAACGCCTTAAATCCCGTTTTTCATGGGGGCTCACCGTTGCAATCGAGCCGCCAGAACAGGAAATGCGAGTCGCCATAATCTTGAAAAAAGCCGAGAGCCTATCTGTAAAAATAAGCGAGGAAGTCGCGTTCTTCATCGCAAAGCATATTCGCTCGAACGTACGTGAGCTAGAGGGGGCATTAAAAAGTGTCATCGCTTTCGCCCGCTTCAGCAGCAAAGAAATTACTTTGGATTCGACAAAAGAAGCGTTAAAAGACCTTGTCTCCGCTCAAAACCGACAAATCACCGTCGAAAATATCCAAAAAACAGTTGCCGACTTTTATAAATTAAAACTCTCGGACCTAAATTCGAAAAAACGCACTAGAAACATCGCTCGACCACGCCAAATAGCAATGGCCTTGGCAAGAGACCTAACACAAGTCAGTTTGCCAGCCATAGGAGATGCATTTGGGAACAGGGATCACACCACGGTAATCCATGCATGCAAAACAATCACCCAACTACGCGAAAAGAATCAAGAAATAAATCACGAATATCACTTATTAGAACAAGTAATAAAAGGATAAAAACGCTAACAAATCCAAAAAATAAACTGTGCATAAACGACCAAATAGACCTGAACAGTTTGTGATTAGTTACAAAAATATTGAAACATTGGATTTAACCCACAAATCACCCTAGATCCATACATGGGTTACCAACACCTGAAACATTCCCAAAAGCCTTTTAATTACAAAGCTCTAAGACCTTATCCACAGAAACAAGTGAATATCATTATCATCATTAAGGAGAAAAAATGACATTGATAAAGATAGACCGAGAATCGTTGCTCAAACCCCTTCAGGTCGTATCAGGAATCATAGAACGTCGCCATACTTTACCGATACTTTCAAATGTTTTGCTCGTCAGGCAGGCAAACCAGATCTCTCTCGTAACCACAGATATCGAAATTGAAATTACCGCCTCAGCCCAAACCACCCCAGGTGAAGAAAAATCCATAACTGTTGGCGCACGCAAACTTCTAGATATTCTGCGAGCCCTGCCCGAGCGCAGCGAGGTAACACTCAGCCTGCAGGAAAACCGCCTACAGCTAAAGTCAGGAAAAAGCCGATTTAATCTCCAAACATTGCCAGCTGAGGATTTCCCCCGTTTGTCGACTCCAGACGTGGCATTAAACACCTTATCAATGCCACAAAAACTATTAAAGTCAATGATTGAATTGATTCAGTATGCGATGGCACAACAGGATATTAGATACTACCTAAATGGAATGTTGATGGTCTTAGAAGGGACCACTCTGACTCTGGTGGCTACCGACGGGCATAGGCTTGGTTATGTAAGTAGGGAACATGGTGGCGCATCGTTCGAACGTCGTGAAGTGATTCTGCCAAGAAAAACAATATTGGAACTCTCAAAATTATTGAATGACAGTGAAGATCCGATTTTGATAGAGATCTCTACAACTCAAGCACGTTTTTCTTTTGGTGGAATTTCATTGTTTTCGAAGATGGTAGACGGAAAATTTCCCGACTACACACGTGTAATCCCACAAAGCACGGCAAAACATCTGCGCTTGAAGCGCATGGATTTACTTTCATGCCTGGAGCGTGCTGCAATATTGACTAGTGATAAATTCAGAGGTGTACGTTGGTTTCTCTCCACCGGTAGCCTGAAAATCATGTGTACCAATACCGAGCAGGAGGAAGCCCAGGAAGAGCTAGACGTTGAATACAGTGGAGAAACGCTGGATGTCGGTTTCAATGTTGGCTACCTACTGGACGTTTTAAATAATTTAGAAGTCGACGAGATCGATTGCGGTCTCGGCGATGCCAACTCGAGTGCGTTAATAACGGTTCCGGAAAAGACGGATTTCAAATATGTTGTAATGCCAATGCGCATTTAGATCTCTGTGCTTACATAAGATTAGCTTCAGAAAATTAAGCGAAATTCTGTGTTTTGACTGTAACGAAGAAAATGTGATGGAAGTATGTAATGAATGAATCAGATACCAATAGACGCCCAATAAGCAACGATGCGACCTACGATTCCGAGAGCATTCGAGTCTTAAAGGGCTTAGATGCCGTACGAAAACGTCCTGGTATGTATATAGGCGATACCTCTGACGGATCTGGTCTACATCACATGGTTTTCGAGGTCGTCGATAACGCCATTGACGAAGCGCTAGCAGGTCATTGCAACGACATCGTCGTAACAATCCATACAGATAATTCGATATCGGTATTCGACAACGGCAGAGGAATTCCGACTGAAATCCACCCCGATGACGATCAAGGACGGTCGGCGGCGGAAATTGTAATGACGGAGCTTCATGCCGGAGGGAAATTCGACAACAACGCTTATAAAGTATCGGGGGGGCTCCATGGAGTAGGCGTATCAGTGGTCAACGCGCTCTCAGATTGGCTACGCCTCACCGTAAGACGAGACGGTTTCGCGCATTTCATGGAATTCAAGAGAGGCGAACCGGTTGCGCCATTGAAGATCATTGGCAAAACAGAACGCCGTGGTACTGAAGTCCATTTTCTGGCGAGTACCGAGACGTTTAGCGTCATTGAATTTCACTTCGATATATTGGCTCGTCGTTTAAGGGAGCTATCTTTCCTCAACAATGGCGTGCAAATCCGACTAGTGGACCAGCGCAACGGCAAGGAAGAAGTGTTCGCGTACGTCGGTGGTGTCAGCGGGTTTGTCGAGTACATAAACCGCACCAAGACGGTATTGCACCAAACGGTATTTCACGCAATCGGCGAGAAAGAGGGAATAGTTGTTGAAGTTTCCATGCAGTGGAACGATTCCTATCAAGAATCAGTACTTTGTTTCACAAATAATATTCCACAACGTGACGGAGGAACACACCTGACCGGTCTTCGCGCTGCAATGACGCGAAGCCTCAACCAGTACATTGAAACCAATGAAATAGCAAAACGCGCCAAAGTCGAGACCTCAGGCGACGATATGCGCGAGGGATTGACGTGTGTATTGTCGGTGAAAGTTCCAGAGCCAAAATTTTCAGCGCAAACAAAAGATAAACTCGTTTCCTCAGAAGTCAGGCCGGTAGTAGAGGACATAGTCGCAGAACGCCTTAAAAGTTTTTTGCTTGAACGACCCGGAGAAGCGAAGGTTATTTGTACCAAGATTGTCGATGCAGCGCGCGCGCGCGAAGCGGCACGCAAGGCCAGGGAATTGACACGCCGTAAGGGGATACTCGACTCATTCGGCTTATCCGCCAAACTGGCAGATTGCCAAGAAAAAGATCCCCGCCTGTGTGAGCTGTACATCGTCGAAGGCGATTCCGCAGGCGGTTCAGCCAAACAAGGACGAGATAGAAAGTTTCAGGCGATCCTGCCGCTAAAGGGAAAGATTCTAAATGTAGAAAAAGCCCGCTTCGATAAACTCATTTCGTCCCAGGAAATTGTCACACTGATTCAAACATTAGGCACGGGAATAGGCAAGGACGAATACGATATTGCCAAGCTTCGATATCACCGCGTAATCATCATGACCGATGCAGATGTCGATGGCGCTCATATCCGGGCGCTGTTATTGACGTTCTTTTACCGGCAAATGCCTGAATTGGTTGAGCATGGTCATGTCTACATTGCTCAGCCACCCTTGTACAAGGCGAAACTGGGAAAAATGGAGCGTTACCTAAAAGATGATCATGAACGTGATCAATTCATGTTGTCCCAGGCACTGGTAGGTGCGTCTTTGATTCCCCGTTCCGGCTCACCGGTCATAGAAGGTCAGGCCCTGGAGGAGTTGGCAAAGTCTTATTTATTAGCTCGCGCAGTGGTGCAAAGACTTTCGCGGATGATTGATACCGAGGCCCTGGTGGCGATCATGAATGGTGCAAAAATAGATTTGTCTAGCCCTGAAAGCGCAACGGCTTCCGCATTACGAATGAAACAGGCGATAAACAATGCCAGTAGCAATGAAATTAATATAACTGCGCGTTATGACCAGAAAAACGAACGCCAGCAACTATTGATTGAGCGAAACCATCACGGTAATCTGCGTACAACCGTGTTGGATGAAGACTATTTACTCTCAGGTGACCATCGCCAAATTGAATCCACGTCCCAGATGTTGCAGGGCTTGATTGGGCCAGGAGCAGTCATACATCGAGATGAGCGCGAACAGTCAGTTAAGGAATTCAGCGAAGCGATGACGTGGTTGCTCGCAGAAGTGGAGCGTGGAGCAAGTATGCAGCGCTATAAAGGTTTGGGAGAGATGAATCCAGAACAACTCTGGGAAACCACCATGGATCCAGGTACGCGCAGGCTTTTGAAGGTGCAAATAGAGGATGGGATCGCCGCCGATGAAATTTTTACCCGCCTGATGGGTGATGAAGTGGAGCCTCGGCGAGCGTTCATCGAGGAATACGCTTTGACGGCTCGCTTGGATATTTGAAACCACAGCCGTAAAAATCCCATATTCGGATACGTCAAACCGGTCCCGCTATGACGGGACTACCCGTCTAGCGCAGCATCAGTAGGCAGATTATTTTCGACTGGCCCGCTTTTTAGCGGGAATCTTTTTCTTCTTCACGACTGTTTTCGAAACAGCTTTTATCTCTGTCGGCGCCTTGGTCGAAGCTTTCTTGGTCCTTTTGGGTCTAGATGTCGATTTTTTAGCTGGCTTTGATTTTCGGGGTGGAGCAATCGCGGGGGCTTTGGACTCGGAAGGTTTTTTATCCACATCACCCGCCCTACCCTTGCGTGGAGCAAACTCAAAGCCAACCTTACCATCCGGGCCTTTTGCAAGAAAGGCGGAGAACGGCCTGCCTTTTTTTGAAATAAAACGATGCAGAAGGTCAGTTTTCCCGGTCTCCAGCAGTTTCACCATCTGCTCACGCTCCATGGGTCGTTGCAAGATGATCCGACCAGATCGAAAATCGCAACTCTTATCCTTGCCCAGCGAGCGCTCGCAAGAAAACGTCATATCTAATTCGAATACTCTGCCGCCACACTTTAAGCACGCGCCTAGAGGCTCCTTGCCTTCAAGATTGGGCATTTCAATTTCGCCCGAAGCGTCGGTCCGATCTTGCCCAAAATCGAATTCAATCGGTTGATCTGTTCCCAGCCGAATCGCAGCGACAAATGGTCTGCCTATACGGCTGCGAAAACCGCTCAAAGGGCCAACTTTTCCTTTGGTGATCAGTTCGGCAATTTCTTCCGGAGCCCATTCGCGACTGGACAGTACTTTCCAGAGCGAAAAATCGCATTTCAAGCATTGAAATTTTCGATAATTCTCCTGAATGGTTCCACCGCATCGCGGGCAAGGCGCCTCCACAGTGGCGAAGGCAGTGTCGGGAATTTCACCCTCCTTGACCTTGGACACCATATCTCTGGTCAGTGAGGTGATATGTTCCATGAACTCCCCACGCGCAAGCCCACCCAACTCCATTTGTTTAAGCTTGTATTCCCAATCGCCGGTCAATTCTGGCGAGGTAAGCTCTTCAATCCCAAAGTGTTTTAAGGCGAACATAAGGGAAAAAGCCTTAGGCGTGGGCTGCAGCTCCCGTCCATTTCTGTGGATATAATCTTCGCGCAACAAGCCCTCGATAACGGCCGCGCGTGTGGCTGGCGTACCCAATCCCTTTTGATCCATAGCCGCCCGCAATTCTTCGTCTTCAACGAGCTTACCTGCGCCCTCCATAGCTGAAAGCAAAGTTGCTTCCGAAAAGCGTGCGGGAGGCTTGGTTTGTGAGGCTTCGATTCGAACCTCTAAGGTCTTGACAATTTCCCCATTCTTAACAGCAGGGAGATTTTCACCTTCCTCGGCGACACTTCGGCCATATACCGCAAGCCACCCCGGGTTCACCAGTACCTTTCCTTCGGTCTTAAAAGGATGCCCGGCCACCCGTGTGATCCGAGTTGTTTGAAGATACTCGGCGGCAGGATAAAACACCGCAAGAAACCGCCGCACAACGAAATCATAGATCTTGGCTTCAGCTTCATTGAGCTGCTTTGGCGCCTGCTGTGTTGGAATGATCGCGAAGTGATCGGAAATCTTCTTGTTGTCGAAAATGCGTTTATTCGGTCGGACCCAGCCTTGCTTCAAGATCTGGTCTGCAAAGGGCGTATAGGCCCCGTCAGAAAGGGTTTTATCCTTTAGCGTTTTCAGTGTTTCCGTCACCGTGGGTAAATAGTCCTCAGGTAGCGCACGGGCGTCTGTTCTGGGATAGGTCAGCACCTTGTGTCTTTCATAAAGCGCTTGCGCCAAGGAAAGCGTGGTGCGTGCCGAAAACCCGAAGCGGCTATTGGCTTCGCGTTGCAAACTGGTCAAGTCAAAAAGCAGTGGGGAGAGTTGGGTTGTGGGTTTGGTTTCCTCATTGACCGAGCCATCCACGTTATGGCAATTTGCGACGATAGATTGGGCATTGGCCTCACTCCAGATGCGCTCCATGCGCCGGTCTTGGTCGCTATCGTCTTTCTTGAATGATTCTTCGAACCAACGACCCGCGTATTCACCACCGGTGGCAAGGAAACGCGCGTGCACTTCCCAATAGTCGCGCGAGCGAAACGCACGAATTTTTTGTTCTCGTTCGACCATGATCGCCAGAGTTGGCGTTTGGACGCGTCCGACCGTGGTCAAATAGAAACCGCCTTCTTTTGAATTGAAGGCGGTCAATGCCCGTGTACCATTGATGCCGATCAACCAATCGGCTTCGGAGCGGCATTTCGCGGCGTCGGCTAGCGGCAACAAGTCTTCATCGCGTCGCAGGCTATCGAATCCGTCTCGAATCGCACCTTGCGTCATGGATTGCAGCCAGAGACGTTGAGCCGGTTTCTTCACCCCGACATGTTGGACGATATACCGAAAAATGAGTTCGCCCTCACGACCCGCGTCACAAGCGTTAATGAGTGCGGTCACATCCTTGCGTTTGATGAGTTTGGTTAGCAGTTTGAGCCGATCCTCGGTGCGTTCGATCGGGCGCAGGTCGAACTCCGGGGGGAGAACCGGCAGATTGGCGAAAGACCATTTGCCGCGTTTGACTTCGTATTTCTCCGGGGCTGCGATTTCGAGCAAATGACCGATGGCCGACGACAATACAAAGTCGTCGCTCTCGTAATAATCCCCGACCCGGGTAAAGCCACCCAAAACCCGAGCGATATCGTTTGCGACGGAGGGTTTTTCGGCGATGATGAGTTTTTTGGCCACTAGCAATTACCTTGTATTTACCTTGCTGCGACGGTCCACCCTACGCGGCATTTGTTCAGAGGCGAGGCTTCAAGAATTTCTCGCCGCACGCGCCGAAGAACCGCGAGAGGGTGACGGAAGAATGCGGGCAATCATACGTGCAACCCGCGATGCTAAGCAAGGAACCGACACGGTCATAAAACGTCAAGCCCGTTTTACGCTGGACATCCGAGGAATATTCGATTCTGGGCGAGGAGATTTGCACGGCGATAAATGTGTAACTTCATCTCGACGTGAGCTCCTAGCCGGTAGAGCCGGAACGTAACAGGGTGTCATTGAGGCCAGCCTTCGCACCGATGTGTAAAGTTGCGCTTTTGCAACTTTACACATCGGTGCGACGTATTCAAACTCTATTCAAACACTGGTTCTTTGCCAGAATTCTCAACACTTAGCTAGTGACTGATTAATGCATTTGCCGCTTTTCTCCCTCTGGCAGCAATTCCTCCAGGATCAATGCATCGACATTTCCCCGGTGGGTCCACAGAACGATTAGAACGATAATTTTGAACTTGTCCAGCCCAACGGCTTCTTCTTCTATCGCCATTGCGCGCTCGATAATCAATTCTCGCAACAGCGGCGACAGGATATACGCGCTCTCAAGAAACGCGAGAAAACCGCGAGCCTCCGTGGAAATTTTTTCCTGTTCGGCCAGAGCGTAGATGCGATGCGAAGTGCTTGAGTCCAGAGACTCAGGCAGGCTGCTCTCTTTCCAACGCGTCAAGCCGTTCAGCCAATCGAGGGCTACGCTAATCTCTTCGTTCTCGAACCCTGCAGCGTGCAGTTTGCGGGATAGCGTGTCCTGGTCAGGATAATTCGCGGACTGATAGTAATTTTCAAAAAGATAAACGAGAACTTCGATCATGAGTGTGGACGTCCGACCATGCAAACGAGAAGAAAATGCGAAAGGAATTTTGGAGGCAATATCAAGCAGCGCCGAATTGAAACAGCACGATCCCTCGCACCGTTACTTGAACCAGAAAGGCGATTCGATCAATCAGTTCCGGTCTCCTAATCCAGCCGCTGGTACAAGCCGCCTGGCAAACAGCCAACCCTTTGTTCCAGTTCCAGCGTCAAAAGCATCGCCGAGACTTTACCTGCCGTCAAGCCGCTGCGCCGCTGTATGGTATCCAAGTCGCAAGGATCATACCCAATATATTGTAGTAGTGGGACATCTAACTCCAATATATCGGGTGTGGAGACGCTGGACATGAAATTCAATTCGAGCAGAATATCTTGCGCTGTTTCCACCAGTTTGGCACCCTGCTTGATGAGTGCATGGCAGCCCCGTGATAGCGGCGAATGTATAGACCCAGGAATTGCGAACACCTCGCGTCCCTGTTCCAGCGCAAGTCTCGCGGTTATCAAGGAACCCGATGCGAGTGCCGCCTCGACGACAAGGCAGCCCCTGGACAAACCACTGATGATTCTATTGCGCCGTGGAAAATTGAAGCTGAGTGGTGGCATGCCAAGCGGGAATTCCGAAATGACGGCGCCTCGAGCGGCAATTTCTTTGACAAGTTTTGCGTTGGCTCGCGGATAGGCTATGTCAGCGCCGCATCCGAGCACGGCTATGGTTGACCCGGTGCTGGCGATTGCCCCCAGATGCGCAGCGGCATCAATGCCAAGCGCAAGACCACTCACTATCGTCAATCCGGAATCGGCGAGGGCGTGGGCGAACCTTCGCGAGTTGGCGATTCCTTGGGGTGTCGCGTTTCTACTGCCAATAATGGCGAGCGATTCATGGCCAAGATAGTTCGGGTCGCCAAGCACATATAACATCGGCGGTGGATCGCCACATTGCAGCAATATGCGCGGATAGGCATGGTCCGCGAGCGTAATTAGAGAATGGCCATCCTCTGAAAGCCAGCTGAGCGTAGATTCGATTTTCGCCTGCCGCGATTGCGCAAGGATCTGATCGACTATCGCTTCCGAGGTATATCGGCCAAGCTGACGCCGATCCGCCGAAAGAATGTCTGCCGGCGGGCCGATGTCGGCGAGTAAGCCACACAAGGCCCTTGGTCCAAGTCCCTCGACGAGGCCCAAGTTGATCCAATCGGCAGTATCGGCTGCAATCCGCATCGACACTTAACGCGGCAAGGCAGCTTCTGGATGGCAAGAATTCGCCGCAGTGAAAAATAAACTCTCGCCGTCTACGCCCTCTCTAAAGACTAATAAGTATCAGAGCGGTCTAAGGGGTGCGCAAAAAATCTCCTGGAGCCACAGGCCGGGAGCTTTCCATGATCAGCGCGTAGGAAACTGCGGCAAATGTGCGAAAAACGAGAACCAGTCCATAGCGCTCATCGGGGAGTTGAAAGGTCGGAGCCGAATCCCTGGATAATTCGGAAGATGGGTCAACGACCTTGGCCCCTGCCCTGTAGAGCGCGAGGACATGACCATTTTCGAGTCCATCGCGACTGCCCTTGTTCAGAACGACAACGGCATCGCGACCAGCTTCGCTGGTGGCAAGGGCGCCATAGATTGAAATTGCCTTCGCTTGCAGGGGAGTTTTTGGGGCATGCGGGAGGTATTGGTTGATAACGGGCTTACCCGTCGCGATGAGTCGGTCTCCATTGCCTATTTCCTGTCTGGCGGTGACGATTTGCAGCGTCGCCGGGTCACCACTGCGCGTCAACCTTCCCGTGCCCAGGAAAACAGCTTCGTAGCCAAGTGTACGTTTGGTGTCAGGATCAACCAAGGGATTACCGGGGCGGTAAATTTGCCAATTCACTTCTTTGGAGTTGCCAATTCCAGAGATATAGGCAATTCCGCCCGGGCCAAGATATACGCGACTCTCCTCAGTGCCAACTATACGAGGCGCGTTGCTCATGCTGTCTACTTCGATAACCAGCGGTTGTACTAAGAAAGGTTCAATGATGTGCGGCGGAATCGCAGGAATGGCATCTTCGCTAAGTGGTTCGGCACGTACTTGCGGGGATAGCCTGACCGTGGCTCCCAAAACTAGGCTCCCGCCACGATTTCTATCAAGTACGATGACATTGCCAGGAAAAATTTTGTTTGGATTTTTGATCTGATCTAGATTGAGCTTCCAGATCTCTGCCCAACGCCAGGGTTCCTTAAGGAATTTGGCGGAGATGCTCCAAAGCGTATCGCCTTTTTGGACCACGTAACGGTCTGGCGCATCCTCTTTAAGGCTAATAGCGCCCTGCGCAACCGCCTGCCCCGCCGCTAAGCAAAAGGAGAGCAGCATCCATGTGATAGACTTGCTCATAGCAACCTCGACTAGATTTTGGTGTCGATTTTAATGCTTTTTGCTGAATTTCAATCTATTTAGCCGACCTCAAAAGCCGTAAAAGCTTTTTATAGTCCGCATTAAATTCTGCATCTAATTCGTTCAATTAGCAAATCTTTATGGCGCAGCTGCCGATTCTCAGATATCCCGATCCGAGGCTGTATAAAAAAGCGGCGACGGTTCGTGAGTTTGATCCCAAACTACGTACTTTGGTCAAAGACATGGCGCAGACCATGTATGCAGCGCCTGGAATTGGTCTGGCGGCGACGCAGGTTGACGTACACAAACGGGTCATTGTGATAGATGTCTCGGACGCGCATGATCAGTTGTTGGTTTTCGTCAATCCGGAGATTGTCCTGCGAGAAGGTATTCAATACAGGGATGAAGGTTGCCTCTCGGTTCCCGGGATCTACGAACCGGTAGAGCGCGCGCAGCGAATCTCGGTTAAGGCGGACGATGTCCACGGTAAGCTATTCACCCTGAATGCCGAAGATCTTCTTGCTGTGTGCATACAGCATGAGATGGACCATCTCGAGGGGAAGGTATTTTTGGATCATTTGTCGTCGCTCAAACGAACGCGTATTCGCTCCAAGATGTTGAAACAAAATAAGAATATTTCTTGAATTGTCTACTTGTCCGGTTGATTTTTGAGTCTATGGGCACCGACAAAATGGTGTCTTCCATACACTAATGAGAGTCATTTTCGCCGGCACTCCGGAATTCGCAGCGCGAAGCTTGCAAGACCTGATCGCAAGCGGGCATGAACTGGTTATGGTGCTGACACAACCTGATCGCCCGGCAGGCAGGGGGATGAAGCCGCGATTGTCGGCGGTAAAACAAATCGCTGTTGATCGAGGACTCCCGATTCGCCAGCCGACAACGCTTCGGGACGAGAACGAACAAAGGATTTTGCGCGAGCTTAATGCAGACGTCATAGTTGTTGCTGCCTTTGGGTTGATGCTTCCGCAGGCCGTGCTTGACGCGGCTCGCCTGGGCGCGATCAATATCCATGCATCTCTTTTGCCTCGATGGCGCGGCGCTGCACCTATACAGCGTGCAATGCTCGCTGGCGACGTTCGCACAGGGGTATCCATTATGCGTATGGATGCAGGTCTGGATACCGGCCCCGTATTTATGCGCGAAGAGATCCCCATCGACGACCTAGATACCGCGCAAACTGTGCATGACCGCCTGGCCGAAATTGGTTCAAAACTACTCCAGAAGGTACTGTATGCAGTTGAGCAAGGATTAGTTACCCCGGTAGCGCAACTTGAAAGTGGCGCGCTATACGCTACGAAGATTAGTAAGGAAGAAGCGCGTATTGATTGGAGCCAGGATGCCCTCCAAATCCGGAGACAAATTCGCGCATTTAACCCAAGTCCCGGCGCAATGAGCCGCCTTGGTCAGACAGAGATAAAAATTTGGCAAGCGCGTTTGGCCACTAATTCAGCAGGCAAGTGTGGCGAGATCCTGCAAGCGGATGCATCGGGCTTGTTGGTCGCATGCGGCACACAGGCGCTATGCCTGGAGATATTGCAAAAATCCGGTGGAAGACGGCTCGCAGCCAAGGATTTTCTTCAAGGTTTTCAAGTGGTACCTGGTATGACCTTAGAATTGTGAGCGGACGCCTCTCATGAGTGATAGCCGCGTTGGAGACCTATTGAAGGACGGCATCGCAACCACGACCGACAAGCATGCCCAGCACGCGCTTGCAGAATCACTGGCGCTGTCCGCACAGGTTCTTGGCAGGGTGTTTGGTGGTGCGAGCCTGAATAAGGCATTGCGGATGAGCAAGTATCAAAACGCTTCTCTTCGCGCGGCCGTGCAGGATCTGAGCTACAACACATTGCGCGCTTGGGGCCAAGTGGATGTTATTGCTGACAAACTGCTCCAAAAACCATTATCGGATCTGGCGTTAAGGGGATTGGTGCTCGCGGCTATAAGCGAACTGATAGCGCGACCGCATACCGACTATGTCGTTGTACATCAGGCGGTCGAGGCCGCGTCATTGTTGGGACATGCGCGCGCGCGCGGCTTGGTCAACGCCGTGTTGCGCGCCTATCAGCGGGATTCGATAAAATTAATCGCACAAATCAAGGCGACGCAGACTGGTCGCTACGCGCACCCTCAGTGGTGGATTGATATTCTTAAAACCCACTACCCCGCGCAATGGCACGAGATATTGGATGCCGCGAACTCTCATCCACCGATGAGCTTGCGCGTCAATTGTCGACGTGCCGGCGTCAAAGATTATTTGCGCAAGCTCACCGAAGCCAATATCGTCGCCCGGCATTTGGGCGGCACGGCCCTGATGCTCGAGCGTCCCTGTGCCGTGACCTCGATCCCGGGCTTCTCAGAGGGCGAGGTATCGGTGCAGGATGCCGGTGCACAGCGCGCCGCGGACCTGTTGGATGTTCACGACGGCATGACGGTGCTCGATGGCTGCGCGGCGCCGGGGGGCAAGTCTGGTCATATTCTGGAGATTGCCGATTGCGCACTCACCGCGATGGATATTTCGAGCGAACGGGTGACGCGAATCAAGGAGAATCTGACCCGGCTTGGATTGAAAGCGGTCGTCGGTGTCGGCGATTGTCTGCATCCGGAAAAATTTGTACCCGCGGGCATGCAGTTTGATCGTATCCTTCTTGACGCACCCTGCAGCGCTTCTGGCGTGGTGCGCCGGCATCCCGACATCCGCTGGCTGCGCCGCGAATCCGATTTGGCCTCGTTCGCGCGAACCCAGGCGCAATTGCTGGAGGCGCTTTGGCCGCACCTGCGGCGCGATGGTAAATTGTTGTACACCACCTGTTCGGTATTTCCTATCGAAAATGCCATGCAAATTCGCAAATTTCTAGACCGGCACGACGACGCGAAAGAGTTGCCCCTATCTGGAATCGCGACCGGACAGATCCTGCCGGATGCCGATAGCGACGGTTTTTTTTACGCGCTGTTGCACAAGCGCGGATGAAGCTCCTGCGGGGCTTGCTGCTGGCTGTGGTGCTTTTCTCGGCGCTATTGAGGCATGCGGATGCGCAGGTAATACAAGTCACGCAATTCACCCTTGAAGCAAGCGAAGAGGGACATATCGTCAACGCGAACTTCGAGTTAGAACTGACCTCGCGATTGGAGGAAGCGCTGAACAACGGCGTTGCACTGTTCTTCGCCGTGGAATTCGAGTTGATTCGCTCGCGTTGGTATTGGCTGGACGAAAAAACCGCCAATGCTCGGATAGACATTCGACTATCCTTCAATCCTCTGCTGCGCCAATATCGCTTGTCGACAGGGACGCTGCAGTGGAACTTCTCCTCTTATGCCGATGCCTTGAATAATTTGACGCGAATTCGCTCCTGGCTGGTGTTGGAGCGCGACAAGCTGCCGCCGGATACCGCTTACCTTGCCTCGCTACGAATGCGACTGGATACCGCACAGCTGCCGAGACCGTTCCAGATCTCGGCATTGACCGACCGCGAACTGAATCTCTCCTCGACATGGAAACGCCTACCCTATGTCACTGAAGCCGAGCGTTCGCCGCGATGAAATACATACTGATTGGGAGCATCGTACTGGGGGCGATACTGCTGGGTTTGCTGGCCGCCGCGAGTGCGAATACGGCGTTGTTCAGCCAGTACTACCCATTGTTGATTGGACTTAATTCGGCCATGGCGGCCGGGCTGACCTTGTTGCTGGTCTACCAGCTCACTGTGCTCGCAGGACAGCGGCGTCGCAAGGTATTTGGTTCACTCCTGACTTTTCGGGTGCTGGTGATGTTCGCGATTGTGGCGGTGTTGCCCGGTGCGCTGGTGTATACGGTTTCAGTCCAGTTCCTCGGGAAAAGCATCGAATCCTGGTTTGACGTGCGCGTCGATCGAGCCTTGGAGGGCGGACTGAAGCTGGGCAGTGCCCTGCTCGATACCATGCTATCGGACTTGAAAGTCAAAGCCGCGCTGATGAGCGCGGATCTGGCGGAAATCCCGGTCGAACACCATCCAGCGGTATTGCAGCGCATGCGCGAACAGGTTGGCGCTGACGAGGTCGTGCTGGTAACCACCGAGGGTAAGCTTATAACCAGCGCCGCCGATCAAAGTACTGGCAGAAAACCCCAAGCCCCCCCCGAGATGCTGCTCTCGCAAGCACGCAAGAACATGCAGTACGCGGCGATAGAGGCCGGTGGAAATGGATTGTTGATGAGGGCAATCCTGCCGGTGGTGGCGAGGCCGGGCGAGGCCCCAAAACTTTTTCTGCAATTGACGCAATCCGTTCCGCCCAATCTCATCGAAGCGAGTGAAAACGTGCGCACCGCGTTTAATGCCTATCGCGAGATTTCGCTGGCTCGAGAGGGCCTGACCGACATCTACCTGCTTGCGTTGACGATGGTTTTGTTGCTGGCGATGTTGGCGGCGATTACACTGGCATTTTTGTTGTCGAGGCGATTGGCGCGGCCGCTGGAAGTGCTGGCTGAAAGCACGCAGGCGGTGGCAAGCGGAGATTTCTCCCGGCGTGCACCGGTCACCAGCCAGGATGAAATGGGACTGCTGACGCATTCCTTCAATAGCATGACCGGGCAACTTGACGATGCCCGCAAGGCCGCCGAGATTCATCGCTCGGAGCTTGAGCTGGCGAACGCGCATTTGTCCAATGTGCTCGCCAACCTGTCCGCCGGGGTGATGGTGTTCGATCGCGATTTCACTTTGCGAATCGCCAATCCCAGCGCGGCCGGAATTTTGCGCGTTGAAACCGCTGAATTGCTGGGCAATCCCTGCACTTCCTGGACGCAACTTGTTGAATTTGGCGGAGCAATTCGCGAAGAGTTTTCGACTCACCGCGAAGCCGGCTGGCAACGCGAATTCGATCTCGAGATGCATGGCGCTGTTCTGCTGATACGCGGCTCGGTTCTGCCCGCGGGCGGCGGATATATCGTCGTGTTCGACGAAATTACGCAACTCATTGCCGCCCAGCGAGCCACCGCATGGGCGGAAGTCGCAAGGCGAGTGGCCCATGAAATCAAGAATCCGCTCACCCCTATCCAGTTATCGGCGGAGCGACTGGAGGCCAAGCTGTCTCCACGGCTGTCTCCTGAGGACGCCCAGATTCTCGCGCGATCAACGCGAACCATTGTCACTCAGGTGGCGGCCTTGAAAAGCATGGTTGATGAATTCCGCGAATATGCGCGGTTGCCCAATCCAAAGCTGGAACCGGTCGAACTAAACCATTTAGTGGGCGATGTGCTGGCGCTCTACGAACAATCCACGACGCGGGTGGAAACGCGCTTGGAGCCTGGTCTTCCAACTGTCATGGGCGATCGTAATCAACTTCGCCAGGTGATACACAATTTGCTGCAAAACGCTCAGGATGCCCTGGCTGGCAGCGACAATCCGAACATCGAAGTTTCCACCGGACGAAGCATGGACGAAGCGGTGCTTAGCATCTCTGACAATGGAACGGGCATACCCGAGGCGATACAAAAGCGCGTTTTCGAGCCCTATGTCACCACCAAGGCCAAGGGTACCGGACTGGGCCTGGCGATCGTCAAAAAGATTGTTGAAGAGCATCATGGACGCATCGTGGTCGAGGGCAACATGCCTTGCGGCACCGTAGTACGAATCAATCTGCCGTTCGGGCAGCCTGCATAGAAGCGAAATCAATGGCGCAAATCCTGGTGGTTGATGACGAGGTTGGAATCCGAGAGCTGTTATCGGAAATTCTCGCCGACGAAGGACATGACGTGCAGCTTGCCGAGAATGCCCGGCAGGCCCGGGAGATGCGAGCGCGCAATCGTCCAGACTTGGTCCTCCTGGACATTTGGATGCCCGATACAGACGGCATCACGCTTCTCAAGGAATGGGCCGCCAATGGCGAACTGACCATGCCGGTGGTGATGATGTCCGGGCACGGCACCATTGAGACCGCGGTGCAGGCCACGCGCATCGGCGCCAAGGATTTTCTGGAGAAGCCGATTGCATTGCAAAAGTTGCTCGCGACAGTGAAAAAATCCTTGCGCGCCCAGGACGTGCGTGTTTCGACGCCACTATCTCTGGCAGGTTTCGGCAAATCGCCTTTACTCACCGATCTAAAAAAACGGCTCGCCCAATTGACCTCGACCGCCGCGCCGTTATTATTTCGTGGTGAACGTGGGAGCTATCCCGAACCTTTTGCCAGGGTGCTCCAGCAGCCTGGCACGCAATGGCTGGTGGCCGCGGAGGTTCTCTCAGACGCGTCTCGCGATGCGCTTGCGCAGTCATCGGGTGCGCTCCTGTATATCGAAGAATTGGCGCATCTGACGCAAAATCAGCAGCGCCATCTTGCATTCATTCTGGGGCGCGCGGATAGAAGCAAGGTCCGCCCGGTATCCTTTACCGCAACCGAACCGAGGGTTCTGGAGGATGAGCTTGGTTTCGATCCGATGCTGCTCGCGCGCTTGTCCGAGATAAGCATTGGCTTGCCGACGTTGCGCGATTACGCCGAGGATATTCCCGAAATTGCGGCACTGATGCTGCGACAATTAGTCGAAACTCGTTATTGTCCGCAACGCCGATTTACAACTGCAGCGCTCAATATCCTTCGCCAATATCATTGGCCGGGAAACCTGGAAAGCTTGCAGGCGGCGGTGCGAAACCTTGCCCTGTCCTGCCTTGAGGAGGAGATCGCCGCCGGCGACGCTGAACGTGTTCTGCGCGAAAATCAAGCGAAGGCGACCAGTCCGGGAATATCGATGGACCAGCCATTGCGCGAAGCGCGCGAGGCGTTCGAGCGCATTTATTTTGAACATCACCTGGCGCTTGAGAATTACAACATCGCAAGAGTGGCGGAGAAAAGCGGCTTGGAGCGGACACATCTTTATAGAAAACTCAAGCAGATAGGAATTCAAGTGGGTCGCAAGGATGAGGGGTCGCAGGATTGAAAATTGTCATTCTAGGTGCGGGGCAAGTGGGTTCGTCGGTGGCCGAGGGGCTGGTGTCCGAGCAAAACGACATCACCGTTGTCGATACCGATGCGCAGCGCCTGCATGAATTGCAGGCCAGGCTGGATCTTCGCACCGTTGTCGGCAATGCCGCCCATCCCTCGGTGCAGGCCCAGGCCGGCATAGATGACGCGGACCTCCTGATCGCCGTGACGCAAAGCGACGAGACCAACCTGGTCGCCTGCAAGCTGGCGCATGCCCTGTTCAATGTGCCGACACGCATCGCGCGGATTCGTGCCACCGACTTTCTTGATAATGAACGTATCTTCGGTCCTGAAATCTTTGCAGTGGATCTGGTGATCTGTCCGGAGCAGATTCTTACCGATTACATAGTTAAACTGGTGCAGTTTCCCGAGGCCTTGCAGGTACTCGAATTCGCCCACGGGCGGGTGAGCCTGGTGGCGGTGCGCTCGTTTCAGGGTGGACCGCTAGTGGGGCACCCCTTGCGCGATCTAAAAAAACATTTACCGACGGTCGACGCGCGCGTGGCGGCTATTTTCCGCGGTGATCGTCCTATAGTTCCAGAGGGCGATACCGTCATCGAGGCGGGCGATGAAGTGTTCTGCATGTCCTCCACGAACGAGATTCGTCAGGTAATGCGCGAATTGCGTCGCATGGATAAACCGGTCAAACGGGTGATGATCGCGGGAGGCGGAAACATCGGACTGCGCCTGGCAAAGGCATTGGAAACTGACTACCTGGTAAAAATAATCGAATTCAATAAGCGCCGCTGTGAAATTTTGTCCTCAGCGCTTAACAAGGCGCTGGTGCTGCAAGGCGATGTGACCGACGAATCGCTTCTGGAGAGCGAAAATATAGGGGAGATGGATGTTTTTATCGCCGTCACCAACGACGATGAAAACAACATCATGAGTTGCCTGTTGGCCAAGCGTTTTGGCGCTCGGCGTGTCATATCTCTCATCAACCGGCGCTCCTACGTCGATTTATTGCAGGCAGGCCAGATCGATATCGCGATTTCACCGGCGCAAACCACCATAGGGTCCCTGCTTGCGCATGTGCGCCGCGGCGATGTCGCCCAGGTGCATTCGCTGCGGCGCGGCGCCGCCGAAGCCCTTGAGGCTGTGGTTCATGGCGATGCCAGTTCCTGCAAACTGGTCGGGCGCCGAATCGAGGAAATCGACCTGCCCAAGGGGACGACTATCGCGGCGCTGGTGCGAGGCGAGCAGGTCATCATGGCGCATCACGATACGGTGATCCAGACCGACGACCACGTTATTGTTTTCGTCACCAACAAAAAGCTTCTGGGCAGCGTAGAGAAGCTTTTTCAAGTCGGCGTCGGATTTTTATGACCGATTCTGTGACCGAAACCCGGACCGCAACCCGGACCGGCGCAGGCTGAGCGGCGACCATGGTTCGTGTCATTCCCGTATTGAATGTTCTTGGCGTGGTGATGATGATATTCGCCGCGACCATGATGGCGCCCGCCATCGTCGCATTTGTGGCGGACGATGCCGCTCAGCGGGCCTATGACAAAGCCGTTGTAATCACCCTGTTGGCTGGCGCGATCCTTTGGGCGGCGACCCGCAGCCGGCGCAGAGAACTTCAACCGCGAGATGGATTCCTGCTGGTGGCCCTGGTCTGGACCGTGTTGCCCGCTTTCGCCACCTTGCCGTTGATGTTTTTTATGCCGGAGCTTTCGTTTACGGATGCTTACTTCGAGACGGTATCGGGTCTTACCACCACCGGCGCCACGGTACTTTCCGGCCTGGATTCCTTGCCCCCCTCGATAAATTTCTGGCGCATGTTCCTTGTTTGGATAGGCGGCATGGGCGTGGTGGTGCTTGCGGTCGCCATTCTTCCGTTACTGGGCGTTGGCGGAAGCCAGATTTTCAAAGCCGAGACGCCGGGGCCGATGAAGGACGCCAAGCTCACGCCCAGGATCGCCGAAACCGCGAAAGGACTTTGGGGGGTCTATGCATTGATAACGGTGGCGTGCATAGTCAGTCTCAAACTCGCGGGTATGACGTGGTTTGACGCGACGGTGCATTCTTTTTCGACCATGGGCCTGGGCGGTTTCGCCGCTTATGACGCAAGTTTCGGCTTTTGGAATTCGCCTGCGATTGAAGCGGTGACCATTCTTTTTATGTTGATCGCGGGGATTAATTTTGGCACCCATTTTCTGGCGTTTCGCAGACGTGAGTTTTCCCCCTACGCGGCAGATTCGGAAGCCTGGCTGTATCTCCTGGTGGTCATAGGCTCATGCTTTGCGATTGCCTGGTTCCTGCTGGGGAACCAGGTCTATGCTGATTACTGGACGGCGCTCCGATTTGCCAGCTTCAATGTCGTATCTATTGCCACGACCACCGGATTCGCCAGCACCGATTACGATCAATGGCCGATTTTTGCGCCGGCCTGGATGTTGTTTCTATGTTGTTTTGCCACCTGCTCGGGATCCACCGGAGGCGGCATAAAAATGGTGCGAGTTGTCATCATGGTGAAACAAAGTCTGCGCGAACTAAGGCGGATCGTTCATCCGCGCGCCCACATTCCGGTAAAGCTTGGCGGCGCCGTGGTCGATAACAATATTGTTTTCGCGGTATTGGCTTTCATGCTGGTCTATGGGGGCACGATTATTGTTCTAACGCTATTGCAAACCGCCTCCGGACTCGACTTGATCACGGCCGCGTCGGCGATCGTCGCCTGTATCAATAACACCGGACCTGGCCTGGCCAAGGTTGGCCCGGCGACGACCTATGCGGTGCTGACCGATTTTCAGACCTGGTTGTGTACCATCGCCATGCTACTGGGACGTCTGGAGTTGATGACCTTGCTGGTGGTATTTACGCCGGGATTCTGGCGCCATTAAAAAACGGTGACCGCTTAGGTATGAAAACAATATGAGTACGCTCGAAAAACTTGGCGCCCGCATTGCGTGTAGTTCCGCCGTTAAACCCAGCGCCGCTGCGCGTGAACAGGTGCGCATTCATCTGGCGGATACCGTCGCAGCGTGGGTAGCCGGCTCGCAGACACATGAAGGCCGGGATTTACTGGCCGCTGCAGCATTGGGCGATGCAGGCCCCATGGGTGAAGGACTGATGGGTCGCGTCAGGCTTGCTACGGCACTGACCCGCCTGAGTGAAATCGACGACATCCACCTAGCGGCCGGCACCACCCCTGGTTCGTTGATCGTGCCGACGACGCTGATCGTGGCTGCCGCGCTGGGCATCACCGATCGCGACACGCTGGAGGGCGCCATTGTTTCCGGCTACGACGCAATGGTCCGGCTTGGGGAAGAAATGAGTGGCGCAACAATCCTCTACCGCGGCATATGGCCCACTTATTTCAATGCGCCCTTTGGCGTCGCCGCCGTGACCTCGAGGCTGATGGGTTTGGATGCAACCCGCAGCGCGCATGCGCTGGGCCTTGCTCTTGTTACCGCGTCTCCCAATGTGGGTCAACAAGGCGGAAAAATGTCGCGTTGGTTGTTACTGGGTGCGGCCGCGAAGAACGGCGTGATGGCCGCGCTGGCGGCGAAGCAGGGGTTTGCCGCGGATTTAGCGCTGTTGGACAAGCCATTCCACGCCGTGTATGGAATCAAGATCGAGGGCGAACGCCTGCTCGCCAACATGAAAAAAACTCCGGCAATCCTCGAAGTAGGATTCAAACCATGGTGTGCAGCCCGTCAAACAATGGCTGCGGTGCAAGGATTTAAGGAAATTATCCAGGGAGGCCTGAATATCCGGGATATCGAATCGATCAAAGTTGCCGTCCCGCCAGCCTATCTGGGCATGGTGAATCATGGAGTAACCCCAGGCGATCGAAGTTCGCATATGACCAGCCTCCCCTATCAATTGGTGCTCGCCGCGCTGGCGCCGGAAAAAATGCTTCTGCTTGACTATGCGCCCACGCCGACGCCGGCTGAACATCAGGCCTTGTTGGGGCGCATCAATGTTGTGGGCGAAGAGTCGTTGATGGCGCATTTTCCGCGCTGCTGGCCGGCACGCATCGAGGTCACGGCCCGAGCGGGCGGGGACGAACGACTGATAACCGATATTCCAGGCGATCCCGCACGGCCTTTCGATGAGGCACAACTTCGCGACAAATTCCATGGCGTCCTGGGTGCGCACCAAAACCACGCAGAGATTGACTCGCTCTGCGATGCGGCACTGGAAGTCCTCAATGCATCTCAGGGCACGCCGAAACTACTGGCCCAAATCGAGAATAATTATCCCAAGTAAATTCTTGCCGCAGGCTGCAAAATGCACAGCAGAGAAAAAGCACGGCTGCGAGATGGATTACCGCGAGACGCACTAAAGCAAGATTTACTGTAGCAACGAAGGATTGACGCCCCGTCAGCAAAACGACTAGAATCGCGCCCTTGTTCCAGCACACCCAGTTTTAACTGAACGGTAGAGATTCAGATGCTTGGGATGCAAAGCAAGGCCCTAACGAAGGTGTTCTGGTGGCAGGCGCAGGCGACAGCCGCGATCGCGCTGGTTGCCGGCATGGTTGCCGGACAGCATGGTGTGATATCCGCAGCATTGGGGGGCGCCACCAGCATGATGGCAGGCGTGGCAGCGGGTTTGTTGCTGCAAAGACGCAGGACAAGAATCGCGGGCGACATGGTTGTAGTTGCGATCATCGCTGAGGCAGTTCGGGTTGGCTTGATGTTCGCCAGTCTAGGGATAATTTTTGCCTCCTACGATAAGGTCGTATCGGGCAGTTTGATTGGCGCATTTATTGTGACAGTGCTGATATTTTCGACGGCATTTTTCGTACGCGATAAAAATAATTAACAAATAAAACTCATGGCTTCCGGACCAGAACTGAATCCCACCGATTACATCAATCACCACCTTGCCTTTTTTGGCAAACAGGTGGGTGATGGCAGTTTTTGGACGCTGCATCTGGATTCCATAGCGGTCGCCATTCTGCTGGGGTTTGTCGGTCTGGGTTTTATCTGGTGGGTTGCCAGGGGTGCGACCGCCGGCGTACCCAGCAAACGTCAGGCATTCGTCGAACTGGTTTTCGATTTCATCGACAATCAAACCAAAGGAATATTCAAGCACGAACGCCATAGCTTCGTAGCGCCTGTCGCGCTAACCGTGTTCATCTGGGTGTTGCTGATGAATGCGATGGATTTTCTCCCGGTGGATTGGGTGTCCAAGGGTACCCACGTCATCAGTGACCATGGCTTTCGCATCGTACCCACCGCAGACGTCAATACCACCTTCGCCTTGGCGCTAACCGTCTGGGTATTGATGATTTATTTCTCCATCAAGGTCAAAACGCTGAAGGGGTGGATACACGAATTATTCTGCTCGCCATTCGGTTCGAACCCATTGCTTTGGATATTCAACCTTCTGTTCAATGCGATTGAATATCTCTCCAAACCCCTCTCTCATTCTCTGCGGCTGTTTGGCAACATGTATGCCGGGGAAATCATTTTCCTTCTGCTATGGATGTGGGCGGCAAACAGCTCGTGGGCCAATGACAACTACCTGGGACTGGTCATTTCCTCCATTCTCGCCATGGGATGGGCTATTTTTCACATTCTTATCGTCGCCCTGCAAGCCTACGTTTTCATGATGTTGACCGTCGTTTATCTCTCGATGGCCCACGAACACCACTAGTTTCAAGTCAACCCGGTTTAAGAAAGGAAGAAAGAAAATGGAAAATCTTCAACTCATCGCGATGGTGCAGGCCTACTCGGCAGTCGGTATCGGCCTCATGATCGGCCTTGGCGCTTTGGGCGCCTGCATTGGCGTGGGCATCATGTGCTCGCGCTTTCTTGAGGCTGCGGCGCGCCAGCCGGAGCTAACGGATTCGCTTCAAGGCAAAGTATTTCTTCTCCTGGGCCTGATCGACGCTTCGTTCATTATTGGTGTGGGCCTGGCTCTGTGGTTTGCCACTGCCAACCCGCTTTTGGGCAAGCTTGTCTAATAAGGCACAGAGCAATCTAATCGCGGCCTCGCGCCGCCTTTCCCGTTCGGGGAATACATATGAACATTAACGTAACGCTATTTGCGCAGGCGGTTGTATTTATCGCGTTCATCTGGTTTTGTGCCAAGTTCATCTGGCCACACCTTTTGCACGCGATTGAGACCCGCCAGAAGACCATTGCCGACGGCCTAGCAGCCGCCGAAAAAGGCAAGCAAGCCCTTGAAAACTCCTCGAAGCAGGCCGACGAGGAAATCACCAAGGCGCGCGGCCGTGCTGGAGACATCATCGGCCAGGCCGAGAAACGCGCAACGCAACTGATTGAAGAGGCCAAGCTTGCCGCCCGCGACGAAGGTGGCCGCGAGAAAGCCGCAGCCAAGGCCGAGATCGAGCAGGAAGTCTCTCGTGCGCGAGAGGCCTTGCGCGAGCAGCTGGCGGGGCTGGTGGTAGCCGGGGCGGAGAAGATCCTACGCCGCGAAGTCAACGCACAGGCGCATGCCGAGTTGCTCACGCAAATGAAAAAAGAAATCTAAGCCGATGGCCGAGGTAGCCACCATTGCACGGCCCTATGCCGAAGCGGTGTTCGCACTGGCGGACAAGGCGGGGTCGCTAGCCGTCTGGTCCGAGTCGCTCGCGCGTCTGGCCGCCATCTCGCAGGCGCCTGAGGTGGTTCAGCTCATTGGCAATCCCAAGGTCACTGGCGCGCAACTGACTGATCTATTTTCCGCTGGCGGTGATCTTTCCGCCGAAGCACATGGCTTAGTAGCAGCGTTGACGGAAAACAAGCGTCTGCAAGCCTTGGCCTCGATTGCCGAGCAATTCGAGGCGCTCAAAGCCGAGCGTGAAGGAGCGATCGATGCACAGATTGCCAGTGCCTACGCTTTGGAAGGCGCTGAATTGGCTTCCCTAATTGCTGACCTTGAGCGCCGCTTCAAACGCAAGATTCGTCCGCACGTCAGCATCGATCAAAACCTGATCGGCGGCGCGGTGGTGCGAGTGGGCGATCAGGTTATCGACGGCTCGGTACGCGGCAAGTTGAACGCCATGCGCAACGGCTTGATGGGCAGTTAGTCTGCCCATACCAATAGTTACGACAGAATACAACACACACTCACCATATCGGAACTGCCATGCAACAGTTGAAACCCTCCGAAATCAGCGAACTGCTGCGCTCGAAGATCGCCAATCTGGCGCTCTCGGCAGACGTTCGCACCCAGGGCACCGTCGTCACGGTAACCGACGGCATCTGCCGCGTTCATGGCCTGTCGAATGTTATGCAAGGGGAGATGCTGGAGTTTCCCAATAACACTTTCGGCCTCGCCTTGAACCTTGAGCGCGATTCGGTCGGCGCCGTAATTCTGGGCGAATACGAGCATATCTCCGAGGGCGATCCGGTTAAATGCACCGGCCAGATTCTGTCGGTGCCTATCGGCCCTGAACTGATTGGCCGCGTGGTCAATTCTCTGGGGCACCCCATTGACGGTAAAGGTCCGGTCAACGCGAAAGAGACTGATGTAATCGAGAAGGTCGCCCCTGGCGTCATCTGGAGGAAGTCGGTATCGCAGCCAGTGCAGACAGGATTGAAGTCGATCGATGCCATGGTGCCGGTAGGCCGCGGTCAGCGCGAATTGATCATTGGCGATCGTCAGACCGGAAAGACTGCGGTGGCGGTGGACACCATCATCAATCAGAAGGGCAAAGACCTTTTCTGTATCTATGTGGCGATCGGGCAAAAAGCCTCTACTGTGGCCAACGTGGTTCGTAAGCTCGAAGAACATGGTGCCATGGCCTACACCATCGTGGTGGCGGCCACCGCATCTGAATCCGCAGCGATGCAATATATTGCACCCTATTCGGGATGCACCATGGGCGAGTATTTCCGCGATCGCGGTCAAGACGCCTTGATTATTTACGACGATTTGACCAAGCAGGCCTGGGCCTATCGCCAGGTATCGCTTCTGTTGCGCCGCCCACCGGGCCGCGAAGCCTATCCAGGAGATGTGTTTTACCTGCACTCGCGCCTGTTGGAGCGCGCCGCGCGCGTCTCTGAAGCCTGGGTGGAGAAGTTCACTAAGGGAGCGGTAAAAGGCAAAACCGGCTCACTGACCGCGATGCCGGTGATCGAAACGCAGGCAGGCGACGTCTCCGCATTCGTGCCGACCAACGTGATCTCTATCACCGACGGCCAGATTTTCCTTGAGACCGATTTGTTCAATGCCGGTATCCGTCCCGCGATCAATGCCGGTATATCGGTATCGCGGGTTGGTGGCGCGGCGCAAACCAAAATCATGAAGCGTCGTGATGTGGGTGCGGGTGTGCGCCTGGCACTTGCGCAATATCGCGAACTGGCTGCATTCGCACAGTTCGCATCGGATCTCGATGAAGCGACCCGCAAACAATTGGAGCGCGGCCGCATGGTAACCGAGCTCATGAAGCAGTTGCAGTATCAGCCGATGCAGGTTGTCGAGATGGTGCTCACGCTGTTCGCGGTGAACAACGGTTATTTCGACGATATCGAAGTGAAGAAGGCGCTTGCCGCCGAGCGTTCCTTGAAGGATTACGCCAAGTCCAAGTACGCCGATCTCATGGCCCGCCTTGAGGAAAAGAAAGACATGAGCACGGAAGATGAAGTGGCCCTGAAAGCGGCGATCGAGGACTGGAAGAAGAACGGAAGTTTCTAAGGATTTATTGAACAAGAGGCCTTTCGCCCCTTGTAGATCTCCAATATCAGCGGGAAATATTGGACGAATTGAATGAAAACTGGAGTTAATCACAGTTTCCCCAATAGGTACGCTCGCAACTGGAACTGACAGATGGCTGGCTCTAAAGAGATACGCACCAAGATCAAGAGCGTGCAAAACACGCGCAAGATCACCAAGGCCATGGAAATGGTCTCGGCTTCAAAAATGCGCCGCGCGCAGGAACGGATGCGCAATGCGCGTCCCTATGGCGAAAAAATCCGTAATCTGGCGGCGCATATCTCGCACGCCAACCCGGAGTATCACCACCCCTATCTGATCGACCACGACGTCGTCAAGGGCGTGGGAATCATCATCATCACCACCGACAAGGGGTTGTGCGGCGGGCTGAATACTAATATTCAGCGCATGGCCATGATGCAGATGAAACAGTGGGAAGCCGAAGGCGAGAAGATGGAACTCTGTTGCATAGGCAACAAGGGCTTCGGTTTTATGCAACGCCTGGGCGCAAAGGTGGTCTCGCATGTCACCCAACTGGGCGACCGGCCGCAGATGGACCAGTTGATTGGCGCAATCAAGGTCATGCTCGATGGCTATATCGCGAACCGATTTGATCGTGTGTTGATCTTCTACACCAAGTTCATCAACACCATGAAGCAGGAGCCGGTGATGGAGCAGCTGCTGCCATTGTCGGGGGAGAGGCTTGGCTCCCCAGAAGGCACCTGGGACTACATTTACGAACCGGATGCCAAAGTGGTGCTGGATCAGGCCATG
>CAMDFL010000035.1 GCA_945897475.1 Bordetella parapertussis
GCTTAATTCAGGTCCATTTTTCTCTGGGAAACGAGGCAGATTAATATTTTTACCCAACGGGGCTCATGGAATTTCAATACTATGTTCAGCGCCTGTGGCTTAACCTAACTTTTTTCTGGCACTAATATATTAGAGCAAGCCTCAGCCACGCCATTCGCCGGCTCCTTCTCTCCAGGCATTGTGGCAAATCCCGCCTTTGTGATTAGGCCACTGCGAGAATAGCGTTCCGCTTTATTCAGTTCAGCCATTCGCTCAGAAAGATTCGGGGCATTATTAAATTGCACGCTACAAATTTTACCAAGCGCAGTGGCCACAGCAGTGTCAGTCTGCGCCTTCGCTAGCCTCTGTGCGGCGCCTGGCGACTTCCACCCGACCAGCTCGAACCCTATCCATGGGATCAGCACAGCTCCCGCGAGTGCGCCTAGGAGAAAGGGTTTTGCATCCTTCTTGATGTCCATGTCAATTCCTTTCGCTACAGAGGAAGTCCCTGAATGCGCCATATTATAGACCTATTACGCTAGCCTGAGAAATCTGTGTGATGGCGGGCCCTTCAGGTTTTCAGCAAGCGTGCCGTTTTCCTGCGAAAGTCGTGAATTGCATGTATTTCAGTGCCGGAGTAAAGTGCTTAACATAATAATAATGAGACGTTGTGCTTGTTCATCAACTAGGAGGAGATTACATGAATAAGATAGTGATTCTCGGGAGTGTTTCGGCGTTGGCTGTACTTTCTGGCTGCGCCTCGGTAAGTCCGCAATATGTAGAGTGTTTACAGCCCAATCGCCGGGTTGCCGTTGAGATCGTCGGCAGCAAGGTCGCATTGCCGCCGAAACCCAAACCTGGAGCTGAACCGCCCAGTAAACCTGCCAAGCCAGGCCAGGAAAACGTGATGATGAATGCGCTGGCGCAAGGCAATAGTGCCTTTGACTACGGCTCAGGGGTACTTAAACCCGACGGCAAAGCCGAACTCGACAAACTAGCAAACTCTGTCATGAAGGGCGTTGGCAAGGACACGCGACCGACCACGGTGGGCGCGATTGTCATTTCCGGGCACATTGATGTTTCGGAAGAAGCCGCTGGCAAGCAGGCTATCGGCGAAGCCCGCGCGATTGCTGCACGAGATCATCTCGTCAGCCGCGGGCTGGACAGCAAACTCATGTTCTGGGAAAGCAAGGGGGCAAAAGAACCGATTCCTGTTACAAAGTTCTGCGGAAACTAGCTGAAGGTCGCGCCAATCGACTTCTGCTATTGAGTGCAATTCCCTTGGCGTCTCAATTTGAGGCGCCGGGGGAGTTCCTTACCTGACCCGCAACGCAGGATGCCCCTAATGAAGCTGACGCCACCATTGGCAGTGCCGAGAACGGCTGCCTATTTTCGCTTGCGATCTTGTCTCGACAGTGCCACTGATCCCAATTTTGAACCCGCCGCGAGAAAGACTGCGACACTTGCCGATTCTTTGGGACCGGCGTTTCGTGTCAGGCTAAAATCCCGCCGGTTCCGCGTATCCCCAAAGCTTTTTGCCTTTCTGCAATTCGGCATTGGTGGCCAGATGCTTCGTTTCCATCCCTTTGCGGCATCCGCAGGTGATTACGAGTTTCGAATTGCAAAATCATCAGGTTTGGCCTACCTGACGGAACCGAAAACGGGCCGCACCTGGGTGTTCACCCTGGAGCCTTTCCGTAGCGCTCGCCGTGCCGGACGGGAGGCATCAGCAGTAGCTATCAGGGAGCCGTTTGCAAATCTGGATGCTGCGCGGTGGGGCGCGCCTCGATTCATGCATGTTGCAAAATGGCTCAAAGCGCAATATCAGAATCTGCCCGGGCCGTCGAGGGATGGCCAGCCCCTGCCGGTGGTGCTCTCGGGTGCGGTGGTTGCGGGATTCCATATCATCGATCCCGTTACCGGGAGGCAATTGGTAACGCTGAGAAGCCATTCTCTTGCAGCCGGTCAGGGCTACGTCACGGTGCAAAAGGACGCACTGCGACTTTCTCAAGGTTCTACCGTGGTCTATTTCCCAGTAAAAGATTTGCTCGCCCGCTGGGGAAACCAGATCACTCGAAACGCAATCTATGCCTCCGCCGAGGAAGCCCGGCAAAGGGCTGCCGAACTGGGTATTCATCTGGCACTGGGGCGCTTCATGACGCAGTTACTGGGTTCCTCGCAGGAGCCCACGTCCGACTTACTGGCCCAACTGGCGACGTTTAGTGCTGCTGCGGAGACGGTCTGTAGTGACCGGAGGGGAAGCATTGGTCTCGCACTTACGCTGCCGAAAAGATTTGGCGGCCGTAGAAGAATTGCTTTCAGACTAATGGATTTTGGCCCACATGCACGCCTCAAGCCGGGTCTGTGTTGGGTTTCGCATCAAGGTCTCATGGTTCTATGGACTGCTGCCGACGGTAATGTTGCGGCCTTCGGTGTTAGCCGAAGTGGCGTGCGCCGTATTGGCGTGTTCCCTTCCGTAGAATCGGCACGGACAGCAGCGGCCTTGAATCCAGCGTCGCTTGTTCAGGAAGCGTTGGTGCGGAAGCGTGAGCCCGGCAGTAACCTGTCTGGCCGGATCGCTCAGTTCAACCATTTCGATGTGACCCTAAATGCTGACGAACGTCGGGTTCCATTGGTCAACGTGTTTACAGGAACGAAAATCCAGTTCCGAACGACGTCCTGGCGAGGCCAGTGGTCTCCGAAGATTCTTTTGTCGCCTGCCGGACCGATTTTGGTAATGTTCGCCAAAACTTCCGTCCGGCAACCCGCGTGGCTTGCCTATCGGCCGCTCGCGAAGGAAGCGAAGGTATCTCAACTCGTGCTCCCCAGTGCCGAAGGACGTGGCCGACCATCACTCGAAGCGATGGCAGTTTTATTGTCAAAGCAGTTTTCCATTCGTGTGACGGTTGCTGGCCCGGAGCAAGAATCATCAGCCACACTGGATGACATGCATTCCATCCTGCGACGGGTGGTTCCTGATGGATTGCAAAATTGGCTGCGCAAGGAGCGCGACACGCGAGTGAGGCAGTTTTACGAGTTGGCAGGCTCCCTCAGGGAGGCTTTGTTATCGCTTGATGTGAGGCGCAAGCGTGAAGCGCTTATGGCAGCCGAATATTTCTATTTTGGCAAACCAACTGACCAAATACTGAATTTCCATGCACCGCTTTTCAAAGCTGATTCCGAAGCCTGGTCGGCGCATTTGGGGGAAGGAGGGCGTGCCGACATCCGGGCCAAAGAATTGGTTCGCAGCCTGGGATCGTTCGTATCAGAGTGTCCGAAACAAGGTCTGCCGATTACGATGCAATCGCGTTTCTCCAAATTTCAGGACGCTGTGATCCAGTTTGGCGATGCAGTAGCAATAGGCAACGAACACTAGAATTTCTGGGGAAAACGTTAGAAACGCACTCAGTAGAAAGGTTTCGCTCTGTCGTATCGACCGTGCTCCGCGAGGTCGATGGCATTGCGCAAAGAAATCGACGGTAACCCACGCTAACCCGAGTCAATTCTGGCACACCGTAGCGAACCTTTTCCAATTCCCCACCGCCCGACCAAATTACTTATCGCACCTGCTGCCTGTAAGTCATTGAAAATACTCGAAGTGGCGTCGCGAGCGCTCGCGTCCCTATTGATAACAGAGAGAGGAATTTGCGGGAATCGGGCGGAAAGTCGTGCCGCCGCCGAAGCGACGCGCGCGACGTCATTGCGGTTTTCACTGGGGGAACAGGCAAAAAAAATCCCAACTGATAAGAGTTGGGACTTTAAGGTATTGGTGGAGCCGGGGGGAATTGAACCCCCGTCCGCAAGTCCTACACAGCCAGTACTACATACTTAGCCAAATTATTTGATTTAACCTTTTGCACGCCAACCGGCAGGCTGGCAAATGGCGATCCGCAAGGTTTTCGAGTCTCCGCGCGCGGCATACAGAGACCTTATCCCATGAAAAT
Source organism: Bordetella parapertussis (assembly GCA_945897475.1). Lineage (GTDB taxonomy): Bacteria > Pseudomonadota > Gammaproteobacteria > Burkholderiales > SG8-39 > 2-02-FULL-62-17. The sequence continues at coordinate 3,924 of CAMDFL010000035.1, forward strand.
GACTCTGCTGTCAGCTTGCGCCAACCCGGCCCATGAGCAGACCGGTGCAGAGTCCAGCCGGTTTTAGGCGGCTAGAGCAAAACGCTCGTCGTTTGCGTTTGTGGTTTTCCAGTTGGATTTACGAGGTGGCTGGTCCTCGGTATGCACTGTACTGCTTCGATACCCACGTCGAAACCAAGTCGGCCCCGAATTTTCGTGTACTTCTTGCTCCAGAAAAATCTGAAGCCGTTGTGAATCAACCGCTGTGAATCAACTACTGGCGACATTATCCCATAGATGGGGTTTTAGCCCAGATAGTTCAATACCTCCATCGGTGTGGCGATCAGCGCATCGGCGCCCCATTTTTCGGGCTGTTCGCCGTCTCCAAGGTAGCCGTAGGTGGCGGCCAGCACCGGCATGCCAGCGGCACGCGCGGCCTGTATGTCGCGCAGATCATCGCCGACATAGAGGCAATTATGTGGGGCTACGCCTATCTGCTGCGCTGCGTGTAGTAGTGAATCAGGGGCTGGCTTCAGGCGGGACGTGGTATCTCCGGATACTACGCATGCCGCGCGTTTTTCGATTCCCAGTAGCGCGACCAGGGGGAGGGTGAAGCGTGACGCCTTGTTGGTGACGATGCCCCAGGGCATAGGGCGGGATTCGATCTGGTCGAGCAGACCCGCCATTCCAGGGAACAGCCGCGTATCAACACAGACTGCCATTTCATACAAATCGAGGAATCGAACTTGCAGCGCTGCATAGTCGGGGTGCTGAGGGGTGATGCCAAAGCCAGCCTGGATCAGGCCGCGTGCGCCGCTGGAGGCGAGACGGCGAGCCGATTCCAGGCAAACGATGGGGCGTCCTTTCTCGATCAGCAGCCGATTTAGGGCCGCGCCCAAGTCGGGCGCCGTGTCGGCGAGGGTTCCATCGAGATCGAACAAAATAGTTTCTATCACTGGCGGCCCTCGGTTGAGTGTTGTGAAAACGGAAGGGCTGAGGCTAGCTTGCTGCGATTTTTTTCGTTCGCATGAGGTAATTCACACTGGTATCGTTACCCAGTGAATACACTTTCGTTACAGGGTTGTAGTGCATGCCGATAATTTCTTCAACTTCAAGGTCGGCGGTGCGGCACATAGCGGCAAGCTCGGCGGGACGTATGAATTTTTGATAGTCGTGCGTACCACGGGGCAAAAGCTTCAATATATATTCCGCGCCAACGATTGCGAATAGATATGCCTTGGGGTTGCGATTGATGGTGGAGAAGAAAACCTGTCCGCAGGGCGCAGCGAGCGCCGCACAGGCCAAAACGGTGCTTTGCGGATCAGGCACGTGTTCGAGTAACTCCATGCAGGTGACGATCTCGTAGCTGCCTGGCTCGCGAGCGGCAAGCACTTCTGCGGCGATCACCTGGTAGTCGACCGTCATGTGCGATTCAAGCAGGTGCAACTGGGCGACCTTTAATGCCTTTTCAGACAGATCAATCCCGCATACCTTTGCCCCTCGTTGCGCCATGGACTCGGTGAGAATGCCGCCCCCACAACCCACATCCAGAACGCGCTTGCCGCGCAGTGGGGCGTGTTGGTCAATCCAATCCAGACGCAAAGGGTTGATTTGGTGCAGGGGCGCGAACTCGCCCTCGGGGTCCCACCAGCGATGGGCCAGTGCACTGAATTTATCGATTTCCTGGGGATCGGCGTTGATTTGCATAGGCCTGTGTCAGGTTCCAGTATGTGCCAGAAATAAAAAAGCCCTGCCGAGGCAGGGCTTTTTCAGTCGCGCGAGCGTTTATTTGCTGCGAATACCAATCACCAAGCTTCAGCGGGCAGCCGGCTTGGCGCCCGGTTTGATCGCCTCAGGCTTGGCTTCAGGCTTGGCAGCTTCAGGCTTGCCGACTCCGGCACGCGTTCCCACGACTTCAACCTCTACGCGGCGATTGGGCTCCAGGCACGCGATTGTTGCCTTGGATTTGCTGCCGGTGCAGTTCTTCACCGGCTGGCGCTTGCCCTTGCCTTCGGTGTAGACGCGGTTGGCGGCGATGCCTTTGCTCACCATGTAGGCCTTGACCGCTTCAGCGCGGCGGACCGACAGCTTCTGGTTGTAGGCGTCACTGCCAATGCGGTCAGTGTGACCCACGGCGATGACCACTTCCAGATTGACGCCCTTCATGCGGGTCACCAGGTCGTCCAGCTTGGTGCGGGCATCAGGCTTGACCACGGCCTTGTCGAAATCGAACAGGGCATCGGCTTGCAAGGTGACCTTTTCGATAACTGGGGCTGCTGCGGCCGGTTTCGGCTTCGCGGCGGGGGCAGGCTGGGCTTCAGGCTTGGCTGCAGGCTTGGCTTCGGGCTTTGGAGCCGGTTTCGCTGCAGGTTTCGGCACCAGGTCCGGATCGCACTCAGCGACTGCCATCGACGGGGCCCAATATCCGGTACGCAAGCAGGTACCGTAGTTTTGCGCCTTCACGATCCCGCCAAGGCTGGTGACGTAGCCTGACGGGGTTTGAGCGAGTGCGCCAGCCGAAGTGGTGCAAAGTGCTATAGCGGATATGGCAAGCAGTGAATGTGCTGTTTTATTCATTATAAATAACCCCTTAAAAATGGTCTGTTTCCTGATTGAAAATCATTATAATTATTTGTTTTGCAAGGTTATTGGTTTTTTGCGTCACCCGACATTGCCGTGACTCAAATTAACCTTTTTTTCGGTAACAGCTTATCGTGCCACAAGCTGGCGGTTTTGTCTATGCTGTCAAAAGGGTCTCCGGTGGGTTCCCCATATGATATTCGCAACTGACCTGCGACCCATACATGGCTGACATCCTCGCGCCCGGCGACATAGACCAAGTGTGAAATCGGATCGTAGCAGGGGGTGAGCCCTACCGAGGAGAAGTTGACAGCACATAGGTCGGCGGCCTTGCCTGGCTGGATCGACCCGATGCTCCTCTCCAGTCCGAGCGCCCTGGCGCCACCCAGGGTGGCTGCCCGCAATGCGGCGCTTGCAGGCATCGCCTGGGCATTGCCCGAGGCGCCCTTGGCCAGCAGGGCAGCCAGTCGCATCTCCTGGAACATATCCAGACGATTATTGCTTGCGGCACCGTCGGTACCCAGCCCGAGATTGACACCCTCCGAGTGCAACTGATGGATGGGTGCGAATCCACTCGCCAGTTTCAGATTTGAGGAAGGGCAATGGGCCACCGAAGCCGCATGCCGTGCCAGCAGTTCGATCTCGCGTTCTTCAAGATGCACCGAATGCACCGCGATCAGCCGTGGCCCGAGTACGCCCAGTGAATTCATTCTATCCAGGGGGCGGCGCCTATGGTGCGTCATGCTTTGATTGATTTCGTCGTGTGTTTCGTGCAGGTGAAGGTGAATCGGAAGGTCGAGTTCCTCCGCGATGGTGACGACTCTGGCAAACGCGCGATCAGAAACGGTGTAGGGCGCATGCGGGGCCATGCAGAAGCTCACCGTTGGGTGGTCCTTGAAACGATCACGGGCCGCCAGGCCTTTGGCAAGATAATCGTCCGCGTCTGACGCATAGGGGGTTGGAAAATCGATGGTGATGATGCCAATCGATGCACGCATGCCGCAATCAAGCGCGGCTTGAGCGGCGGCTTGCGGATAAAAATACATATCGTTGAAACAAGTGATTCCGCCTGCGAGCATCTCCATGCAGGCGAGCCGGGTGCCGTCGCGCACGAACTCGGGGGAAACGTGTTTTGCTTCCGCGGGCCAGATGTGTTGGGTGAGCCAAGTCATCAGCGGCAAATCGTCGGCCAGGCCGCGCATAAGACTCATCGCGGCGTGCGTATGAAGATTGATTAATCCGGGAATAAGCGCGTGATCCAGCAAGAGATGCTTTTCGGTGGCATGAAACCGGAGCGCTGCTAGGTCCGAGGGCAGAATTGCTAAGATGCGCCCATTGTGTACCGCGACGCTGTGCGATTCGAGCACTACGCCCTCGGGCTCCACCGGAATCACCCATTTCGCGTCGATTAAAAGATCTATGTTTTCCATGGTTCGAGAGGGTGTGATCGAAGCGCTAAGCCGCAAGCCATTGGAGAATGCGCCGGATCATACACTGCCGAGTTAGAGCATAAGCAACCTAAACAGGCGCAAAAAGAAGCGCTTAAAAGTGGTTTGCGATGCCAGGAACTGGTAAGATTTAGTGCTTCAGAAATGCCGTTCGCGGTCTTTTTTTTGCTCATGCTTGAGCCCACGGTTTGTTTTTTAGACCGCCTTGTCCCAGCCGTAGATGGATCAGTTCGCCAAAGAAACCATTCCCATAAGCCTCGAAGAGGAGATGCGCCGGTCGTATCTCGATTACGCCATGAGCGTGATCGTGGGCCGGGCGCTCCCCGATGTGCGCGATGGCTTGAAACCGGTACACCGGCGCGTGTTGTTCGCAATGCACGAGTCGAACAACGTCTGGAACCGACCCTATGTGAAATGCGCCCGTGTTGTGGGCGAGGTACTGGGCAAGTACCACCCGCACGGAGACGTTGCTACCTATGAGGCGTTGGTGCGCATGGCGCAGAGTTTCTCTATGCGCTACACGCTGGTCGATGGGCAGGGCAACTTCGGTTCGGTTGATGGCGACGCGGCCGCGGCCTATCGATACACCGAGTGTCGGCTGGAGCGGATTGCTTCGGAATTGCTTGCCGACATCGACAAGGAAACGGTCGATTTCGTTCCCAACTATGATGGCAAGGAGCGTGAGCCCACTGCGCTTCCGACGCGGATTCCCAATCTCCTCATTAACGGGTCTTCCGGTATTGCCGTGGGGATGGCGACCAATATTCCGCCGCACAACTTGAACGAGGTGGTGGACGCCTGTCACGCGATCCTACGCAATCCGGACTTGTCCATCGACGAAATAATAGAAATCATCCCGGCGCCGGATTTTCCGACGGCGGGAATCATCTACGGTGTACAAGGCATACGCGAAGCCTATCGGACCGGGCGGGGACGTCTGGTGATGCGAGCGCGAACCCATTTCGAAGACCTCGAAAAAGGCAATCGGCAGGCGATCATCGTCGATGAGTTGCCCTATCAGGTCAATAAGAAAACCCTGCTCGAGCGCATAGCGGAGCTTGTCAACGACAAGCGCATCGAGGGAATCGCGCATGTGCAGGACGAGTCGGACAAATCCGGCATGCGCGTGGTCGTTGAGCTCAAGCGCGGCGAGAAGCCTGAAGTGGTGCTGAACAATCTATACAAGTTGACTCAGCTCCAGGACACTTTCGGCATTAACATGGTGGCGCTGATCGATGGTCAGCCGCGCTTGCTCAACATCAAGGAGATGCTCGATGCGTTCCTTGCGCACCGGCGCGAAGTCATTACGCGCAGGACGGTCTACGACCTGCGACGGGCACGCGAGCGCGCGCATATCCAGGAAGGTCTGGCGGTCGCGCTGTCCAACGTCGATCCGATTATCGAATTAATCAAGCGTTCTCAGACCCCCGCCGAGGCCAAGGTGGCGTTGATGGCCCGTGCATGGCCCTCTATCGTGGTCACGGAAATGATAAGCCGCGCGGGTAGTGATTCTTCACCGCCAGATGGCGTCACCGGCGCCCCTGCCTATGGCTTGGCAGCTGATGGATACCGGCTATCGGATGTGCAGGCCCAGGCAATCCTGGAGATGCGCCTGCAGCGCTTGACCGGTCTTGAGCAGGACAAGATTGTCGCCGAGTACAAGGAACTGCTCGATAAAATAGGCGATTACCTGGATATCCTTTCGCGTCCGCAACGTATTACGGACATTATTTTCGAGGAACTCACTCAGATCAAGTCTCAGTATGGCGACCAGCGGCGCAGTGAAATCGTGCTGCAGACCGATGATCTTTCCATGGAAGATTTGATCACCCCAGAGGACGTGGTTGTCACGTTCTCGCATGCCGGTTATGTCAAGGCCCAGCCACTGGGGGACTACCGCGCACAGCGTCGTGGCGGTCGTGGCAAGCAGGCGACCACCACTCGCGAAGACGATTTTGTCGAGAAGCTTTTCATTGCCAACACGCACGACACCATGCTGTGCTTTTCCTCCTTGGGGAAGGTGTATTGGCTCAAGGTCTATCAGGTTCCGCAGGGCACGCGCACCAGTCGTGGCAAACCTATCATCAATTTATTTCCGCTCACCGAAAACGAAAAAATCAACGCGGTGCTGCCGGTAAAAGAATATGACGACGCGCATTATGTGTTTCTGGCCACGGCAATGGGTACCGTCAAAAAAACGCCGCTCAGCGCGTTCTCCAATCAACGCCCCGCAGGCATCATAGCGGTGGAGTTGGATGAGGGCGACTATTTGATTGGCGCTGCGATTACCGATGGCAAGCACGACGTGATGTTGTTCTCCGACGCTGGCAAAGCGGTGCGCTTCGAGGAGGAGGACGTCCGACCGATGGGGCGTACCGCGCGCGGAGTGCGAGGCATGATGCTGGACGAAGGGCAAAGCGTGATCGCCATGTTGGTGGCCGGGGACGAATCCGAGTCGGTGCTGACCGCGACAACCAATGGTTTCGGCAAACGTACTCCCATCGCCGAATACACTCGCCATGGCCGTGGCAGCAAGGGAATGATAGCCATTCAGACCTCTGAGCGGAACGGAAAATTGGTCGCTGCGGCGCTGGTAAAGCCGGATGACGAATTGATGTTGATTTCCTCAGCAGGTGTGCTGATTCGTACCAAAGCCGCGGATATCAGCGTCGTAGGACGCTCGACGCAAGGCGTCACACTGATTGCTTTGGACGAAGGCACCCGTCTCGCCGGCATCGAAAAAATCGGCGAAGCCGATGAAGAAGCCAACGAAAGTCCGAACGAAAGTAGTAAGGAAAACGGAAACGGAAACGGAAACGAAAGCGGAGAAGTGGGTAACTCCGACCCTGATACCAAACCGGAGCAATAGTGTATTGACTAAGCCGGCAGAGCCGGAACCAAACGCCTTGCTTCGGCTTGACATCCTTTTTTCCCGTCAATTTGAAAAGTTATGAAGGCGTAATTTTTCAAATTAACGGGACGTATAAAAACCCTAAGTTCTTCGCCAGATCTGTCAACACTTGATGCGTAAGTGACTAAATTCAAGGATGAATGTTAAAAATGACAAGAGCATTTAATTTCAGTGCAGGTCCCGCAGTGTTGCCTGAGGAAGTTCTCGCGCAAGCGGCCGCAGAGATGCTTGATTGGCATGGTTCGGGTATGTCGGTGATGGAAATGAGCCATCGCGGCAAAGAATTCATTGGCATTTACGAGCAAGCGGAATCAGACTTTCGCGAACTCCTGGCAGTGCCCAAGAATTACAAGGTGTTGTTCCTCCAGGGAGGCGCTACCTTGCAATTTGGCATGATTCCCATGAACCTGTTGCGCGGACGGGCAAGCGCGGATTATGTCAACACCGGGGAATGGTCCAAAAAGGCTATCAAGGAGGCCAGTGCCTTCTGCAAGGTCAATGTCGCGGCCAGTTCCGCTGACGCCAACTTCACCTATGCACCCGGGCAGGGGAATTTCAATCTCGATCCGAATGCGGCCTATGTGCATTACACCTCCAACGAGACCATAGGCGGTGTGGAGTACCACTGGGTGCCCGAGGTTGGCAGCGTTCCTTTGGTGGCCGATATGTCCTCCCATCTGTTGTCCCGGCCGATCGAGGTCAATCGATTTGGACTCATCTATGCCGGGGCGCAGAAGAATATCGGCCCGGCCGGTTTGACAATTGTGATCGTGCGCGAGGATTTACTGGGCGGCGCTGGTTCCAACGCCGGTATGCCCGCTGGTTATCCAATGCCCAGCCTGCTTGATTATAAAGTCCACGCTGACGCCGGATCCATGTCTAATACACCGCCGACGTATGCGATCTATGTCGCTGGGCTGGTTTTTCAATGGATCAAGCGCCAGGGCGGCATCGCCGAGATGGAACGCCGGGCGCTGGAACGCTCTGGCATGCTGTACGAATTTTTGGATGGCAGTGAATTATTCAAGAATCCGGTTCGACACCAGGACCGATCAAGAATGAATGTCCCCTTCACGCTCACCGACAGCCGACTCGACGATGAATTTCTCGCGGGTGCCAAGGAACGCGGGATGCTCGAATTAAAGGGACATCGATCCGTGGGGGGCATGCGTGCTTCGATGTACAACGCCATGCCGGTCGAGGCAGTGCGGCATTTGCTCGCCTACCTGCGCGAGTTCGAAGCAAAGCGCGCTTGAGAACGTGCAGACGCTCCCTGTGATTGTCTGCGCGCTGATTCATCCGCAAAATTATTTGATCAGGAATCAGGCAACATGATTGCGAAAAAGACTCAGATTTTAGTTTTGAATCAGATTTCACCCCGTGGATTGACGCGCTTTCCCCAGGAGGGCTATCTATTGGGCAAGGACGCAGAGAGACCGGAGGCGATCCTGGTTCGCTCCTACGACATGAATTCCATGACCATTCCCGATTCGGTTCGGGCGATTGGCCGCGCAGGCGCAGGTACCAACAATATTCCAGTCGCGGCAATGTCCGGCCGTGGCGTGCCGGTGTTCAACGCGCCTGGTGCCAACGCTAACGCGGTTAAGGAGCTTGTGCTTGCCGGCATGTTGATTGCGTCGAGAAATCTTTCGTCTGCGATTCGATTTGTAGATGGCCTGCCACGATTGGATGATGACGCGGCGCTCGCCAAGCTGGTGGAGGATGGCAAAAAGGATTTCGCCGGCATCGAGTTGCAGCAGCACACCTTGGGCATCATTGGCCTGGGTAAAATCGGCAGCCTGATCGCCGACGCGGCGATTCGATTGGGTATGAATGTGCTCGGTTATGACCCGGAAATTACCGTGGACGCCGCCTGGAGCCTGCCCGCCCAGGTCAAGAAAGCTCAATCGGTCGACGAAGTCTTGAAGGCGAGCCATTTCGTTACGCTTCACGTGCCCCTGGTGGATGCAACCAGGCATTTGATCAACGGCAAGAATCTGGATTTGATGCGTGCCGGTAGTGTGTTGTTGAATTTTTCAAGGGAAGAAATCGTCGATGCGAAGGCGATTGTCATGGCCCTGAGTGCAAAAAAACTTAAAAACTACATTACTGATTTTCCGGTGGCCGCCATCGGTGGACATGCGGGCGTGGTGGCATTCCCGCATCTGGGAGCCTCTACTCGCGAGGCCGAGGATAACTGCGCGGTGATGGTGGTCGACCAGGTTCGTGACTATCTCGAGGAAGGCACCATCCGCAATGCCGTCAATTTTCCGAACGTTGTGATGGATCGCGAGTCCCCCTATAGAATCGCGTTGGCCAACACCAACGTTCCGAATATGGTGGGCCAGGTGTCGGGGGCCATCGCCAACGCTGGTTTAAATATTCACAATATGACCAATCGTTCCAAGGGCGACATGGCCTATACCCTGGTTGACGTCGATAGTGCGGTGTCACCCGAGGTCACCCAGGCGATCGCTGCGATCAAAGGGGTACTCGCGGTTCGCTATCTGCCCAAGGCAGGTTGATTCTGCATTGAATCGCTCAGTAAATAGTGGAGTAAATCATTCTTTGCCAGAATCGCGATTTTTGTCCACGCACTTGATCATTGCATCGCGGTTAAACTTGAGGCAACGAATTTTTGAATGGAATGCCAGTGTCTGACGAGCTCGCACGGCAAAGAACTCAAATAGACTCCATTGACGCAAAGCTCGTCGCGCTATTGAACGAGCGGGCGCAGCTTGCGTGCGCGATCGGTGCTCTGAAGGGAGAAGGCCCAGTCTACAACCCGGAGCGCGAATCCGAAGTGTATCGAGCCGTTGCCGCCCACAGCAAGGGCCCACTGAGTCCGGTGAGCCTTCGGATGATCTACTCTGAAGTGATATCGGCATGCCGGGCCATGGAGCGCGATCTGGTGGTCGCCTATCTGGGTCCCGAGGGAACATTCAGCGAGATGGCGGTGAATAAGAACTTCGGGGCATTGGTTCGGGGGCTTCCCTGCGCCTCCATTGACGAAGTATTTCGCCGGGCCGAGAGCGGCGACGCACACTACGCGCTTGTCCCCGTGGAGAACTCCACCGAAGGCGCGATTGGCCGTACGCTGGACCTATTGCTCACCACACCGCTAATGATCTGTACGGAGGTGGTATTGCGCGTCCGGCAGAACCTGATGACCGCGAGCGGATCCTTGGATGGGATCACCAGGGTCTATTCGCATCCGCAGTCGCTGGGACAGTGCAATAGCTGGCTGTTTCAGAACCTGCCAGGCGCCGAGCGCGTTCCCCTGTCCAGCAATGCTGAAGCCGCGCGCCAGGCGGCCTCTGAGCCGACCTCGGCCGCGATCGGTCCGGAGATCGCCGCAAAGCGCTATGGATTGAAAATTGTCAGCGGTGGTATTGAAGACGATTCGCGCAATATGACTCGCTTTCTAGTGCTCGGGGACCAGCTCACCCGGCCCACAGGCCGCGATCGGACATCGCTTGTCATCACCGCGCCCAATCAGCCCGGTGCCGTGCACGCACTGATTGCGCCATTCGCCGAAAACGGTGTTTCGATGAGTCGAATCGAATCCCGGCCGGCGCGAACCGGTCAGTGGGAATACTACTTCTATATTGACCTCGAAGGACACCAGGCGGACCCCGCAGTCACCAAGGCACTTGCACAGTCCAGGACGATGGCGCCATTCATGAAAATTTTTGGTTCCTACCCGATTTGTGTTTCTGACTCTGCTCCCGGCATCGACTTCCCTCCTGGTTTTCCTTCTGCCCCTGTTCCCAACGCATAATTAAGAGCTGAAAATGCACGTTTGCGAACTTTCACCTTCCTACGTGCGCTCCATTGCGCCCTATCAACCGGGTAAGCCAATATCGGAGGTGGCGCGAGAGTACGGCCTGGTTGAGGCCAATATCATCAAACTTGCCTCCAACGAAAATCCATTGGGCATGTCACCCCTGGCGCGAGCGGCGATTGAAAAAGAGATTGCCGAGCTATCCCGATATCCGGATGGAAATGCATTCGATTTGAAACGGGCCTTATCGCAGAAAATGGGCATCGATACAGCGCAAATTGTGGTCGGCAACGGATCTAACGATCTGTTGGAAATGCTCGCTGGCGCCTTTCTTGCGCCTGGATGCGCGGCGGTGTTCTCACAGCATGCATTTGCAATTTATCCACTGGCCACGCAAGCCAGAGGCGCGCAGTGCATTGCCGTACCCGCGATGAACTTTGCGCATGATCTGGACGCAATGCTGGCGGCCATATCACCCGCGACTCGCCTGGTATTCATTGCTAACCCCAATAATCCGACGGGAACGTTCGCCCCTGGGCACGCTATCGAGCGATTCCTGCAGGCCTCCCCAAAGGACGTAGTCGTGGTGCTTGACGAAGCCTACAACCAGTACATTCCCGAGGATATGCGCTTCGACAGTTTGCGCCTGCTTGATGCGCACCCTAATCTGGTCGTGCTGCGAACCTTTTCCAAGATTTATGGCTTGGCCGGCCTGCGAGTTGGATTTGGCGTTATGTCGGGCGGTATCGCGGATTTGTTGAATCGGGTGCGTCAACCTTTCAATGTCAATAGCCTGGCGCTAGCGGCGGCATGTGCTGCTTTGGGTGACAATGCTTTCGTCGAGCGTAGCTATCGAAACAATGCCGATGGAATGCGGCAACTGGAGCAAGGCTTGAATGCCCTCGGCCTTGTGTTCATACCTTCCTTCGCGAATTTCATCTGTTTCGCTATTCCACGCGACGCCGGTAAGTCCATGGGGGGCATTATTTTTGAACGCTTGTTGCGCGCTGGCGTCATCGTGCGTCCGGTCGCAGGTTACGAATTGCCCGATCACCTGCGAGTCACCATTGGTACGCCGGCGGAGAACGAGGCGTTTTTGCGCATTCTCGCTCTGGCCTTGAAGGCTTGAGAGGTCAGAGGTGGGCGCCCAGGTGGCCATTGAAAAGCTGGTGTTGGTCGGCGCGGGATTGATTGGAGGCTCGTTTTCCCTGGCTTTGAAGCGGGCGGGGATGGTCGATCAAGTCGTAGGCGTGGGACGAACCGCCGCGAGCATGGCCGAAGCAAAACGTCTTGGCATCGTGGACGAAATCGCGGACGATTTTTCCTGCGTGTCCAATGCAACGCTGGTGATGTTGGCCATGCCGGTTGGGCAGACCCGTGAGGTGCTGCGCGCGTTGGCACCGCGACTGGGGTCATCAACCGTGGTCACCGATGCAGGAAGCACCAAAAGCGATGTGGTCATTGCTGCCCGGGAAGAGTTGGGCGCCGCGTTTGCGCGATTCGTACCAGGGCATCCGGTCGCGGGAACCGAACACAGTGGGCCAGGAGCGGCGTTTGCCGAACTCTATCAAGGCCGACGAGTGGTACTCACGCCGCTGGTACAGACCGATACGGATGCATTGGCGATGGTGCGCGATGCTTGGATTGCGTGCGGGGCGAGGATATTCGAACTCACCCCGGAACTTCACGACCAGGTGCTCGCGACGGTAAGTCATTTACCGCATTTACTGGCCTTTGCCTTGGTGGATCAGGTCGCGAGTGAATCCCATGCGGGGCAACTTTTTTCGTTTGCGGCAGGAGGGTTTCGAGACTTCACCCGAATCGCCTCCAGTCATCCGGAAATGTGGCGCGACATCTGCTTGGCCAATAAGGACGCGTTGCTTGTGGAGCTCTCCAAATATGAGGGGCATCTGGCGGATTTGCGGTCTGCACTCGATGCAAGCGATGGTGTCCAAATAGAAAAAATTTTTACACGGGCGCGTTCGGCTCGCAATCGTTGGCTCGATGCTTCGGCTCAGGATACTTCGCGCTGATGAAAATTGCCGAAACCTTGGATCTCGCGCCGATTCGCGGCGCCGCTGGCAGTGTGCGAATGCCAGGGTCAAAAAGCATATCCAACCGGGTGTTGTTGCTTGCCGGACTCGCGAGTGGACAGACGACGGTTCGCGATTTGCTGGAGGCCGAGGACACCGGACATATGCTTGCCGCGTTGCGCGCACTGGGTGTCCCGTACCATTCAATAGGTCCTAAAGACTATTTGCTGACCGGAGCAGGCGGCCCGTTCAAAATCAAGTCCACCGAGCTTTTTCTTGGCAATGCCGGAACGGCATTTCGTCCGCTGACTGCGGTGCTGGCCATGTGCAATGGCGACTATCGTATGTCCGGGGTGCCGCGGATGCATGAACGCCCCATCGCGGATCTGGTCGATGCCTTGATCGCCATCGGTGCGAAGATTGAATATCTGGGTAAGTCGGGGTTCCCGCCGCTGCATATTCGTCCGGGTGGCTTTCATGCCAGGATCGAGACGCAAGTTCGGGGGGATGTCTCAAGCCAGTTTCTCTCCGCACTGTTGATGGCATTGCCATTGGTGGGCGGTGGACGGATAACTGTTGAAGGTGAATTAGTATCCAAGCCCTATGTGGAATTGACCCTGAACATGATGGCGCGTTTCGGCATCGTGGCGGCGCGCCATGAATGGTCAGGGTTCGATGTCCCTTCAGGAGTCTACCGGGCCCCGGGTGAGATCTATGTCGAAGGCGACGCCTCTTCCGCCTCCTATTTCCTTGCGGCAGGGGCGATAGCGGGCCTCTCCGGAGGAGGGCCGGTGCGCGTCGAAGGAGTAGGGCAGGCAAGCATTCAGGGCGATATTCAATTCGTTGAAATTCTCAAGCAAATGGGCGCCACTGTTCGAATGGGCGCTAACTGGATTGAGGCGCTCGGACCGTCATCGCAGAAGCTGCGTGCGATTGACGCGGATCTCAACCACATACCCGACGCGGCAATGACGGTCGCGATCCTGGCGCTGTTCGCTGAGGGTCCCAGCATGCTGCGAAATATCGGCAACTGGCGTGTCAAGGAGACAGACCGCTTGGCCGCTATGGCGACAGAGTTGCGCAAGCTAGGCGCGGTGGTCGTGGAGGGCGAAAACTTCCTTCGTATCGAACCGCCCAGCAAATTTCTTCCGGCGAGCATCGACACGTATGACGACCATCGCATGGCAATGTGCTTTTCTCTGGCGGCCATGGCGCAGATTCCGATCACGATTAACGATCCTGGATGCGTTCGAAAGACCTATCCGGAGTATTTTGAACAATTTGCCAAGATCTGTCAGCGTTAAATTTCGTGATTCCAAAGCCGAAAAAATTCATGGACTCTGACATTCCTGTGATCGCCATCGACGGGCCTTCCGCCTCTGGAAAAGGCACGGTGGCGCAGCAAGTGGCCGAGCGACTCGGGTTTCATTGTCTGGACAGCGGCGCCTTATACCGCGTCGTGGCTTTGGCGGCGTTGCGCAGCCGAATATCCTGGAGCGATGAAAAAGCCTTAGGCGAACTGGCAGAAGGGCTCGCCGTGCAATTCAAAAATGGTCAAACATTATTGCATAATCAAATAGTTACTGATGATATTCGGGATGAGGCCTGTTCCGCAGGCGCATCCATAGTGGCAGCACTCGGTTCTGTCCGGCAGGGATTGATGTCGCGCCAAAAAGCATTTCGACAGGCCCCGGGTTTAGTCGCCGAAGGCCGCGACATGGGAAGCGTGATTTTTCCCGATGCGTGCCTCAAAATTTACCTCACCGCAAACGCTGAAACGCGTGCCGAACGTCGTCTTAAACAGTTGAAACAAAAAGGAATCACTGCTAAGATCAATGTCCTTTTGCAGGATCTACGCGAGCGCGATGAGAGGGATTCCTCACGCAGCGTGGCGCCTCTCAAGCCCACCCAAGACGCCCATTTGCTGGACACCAGCAATTTGAGTGTCGATCAGGCTGTATGCAACATTCTGCTTTGGTATCAAGGGAGTAGGTGACGAGCAGTAGGTGGCAAATATTACCGGGCAATGCTGGCCCACCACGACTGCTTGTTTGTGACTAACCAACCCCACCTGCTTTCGGTGGGTCCCCACCGAATTTCGGTGGGTTTAATAGTGAGATTTTCCAATGTCTAGCGTTCTATCCTCCGAAGTTCCTGCTGCAATACCCCTCGCGGTTCCTGGCATAGAGAGTTTTGCCGAGCTTTTCGCCGAAAGTTTGAAGCGCAAGGAAATGCGTATCGGCGAAGTCATTACCGGCGAAGTCGTGCGCGTTGATAGCAACTATGTTGTGGTCAACGCCGGATTGAAGTCCGAGAGCTTCGTACCTCTGGAAGAATTCAAGAATGATCGCGGTGAACTTGAAGTCACGGTGGGTGATTTTGTTGCCGTTGCGATCGAGGCCCTCGAGGATGGATATGGCGAAACCCGCCTGTCGCGGGACAAGGCAAAGCGCCTTGCCGCTTGGATGGATTTGGAAAAAGCGCTGGAAAACGGAGCGCTTGTCGCAGGTGTCATAACCGGAAAAGTCAAGGGCGGATTGACCGTCATGACCAATGGCATTCGCGCATTCCTTCCTGGCTCGCTGGTGGATATCCGCCCGGTCAAGGACACCACTCCTTTTGAAGGCAAGGAGATGGAATTCAAGGTCATTAAACTCGACCGTAAGCGTAACAACGTGGTGGTGTCGCGGCGCGCGGTACTGGAAGCTTCGCAAGGTGAGGAGCGTCAGAACCTGTTGAAAACCCTCACCGAGGGCGCGGTTGTCAAAGGAATCGTCAAGAACATCACCGATTACGGCGCGTTCGTCGACCTGGGCGGTATCGATGGATTGCTGCATATCACTGATTTGGCCTGGCGTCGCGTCAAGCATCCCTCAGAGGTGCTTGCGGTAGGCGATGAAGTCACCGCTAAAGTTCTGAAATTCGATAACGAAAAAAATCGTGTTTCCCTGGGGCTGAAGCAATTGGGCGAGGACCCCTGGGTAGGTTTGGGCCGCCGCTATCCGACCGGCACCCGCCTTTTCGGCAAAGTCACAAACCTGACCGACTACGGCTCGTTTGTCGAAGTCGAGTCTGGTATTGAGGGCCTGGTGCACGTCTCGGAAATGGATTGGACCAATAAAAACGTACATCCTTCCAAGGTGGTGCAACTTGGAGATGAGGTTGAGGTGATGATCCTGGAGATAGATGAGGACCGCCGCCGTATATCCCTGGGAATGAAGCAGTGCATGCCCAATCCATGGGAAGAGTTCTCGATCAACTTCAAGAAGGGCGACAAAGTCCGTGGCCAGATCAAGTCGATCACCGATTTCGGCATCTTTATCGGTCTGCCTGGTGCGATCGATGGTCTGGTGCATTTGTCGGATCTGTCCTGGACGTTGACCGGGGAAGAGGCGGTTCGCAATTTCCGCAAGGCTGAGGAAATCGAGGCGATGGTGTTGTCGATTGATGTGGAGCGTGAGCGCATATCCCTTGGCATCAAACAGCTCGAGGGCGACCCCTTTAACAGCTTCGTGGCCACTAATGAAAAAGGCACGCGCGTTGATGGCACCGTAAAAACCATCGATGCGAAGGGTGCGGTTATCGCGTTGACTGACGAAGTTGAGGGATATCTGCGAGCCTCGGAAATATCCAGGGATCGCGTAGAAGACGCACGTACCCACTTGAAAGAGGGCGACTCGGTCAACGTGATGATTATCAACGTCGATCGCAAAAATCGCACCATTAACCTCTCGGTCAAGGCCAAAGACGTTGCCGAAGAGGGTGACGCCATGGCCCGACTGCAAAGCGAATCGGCAGCGAGCTCAGGCAGCACTAACCTAGGCGCCTTGCTCAAGGCGAAGTTGGACAATAAAAACGCGCAAAACTGACCTAGAGCCCGGTAATGACCAAGTCTGAACTGATTGCCCAACTTGCGACGCGCTACCCGCAATTGGTCGCCAAGGATGCCGAATTCGCGGTCAAGATGATACTTGACGCGATGACGCAGGCCTTGGTGCAAGGCCAACGAATCGAGATTCGTGGTTTTGGAAGTTTTGGTCTGAACCATCGACCCGCGCGCGTGGGTCGCAATCCCAAGTCTGGGGAAAAGGTGCAGGTGCCGGAAAAATTTGTCCCGCACTTCAAGGCTGGCAAGGAACTACGCGAGCGCGTAGACGAGAACTAGTGGGATGAAAATGGTGAAGCAAGGCGGCGGCATCAGCGATGCCGCCGTTTTCACGTGGACTCTCACTTGGGTTCTGATTTTGGATGATTCCCAAAAGCATGACAGTCTCGTGAGAGGCATTTTTTGTCATGAATTACGAACTTCTCGATAAATGAAAATTCTGCGCTATTTATTCTGGCTGCTTCTATCGGTTCTGTTCGTCGTCTTGTTGCTATTCGCCATTCGCAATATCGCTCCGGTGCGGCTGCGTTTCTTTTTTGATCAAGGCTGGGACGTTCCCTTGATCTTGTTGCTGTTGGTCTTTTTCGTGATCGGCGCGTGTCTGGGTGTATTGGCATCACTAGAACGAATTTTTCGGCAGCGACGTGAGATTTTGGTTCTAAAAAGAGCGCTTCAAACGCAGAAAGATTCGCCGCCTCTGGTCAGTCCGGCGGAGGTGTCCTGATGGAGTTTGAATATTGGTGGTTGCTTGGACTGCCGCTGTTTTTTGGACTGGGCTGGCTGGCGGCGCGCGTTGACATCAAACACCTGGTCCTTGAATCACGCGCCTTGCCCCGTTCTTACTTCAAAGGGCTGAATTTCCTGCTCAATGAACAACCCGATAAAGCGATTGAAGCTTTCATCGAAGTGGTCCGGATTGATCCGGAAACCATCGAACTGCATTTTGCGTTGGGAAGTCTTTTTCGCCGTCGAGGTGAAACCGATCGGGCAATCCGCATGCACAAGAACCTGCTCGACCGCAGTGACCTGGCCGATGAGCAACGTTTGCATGCAATGATCGAGCTTGGCCAGGACTATCTCAAGGCGGGACTGCTGGATCGCGCCGAGGAGGTGTTATCCAAATTACGCGAGTCAACGCTACGCTCTGATGCGCTGCGTTTGCTGCTGGAAATTTATCAGCAGGAAAAAGACTGGGGGAAGGCAATCGAGACCGCACGCGCCATGGAAGCGGACTCTGGTGAGAGCCGGCAGAAGGAAATAGCCAATTTCTATTGCGAACTCGCCGCATTGGACGCTACCCACTCGAGATCGACGCAAGCTGAGGAAAACCTGCTGCGCGCTCTTGGCGCGAATCGCAAATGCGTCCGTGCGAACATTCAGTTGGGTGAATTGCATGCGCTTGCCGGACAGGCCGACCAGGCAATCGAGGCGTGGAAGCGAATTGAGCAGCAACGTCCGGCGTTTGTCGCGATTGTCGCAAGGCGGATTCTCGATAGTTACCGGGTCCTGGGTCGCTCCGAAGAGGGGCTGACGCTGTTGCGCGGGTATCTGGCGCAGTATCCTTCCTTGGATCTTCTGGAGGTCGTATTTCAGTCAACCCTGGAACATCACGATGCGCAGACCGCCTATCACCTGGTCAAGGAAGAGTTACGGCGAAACCCGACTTTACTTGGATTGGATAAATTGCTTGAGGCGCAGATACTGCTGGCTCCTGCGGAGCGGCGTCATGACCTGGAATTGGTTAAAAATCTGGTGCATGGACATACCCGGCGTCTGGCCAGATATCGGTGCGACAACTGCGGATTCAAAGCGCGCCAGTTCCACTGGCGTTGCCCGGCATGTAGTGGCTGGGAAACTTATCCGCCCAAGCGAACCGAGGAATTTGATCTTGATCCCTGATGGATCATGTACAGGATATTGCATTGTGGTCGATGCACGAATGACCGCACAGCCTCTGTAACACAGTGGAGGTAACACAACGCATGCGAACAAAAGGAGCATTACCAGAGTGAAAGTAACCATGATCGGCGCCGGATATGTAGGCCTGGTGACAGGCGCCTGCTTCGCAGAGGTCGGTAACGACGTGCTTTGTCTGGATGTGGACAGTGCAAAAATAGATTTACTTGAGCAGGGCGGCGTACCGATATTCGAACCGGGTCTCAAGGAGATGATCGGACGCAACAGAACCGCAGGCCGTTTGCAATTTACCAGCGATGTTGCCAGGGCCGTTCATCATGGCCAGGTTCAATTCATCGCCGTGGGCACGCCGCCTGACGAGGATGGTTCCGCGGATTTGAAATACGTTCTGGCGGCCGCACAAGGCATTGGCGAGCACATTGACGGTTATCGCCTGGTGGTCAATAAATCCACCGTGCCGGTTGGGACCGCTGACAAGGTGCGCAATACGCTGCGGGAGGCGCTTCTCAAACGCGGCAAAGAGATTCCTTTTGGCGTCGTGTCCAATCCGGAATTTCTCAAGGAAGGCGCGGCTATTGAGGATTTCATGCGTCCCGATCGTATCGTAGTTGGAAGCGAGGACGAACGGGCCACGCAGATCATGCGCGCGCTGTACGCGCCGTTTCAACGCAATCATGAGCGCATGTTGTTCATGGATGTGCGTTCGGCGGAACTCACAAAATATGCGGCCAACGCGATGTTGGCCACGCGCATTTCCTTCATGAATGAATTGGCCAATCTGGCCGACAAGCTGGGCGCCGATATTGAGCAGGTACGTCTCGGTATTGGTTCGGATCCGCGTATCGGCTACCACTTTCTATATGCCGGGGCCGGCTATGGCGGCTCTTGTTTCCCCAAGGATGTTCAAGCATTGATGCGAAGCGCAAAGGACGCGAATGCCTCGCATCTGATATTGGATGCCGTGGAACAGGTCAATCAAATTCAAAAAACTGTTCTTGGGCGAAAGATTAAAGCGCGGCTTGGAGATAATCTGGCGGGACGTCGCATCGCGGTCTGGGGCTTGGCCTTCAAGCCCAATACCGACGACATGCGGGCGGCGCCGAGTCGGGTTTTGATCGACGAACTGCTTAACGCCGGCGCCGAGGTTTGTGCTTACGATCCGGTAGCCATCGAGGAGGCGCGCCGCGTATTTGGTGCGCAAACCCAAGGGCTGCATTTCGCTGACTCGCCAAATGCCGCATTGAACGGGGCGGACGTCCTTGCCATCGTTACCGAGTGGAAAGAGTTTCGCAGCCCCGATTTCGATCTTATTCGCGAGCAATTGAAGCTGCCGGTGATTTTCGATGGCCGCAACTTGTACGATCCTGCGGAGGTTCGCCGTCACTCGCTGGAGTACCATGCGATTGGTCGAAAATAAGGACGGCGCGGCAATCATGGCGGGCCAAACGAAGGTTTCCAGGCGAGCACGAGAGAACAGTGTAAAGCCTTCTGTCGCGCGGGGATCTTTTTCGCTGGACGAGCAACTGGATGAACGATTGCTAGGTCGCGCCAGAATCCTCGTGGTCGGCGATGTCATGCTGGATCGCTACTGGTTTGGCGAGGTAGATCGGGTGTCTCCGGAGGCGCCAGTGCCTATCGTCAAGATAGACCGCACCGAGGATCGTCCGGGCGGCGCCGCGAACGTGGCGCGCAACGCGGCGGCTCTGGGTGCCCATGTCACCTTGCTGTCCGTGGTCGGTGCTGATCAAGCCGGTCAGCGTCTGGCACAGTTGATGAAAGCCGATGGCGTACGCGCAAAATTGCATCGCGATCAGAGCATTGACACTACGGTCAAGGTTAGGGTTATAGGTCGTCGCCAGCAAATGTTGCGAATCGATTTTGAAACCGTCCCCAGTCACGAGGTGTTGCTCGACAAGCTTGCCGCCTATAAAGCCTTGTTGGCTGGGTCAGAAATCGTGGTCCTGTCCGATTACGGCAAAGGTGGCCTGACTCATATTTCCAAAATGATTGATATGGCCGTGGCGCAGGGGAAGCGGGTGCTGGTTGATCCAAAGGGAGAGGACTACTCGCGTTATCGTGGCGCGACCCTGGTGACGCCCAATAGAAGCGAACTGCGCGAGGTGGTGGGCGGCTGGCGCGACGAGGGCGAGCTCACCACTAAGGCGCAGGCCTTGCGGCGAAAATTGGGTATTGATGCATTGCTTTTGACGCGCAGTGAGGAGGGCATGACGCTGTTTCAAAAAGGCCTGGTATCGCATGAGCCGGCCAAGGCTCGAGAGGTATTTGATGTCAGCGGCGCGGGCGACACGGTTATCGCGGTGCTCGCGGTTATGCTCGGGGCGGGTGCCTCGTTGGGCGAGGCCACACACATCGCCAATCACGCCGCTGGCGTGGTGGTGGGTAAGCTGGGTACAGCGGTTGTTCAATTGCCGGAAATCGTGGCCAGTCTTAGTGAAGACTAGATCAGGGAAGGCAAAATAATTGACCACTCGAATCCCATTTTCGGCCACGGCAATAGATCTCTGTTTGTGGATTCTACGAGCGGCAATGTTGCAGCGATTAACCACTAATTTGGACACACAATCATGACCGTTATCGTTACCGGTGCTGCGGGATTTATCGGTTCCAATCTGGTTCGGGCGCTCAATTTGCGCGGAGAACGAGATGTCATCGCCGTAGACAACCTGCAATCCTCCGAGAAATTCCGCAACTTGGTCGATTGCGAAATAACGGATTTTATGGACAAGCGGGATTTCCTGTCATCACTGATGGCCGGAGAATTCGATGGCAGCGTGGACGCGATATTTCATCAAGGCGCCTGCTCCGATACGATGCAGACAGATGGTCGATACATGATGGAGAACAACTATCGCTATTCTGTCGAGCTTCTTGATTTTTGTTGTGAGCAGGAAGTGCCGCTGATCTATGCCTCTTCGGCCGCGGTCTATGGTGGTTCCACGACATTTCTAGAGGAACGTCAATTCGAATCGCCATTGAACGTTTATGGATATTCAAAATTGCTTTTTGATCAATTGGTCAGGCGCAGGCTCCCCGAAGTCGGTGTGCAAATCGCGGGATTCAGGTATTTCAACGTCTACGGACGCAATGAAGCGCACAAGACGCGAATGGCCTCGGTCGCATGGCATTTTTTCAATCAATATCAAACTGATGGATGTGTGCGTCCGTTCCAAGGTTCCGGTGGTTACGAGCCTGGCGAGCAGCGCCGCGACTTTATTGCTGTCGAGGATATAGTCCGAGTCAACCTCTGGTTCTTTGATCATCAGGAGGCGCGCGGGATATTCAATGCGGGCACAAGCCGCGCGCAAAGTTTCAATGATGTCGCGGTTGCCACCGTCAATGCGTGCCGTGTGGCGGACGGCAAGTCGATTCTTAATTTAGCGGAAATGCGCGATATGGGAATTATCAGCTATCGCGATTTTCCAGAAGCCTTACAAGGCAAGTATCAACATTTTACTCAGGCGGATATCAATGCCTTGAGGCTGGTTGGTTATCAACACGAATTCTCCAGTGTTGAGCAGGGCGTGTCGACCTATTGCGAGTGGTTACTTAAACAGCAAAGCCGATCATGGTAGACATGATCGAAATCCGAGCAGATTCAACAGGCGCGGCCTTGCCCTCTTCGATTAAACTGCGATCATGAAAAATTCGCCTAACTACAAAACCATAGAAGACACGGTGGGCGAGACGCCGCTGGTGCGATTGAAACGCATGACGGCCGGATCGAGCAATACCATCCTGTGCAAGCTCGAGGGCGACAATCCCGCCGGTTCCGTAAAGGATAGGCCAGCCATGTCGATGATTGTTCGCGCCGAACAGCGCGGCACCATCAAACCGGGCGACACCTTGATCGAGGCAACCAGTGGAAATACCGGTATCGCGCTCGCCATGGCGGCGGCGATTCGCGGTTATCGCATGATTCTTATCATGCCCGAGCATTTGTCTATTGAACGTAGGCAGACCATGCGCGCGTTTGGCGCCGATATCGTTCTTACGTCCAAGGCGGGCGGAATGGAATCGGCGCGCGATCTGGCCGAGAAGATGCAAAGCGAGGGCAAGGGATTGATCCTGGATCAATTCGCCAACCCGGACAATCCGCTGTCGCACTACGAAGGAACTGGCCCTGAAATCTGGCGCGACACCGCCGGGCAAATCACCCATTTTGTATCCAGCATGGGGACCACGGGAACCATCATGGGCGTCTCGCGTTATCTAAAGGAGATGAATCCGACAATTCAAATTGTGGGATGCCAACCAGAAGATGGATCTCAGATTCCAGGCATACGCAAATGGCCTGAAGCTTATTTGCCGCGCATTTACGAGAAGGCTCGAGTCGACTCCCTGGAGTACGTCAACCAGGCCGACGCGGAGGAAATGGCACGCAGAATGGCGCGCGAAGAAGGCATCTTCGCCGGCATCTCAGCCGGCGGATCGCTCGCGGTAGCCTTGCGCATTGCCGCGCGGCTCAGCAATGCCACCATCGTAACCATTGTTTGCGACCGAGGCGACCGCTACCTCTCCACCGGTGTGTTCCCGGATTGATGCAGACAGCGCTCACATTCGATATCGAAACTATTCCCGATATCGCTGGTCTGCGCCGCTTGCATGGCATTGGCTCGGATTTAAGCGACGGTGAAGTAGCGCAATTCGCCTTCGCCCGGCGCCGCGCGCAAAATGGCACCGATTTTCTGCCGCTGCACCTGCACCGAGTGGTTGCCATTTCGTGCGCGCTGCGTGAGCGCGACACATTCAAAATCTGGTCGCTGGGATCGGCTAAGGATGGCGAAGCCGAACTGGTTGCGCGTTTCTTTGACGGGGTCGATAAATACACCCCGCAACTGGTTTCCTGGAATGGCGGTGGATTTGATTTGCCGGTTCTGAATTACCGTGCTCTGGTACATGGTCTCTGCGCCGGTCAATTCTGGGAGTTGGGTGAGGAAGATCGTTCGTTCAACTACAATAATTACATCAGCCGCTATCACAAGCGGCACATGGATTTAATGGATTTGATGGCGCTCTACCAGCCGCGCGCCAATGCGCCGCTGGATGAGATTGCCAAACTGTGCGGTTTTCCCGGCAAGCTAGGGTTCGATGGATCGGAAGTCTGGGGTACCTGGCAAACCGGAGGGATCGCCGCTATCCGCGACTATTGTGAGACGGACGTCGCCAACACCTACTTGATATATCTCAGATTTCAGCATTTGCGTGGGGAATTGGACGCGGTGCAGTACGATCAGGAAATCGAGTTGGTGCGCAGCACTCTCGCGCGCGGCGGCGAGCCGCATTGGCGCGAGTTTCTAGCTGCGTGGGACGGACTCGCAGCGCACCCATGATTGAACTTGAAATCGAGTCGCTGGACAGGGAAGGTCGTGGCATCGCACGCAGCGATGGCAAGACGGTGTTCGTTGATGGTGCGATCACCGGCGAGCGCGTTCTATGTTCGGTATATAAGAAAAAGCCCAATTACGAGATGGCTCAGGTGCATCGCGTATTGCGCGAAAGCGCGTCACGTGTCACCCCACATTGCACCTACTTCGGCATCTGTGGTGGTTGTTCCATGCAGCACGTCGACGTCCGCGCTCAGGTCGCAGCCAAGCAAAGGGTGTTGGAGGATTGCCTGGAGAGAATAGGCAAAGTTGAGCCCGAGCTCATTTTGTCCCCGATCCATGGCTCGCCGTGGGGCTATCGTCGTCGCGCGAGATTGGGTGTGCGCCTGGTGCGAAAGAAGGGCGGCGTTCTGGTTGGATTTCATGAGCGAGGATCCGGTTTCGTGGCAGATATGACAAGTTGCGAGGTTCTGCCGGAAGCTCTGTCTCGGGCACTGCCAGAGTTGCGTAGATTGGTGGGGGGATTGTCGATTTGCCAGCGCCTTCCGCAGATCGAAGTCGCCGTTGGAAGTGCATTGACCGTCCTGGTGTTTCGCGTTCTTGATCAACCCAGCGACAGCGACCTTGAAATGCTGCGAGCCTATGCTGAGAAAAGCGAATTTCAAGTGTGGTTGCAACCGGCTGGCCCGGAGTCGGCGCGGCCTTTTTGGCCCTTGGATGCCCCTTTGCTTTCCTATTCGTTGCCGGAATTCGATGTTCGATTGGGGTTTTCCCCCACCGAATTCACTCAGGTCAATCACGATGTCAACCGCATGCTGGTGCGCCGCGTGATGCGTCTCTTAGATCCGCAGCCCGGTGAGCGCATCGGCGACTTGTTTTGCGGTTTGGGTAATTTTTCCTTGCCGATGGCGCGCTGTGGCGCGCAGGTCGTGGGCGTGGAGGGCAGCGCCGGGCTGGTGGCAAGGGCCCGCGACAATGCGGCCTTGAACGGATTGAGTAGTCAGTGCCGCTTTGAGCTTGCCAATCTGTTTGATACCCAAGCCTGCGCCGCACTGGAGGTATTTGACAAGGTGTTGATTGATCCACCGCGCGATGGTGCGATCGATCTGGTTAAATCGCTGGCGGGGCGCGCACCCAGTCGAATTGTCTATGTCTCATGTGACCCGGCAACGCTGGCGCGGGACGCCGAAATATTGGTGAATGACCTGGGTTACCGATTCGCAGCTGCGGGCATTGTCAATATGTTTGCGCATACCTCGCATGTCGAATCCGTGGCGATGTTCGAGAGGTAGTATGCGCTGCAAGGACTCGGTGAAGAAAAAACAAGGGGCCTCTCGGGCCCCTTGTCAATTATTGGGCGATGCTGTGAAGCTTTAGTCGTTGCCGCCTCCGATTCCCAGCAATTGCAGCAAACTGGAAAACAGGTTGTAGACCGAGATATACAAAGACAATGTTGCCGAGATGTAGTTGGTTTCCCCACCACGCACGATGCTGTTAATCTGCCACAGAATCAGCACCGAGGAAAACAGTACGAATCCCCCCAGCAGCACCAAGTGCATAACCGGGCTCTGCAGGAAAACATTGGCGACCACCGCCAGCATGATGACAATGCATCCGACCGTTAGGAAATTGCCCAATCCGGACAGATCACGTTTGGTCGTCATCGCGATGCCCGCCATCACGGCGAATATTGCCGCGGTGCCGCCAGCTGCCATCATCACCAGGGATACACCGTTTCTCAGGCCTAGCACCTTCTGCAACAAGGGCCCAAGGAGAACGCCAAGGAAGAGGGTAAAGCCGAGCAGTAGCCAGACACCGGCAAAGCTATTGCGGTTTTTCTCGATCACGAATATCCAACCATAGAAAATTGCCAGCACCGCGAAAAACGAAAGAAAAGGGCTTGAGCGCATGAAGCTCAAATCCAGATTCGCCCCCATCGCCGCGCCGATGATCGTCGGGATCATGGTCACGGAAAGCAGCAGATAGGTATTTCGCAGCACCCTACTCTGGCTGCCCGCGATGCTGTCGCCTTGATAAGGTGATTGTGTTTCTATGCGTTGCAGTTCAGGTTGCATGGATTCCTCCGTTGTGGAATTAGACCGCTATGATACTTATTCGCGCTCTGATACTTATTCGAATTGACGATGGTTAGACCAAGATCCAGTGTAATAGTTTCATCATTGTTCTCACCTTGATCCGGCATACTTGCGCGCGAGTATAGTGACCTCACATGTATAATACAAGCCATTGAATCCATTGAATAGGCAGGGTTATCCTTAAAGCCCGCAGTTCAAATCCGCAGCTCAAATCCTTAGTTCATTCATGGATTTCAATTCCGAACTTGAAAATGGCAATCGGATGACGCGTCAGCGGAAGGTTGGCCGAGCGGTTTAAGGCACCGGTCTTGAAAACCGGCGAGGGTGCAAGCTCTCCGTGAGTTCGAATCTCACACCTTCCGCCAATAAGTTGTTTAAGCCTTTGAATAGTTTAATAAATTACTATCAGTAAAGATTCTACCCATACTTCCGCCCATGCCGCGTAACTGGACAAACTGTCCTAACTCGAGTGCTGGTTTGGCAAGGACGGTGTAGAGACGGCCATGCCATGCTTGCCACGGGCCTTCTGGCAACGCCCAGACCCACCGGGGGGGTAGGGCCTTGGACCGGCAGCAATGGCTCGGGAAGAACCCGTGCGGAATTTTTTATTCTGTGCGGTCTTTGATCTTCGCCGCAACCTTCGTCTGCCACTGCAAATTGCTGAGGCTATCAGCACTGTTGACGCTGGTTTCGGTTTGACAAGGGTGCGCCCGATGAATGCGCTGGTCAGTCGCTGATCTGCACTACCCCTCTAAACTGGTCAATTTGCGGTCGGAGTCAACAATGAAGAACCTATCTTATGCAGATCTCGATAAGCTATTTGAAGAAATCAAGACTTTTAATTTAAAGCCAGTAGCTCTAAGGGCTATTTTTTGGAACATTGGCATATTCAAAAGGACAATGGCGGCATCTATTCCCGCAACAAGTGCCGCGTTTTAAGTGTGCTTGACTTGTGAGAACCTGACAGCCTGAAGCAGGATCAATATATGTATCCTCTCCTTTTTCGCAGGCAAGGTGATGAAGTTGTTCTATGCTTGTCATGATGAATATTTTATCTAAATCTAATCTCAATGAGCGTCGTTTAAAACGACATCGAGTGACACAGGGGCGTCTAATTGATTTTTCTTTTTAAAGGATGCGTCTGGATGGGGGAGTCCGAGACCAATGGCATCTAACCTGTTGCCGCCGGCGCCGATTTGACCAGATGTGCCGGTTTCGGTTTGACCAGGGTGCGCCCGATGAATGCGCTGGTCAGTCGCTGATCGGCACTACCCCTCTGAACTGATCAATTTGCGGTCGGCGTCAATAAGTGTGCGTTCATTCCGGCTTGATCCCGGCTGCCTTCGCCGCTCGGCCATAGATTTCGTAACCCTTCTGCAGGATCGCGGCAAATTCAGCCGGTGTGCTGCCGATCACGACCAACCCCATTTCCTCAAGCCGGTTGCGCACTTCGGGGACACTGAATCCGCGCACGACATCGGCTTGCACCCTGAATACAATCGGCTGCGGTAGTACTGCCGGGCCAAAAAACCCGAACCATGACGCGGGCTTTTCGAAGCCTGGCAGCGTTTCGCCGACAGTGGGCACGTCGGGAAGCAGCGCGAAGCGCTTTGCCTCAAGCACAGCCAATAATTTCAGCTTGCCGGATTTAGCCAGCGGTATGACACCGGACACAGCGGCGCGCGTGAGGCTGTTCTGACCTGACATGGTGTCCGTCAGCGCCTGCTGCGTGCCTTTGTAAGGGACATGCAGGATGTCTATGCCAGCCGCCTGCTTGAACATTTCGCCGGTGAGATGAAATACCGACCCGATGCCGGAACTGGCATACGAAAGTTTTCCCGGATTCCGCCTGGCGAATTCGACCAGTTCTCTTACGTTGTTGGCGGGAACCGAAGGAGACGCGACAAGACCGGTGACCGGCTCCAGCGCCGCGCTGATCGGCGTGAAATCCTTCACCGGATCGTACGGCATGTTTTTGGTGATGAATATTGCGGTGACGTGGGTGCTCGGGGTCGTGAACAGCAGCGTGTAGCCGTCGGGTGCCGCGCGCGCCACGTTCTCGGAGCCTATCATCCCGTTTGCGCCTGAGCGGTTGTCGATGATCAATGGTTGACCAAGAAATTCCGCAACCTTCTGCTGCGCCACGCGCAGGCCCTGGTCCACCCCGCTGGGCCCGCCCGGGAAAGGAACCACAACCCGGATAGGCTTGACGGGGTACGACGACTGGGCAGAGACGGGCAGGACCGCGCTACTGGTCAGGGCGGCGAGCACTGCGGCAAAGACTTTCATGGCGTATTTCCTGTTCGCGGCAGCGGGCGGACACTGTACCGTAGAGTTGCGCGTGGACCAACGTAAGCGAACCACAGTACCAGCTATCGCGCGGGCGCTACTGCGGTTGTATTCCTAATTCGTTCACGATCTTCCTCCACTTCTCCCGCTCGGAGCGGTAGAAAGCGGCCAGCCCCTGCGGGCTGCTGGCGCCGCCGATGTTGGCCCAGTAGAACTTGCCCACGGCGGCGGCGAACTGAGGGTCCTTCACGATGCGGTCCATCTCCCGGTTGACCCGGTTGACGATCTCGGCCGGCGTGCCGGCCGGCGCTGCCATCGACGCCCAGCCCTCTGACTCGTAGCCCGGGTAGTACTCGGCGATGGTCGGCATGTCGGGGAACTGCGGCAGGCGCTTTAGCGATGTCACGGCGAGGAGACGCAGCTTTCCCGCCTTGATGTGCTGGATCGGCGTGCCGAGCGAGTTGAACATCACCGGCACTTGGCCTGAAAGCGCGTCGCCCGTCGCCTGCCCGGTCTCCTTGTAGTACACCTCGGTCATGTCGATGCCGGCGAGCTTGTTGAGCCACTTCGCTGACACCGACAGGAATGCCACTGTGACGCTGTAGGAGATCCTGCCCGGCTGCGATTTCGCCAGCGCAACGAGGTCCGGGAACGTCTTCACAGGCAGGCTCGGATGCACGACGATGCCCGAAGGCCCCGAGTCGACGACCATTGCCACGGGCGTAAAGTCGCGCAGCGTATCGTAGGGCAGATTCTTGACCAGGTGCGGCTGCACCGCGATGGCGACGCTCGACGCCTGGTAAAACGAATAGCCGTCGGGCGAGGCGCGCGCCACGGACGCGGCGCCAATGACGCCCTCGCCGCCCGGCCGGTTCTCGACGATCCAGGCCTGGCCGAGTGCCTGCTGCAGTTGATCTGTCGTGACGCGCGCCACCAGATCCGGCGCAGAGCCCGCCGAGTTCGAAAGGACGTACCTCACCGGCTTGGCCGGCCAGGCCTGCGCCTGCACCGTGCCTGCGACGATGATCAAGAAAATGGCCGCAAGCCATCGAGCACTGTTCATCTTCCTCACTCCGGCTGTTGTTGAATGGTCGTCATCGGCGGCTAGGCGCGGGGCAGGCCTACTGGCGCTCGATGTTGAGCTCCTTTTCGAGAGAATCCCAAAGGTTTTGCTCCCTGGCAATAAAGCTCGCAGTGCTTGCCGGAGTGCCGGCGCCCTCGGTCATCACGCCAAAAGAGATCAGGCGCTTCTGAATTTCCGGCTCGTTGAGATACACGCCTATTTCCCTATTGAGCCGAACGACAATCGGCTGAGCGGTGCCCGCCGGCGCCACGATCGCAAACCAGCCGTTCATCACCACGCCGGGTACCACATCGTTCAGCGGCGGCAGGTCCGGCAGCCCGGCGAAGCGCTGCTCGGACGTGATCGCGAGGCGGCGCACTTTGACCGCCTGGACGATGGG